>JBHADA010000001.1:0-15518 GCA_041854805.1 Arachnia sp.
GCCCCCGAGGAACCCGGCACCTACGCTGGCAGCTACGGGATTGTCGACGGGCGTGGCCAGCAGGGCCGGGGCAGCATCCTTGTCACCGTGGATCCAGACGCCCCCTTGCAGGCCCCGGTGACTCGAGACGACACCGTCTCGGGGGCGGCCATTCTGGAGAAGGAATGGGTCGAGGTTGATGTCCTCGCCGACGATTACGATCCGGACGGCGCGCAGGAGTCGCTGCGCATCGAGGTGCCGGACTACGACAGCGATAACGCCACCGCTCGGGTCAGCAGCGGCCGCAAGGTAACGGTGAAGGTGCTCGACCAGATGCAGCAGGTGCGCTACAAGGCGATCGATGCCGACGGCAACGCCTCCTACGGCGTCATCACCATTCCTGGCCGGGGCGACTCCGTGCCGGTGCTGCGCGACCAAAACGTCGAGTTGGAGGCCGTGGCGGGGCAGCCCTTGACCTTCGATCTCAACACCTACGTCGTCGGAACCCAGTCCCGCGAGGTGCGCCTGACCACCGCGGACAACATCAGCGCCACGCAGGGTTCGGCCGCTCCCGACGGCCCGGCGAGCGTGCGTTACCTGCCGGACGCGCTGTACGAGGGGCCAGCCTCCGTGGTGTTCGAGGTCACCGATCAAGTGGCAGAGGGCGATACCACCGCCAAGACCGCGTTCATCTCCATCAAAGTGAAGGTGTTGCCAGCGCCAGACCAGGCCAAGGACGACGCCCCGCTGGCCAACGAGCCACCCAAGCTGGTGGTGGAGAACCCGACCTTGCAGGTAGCTCCCGGCGAGGGGGAGGAGCGCCTCGACCTGGCCAGCCTGTTCCGGGACCCCGAAGGCCAAGACGTCTACGTCGACGACCTGACCGCCCAGGCGGGCGATAACCGGATCTCGTGGCGTCTCGACGGTGGGATGCTTGCCGCCAGCGCCGCCATCGACACCCCCGCCTCCACCACCCGCACCCTGTCGGGAGTGGCCTACGACGCGAGCACCGGATCGACCCCGTTCACGGTGCAGATAGTGGTGACCAGTTCCCGCCGCCCACTGACCCAGACCGTGGACGATCACGTCCCGGAGGCCGCGGCGGGGGTGCCTGTCGACATCAACGTCTTGTCCAACGACGTGTCCTTCCTCAGCGACAAGTCGCTCACTGTGATCAACGCCCAGGTCGTCAGCGGCGCCGCCACCATCAGCCACACCGCGGACGGGGTGACGATCAAGCCCACCTCGGGCACGAACGGCACAATCATCGCGCGCTATACGGTGCAAGACGCCACCAAGGACACGAACCGCAACGTGGACGGCCGGATAACCGTCGAGGTGCAGGACAAACCCGCCCAGCCCCTGACCCCTTATCCAGAGGGCGTGGGCGATGGCGAGGTCACCGTCACGTATGCCTCGGGAGGCGACGGAGGACGCCCCGTGACGCGTCGGATCGCCACGGCCACCTCGCCTGGGGAGGCCACCGTAGTCCAGGACTGCCCAGGCGAGCGCTGCACCGTCACGGGCCTGCGTAACGGCAGGCCCTGGAGCGTCAGCATCGTCGAGGTCAACGAGTTGGGAAGATCGGAGCCCTCGCCACAGTCGGCCCCCCAGACGCCCGACGCGAAACCGCTGCCGCCATCGCGGCCCACCGTCAAGTACGGTGACCGGTCCCTGACGTTGAACTGGTCTCATAACCCGAAGTACTCCAGCCCACTGGGCGGTAGCCCCATCCGCGGCTATCACATCTCGTTGCTCGACTCGTCGGGCACGGTGCTGGGGACGCAGAGCGTGAGCGGAAGCTCCCGTAGCTACACCTGGACGGGGTTAGACAACGGCACGCCATATTCGTTCCGGGTCACGGCTGAGAACGAGCACAAGACCTCGGATCCGTCGCCAGACTCGGTGGCAGAGTCGCCGTCGGGGCCGCCCCAAGGCGGCCAAGAGCTGGGCGTCAAGGTGATCGAGAACGAGATCGGCGGCGGTTTCGAGGTCACCTTCAACGCGTCCAGGGTCAACGCCAATGGGGCACCGATCACCAGTTATCTGGTGGTTCCGGTCACCAAGTCTGGCGAGATCAAGTCCAAGACGCAGAAGGTGGGGGCCTCCTCCGGGACCGTGACCGTGACCGTGACGGGTATGGGCACCCAACCCACCCGGTTCAAGCTCTTGGCCACCAACCGTTCCGGCACGGCCGAGGTGGGCGCCTCTAGCGAATACCAGATTTCCTACAAGGTGCCCAAGGTCACCAGCATCGTGGGGCAGCCCGGCGACGGCATTCTCACCTATAAGGTGAAGGCGGATGCCGACCCTGGAGCCCCCCTCGTGGTGGAGTACAACATCGGCGATGGCTGGAGGGAGCTTGGCGACGGCGTGATCAGGAACCTCACCAATGGGCAGAGCTACACCGTCGCGGTTCGGGCTCGGGTCAATCATCTGGTCTCGGCGGAGGTGAAGGATTCACCCAAGATGCCCAAGACGGCCAAGCCGCGCGACATCCCATGGGATTCCAACAGCATGCTGCTCACCAGCAATCTCGACGTCAGCATCCCGGCACCCACCATGTCTATGACCGATTCCGGCGGGTGGGACCCGAGCAAGTACACCTGGTGCACCTCGACCACGGGATGTCAGCCGAACCAGTTCGGTCGCGCTTCGCGGCTGACTCTCAAGCCGGGCGCGTCGAACACCATTCACTGGCGCTGGAACAACCAGCACAGCGGAAACACGTCAATCGATGTGCAAGGAGTTCAGCAACCCACCTACACATCGGGTAGGTTGAAGTTTCGACTACCCTACGTCCAAACTGGGTCCTGTGAGGTGAGCTCGAAGATTAGCGACAACCGGGGGAGGGTATACGACGACAGGTTCACTGTGTACGTGTCGAACCGGACCATCTCTTACGACGAGGAACTGGTTGACGACGACGAGCACTACTCGGTACAGAGTATCCAAGTCAACTGCCGATACAACGGGGTCACCAAGACGTTTAAACCGAAGTGAGGATGATTTGAATCCCGAACAAGCTCGCTGGTTTGGCGAGAACTTCGCCTCGATCTGCGGCAACGTGGAGCGGGTCATCATGGGTAAGCCCGAGGCCATCCGGCTTGCCGTCACATGCATGCTGGCCGAGGGGCACCTTCTGCTGGAGGATTATCCGGGCACCGGCAAGACGACCCTCGCGCGCGCTATCGCGCAGTCGGTGCAAGGGACGCATTCACGCATCCAGTTCACTCCGGATCTGCTGCCCTCTGATGTCACGGGGGTGACCATCTATGACCAGCGCTCGGGACAATTCGAGTTCCACCAGGGCCCCATCTTCGCCTCGATCGTGTTGGCGGACGAGATCAACCGGGCCTCTCCGAAGACCCAGTCCGCGTTGCTGGAGGTAATGGAGGAGTCGCGGGTCACTGTCGACGGGCAGACCTATAACGCGGGCCAACCGTTCATGGTGATCGCCACCCAGAACCCCATCGAGCAGGCAGGCACGTATCGTCTGCCCGAGGCCCAGTTGGACCGCTTCCTCATGAAGACGACGTTGGGCTACCCCGATCATGAGGCCACCATGCGCATCCTGCTCTCGGGAGGAAGCCGGCCGCGTTCGACCGCGCTATCACCGGTGGTGTCCACCGCGCAGGTGGCGGAGATGGCCCAGCTCGCGGGATCCGTGCACATCGAGCCCTCCGTGCTCGACTACGTCACCCGTCTCACCGAGGCCACCCGGCACGTCGAGGACGTGCGGCTCGGAGTGTCGGTGCGTGGGGCGTTGGCGTTGGTGCGGGCGTCACGGGTGTGGGCCGCCTCCATGGGGCGGCATTTCGTGGTGCCAGACGACATCAAGATGCTGTCCATTCCCTGCCTGGCGCACAGGCTCATCCTCGATCCGGAGGCTGAGTTCAACGGTGTGCAGGCGGTGGACGTCATGGCCGAGTTGGTGGGGTCCGTCCCGCCACCCACGGAGCGCTGATCCTGCGCCCATGAGTACCGACACGGCCCGCTGGGAGTTGCCGGAGGCGGTCGAGCCGCCGACGGCCGCCGGGCTGCGGCATGTCTACGACCGGGTCAACAGGGCCACGGGGATGGGCACCGCCGGTTGGGGCTGTTTCATCGCTGGCCTGGTGGGTCTGGTGGTGGGCTTGGTGTTTGGCTGGGTGGAATTCTTCGTGGCTGGCGTTCTGGCTACGGTCACGGTGGCGGTGTGTCTGCTGTTCACCATCGGAAAACCCAAGCTGGGCGTGTGGGTGCAGCTCTCCGGCCATTCCGTGGTGGTGGGGGAGCGTGCCGAGGGGCGGTTGCTGGTACGCAACCAGGCCCGCCGCAAGCATTGGGGTTCTCGGCTGGACCTTCCCGTGGGAAACTCGTCGGCCAGTTTCGCGTTGCCATCGCTGGATCCCGAGGAGGTGAGTGCCCACTCGTTTCGGATCCCAACCCAGACGCGCGGTCTGGTGCTCGTGGGGCCGGCCAGTTCGGTGCAGGGCGACCCGTTCGCGCTGACTGGCCGTGAGACCCGCTGGACGAAGACCCTGGAACTGTACGTGCACCCCCGAACCGTGATGCTGCCCGGCCGCCAGACGGGTTTCGTGCACGACTTGGAGGGCCATCCCAGTCCGCATCTGTCCGCGGCCGACATGAACTTCCATGCGCTGCGTCTCTATGTGCCTGGCGACGACCGTCGTCACGTCCACTGGCGTTCGACGGCGCGGACCGGGCAGCTCATGGTGCGTCAGTTCGAGGAGTCGCGCATGTCGCGGGTCGCGTTGGCGCTCGACACGGGGCGCACCGCCTATCTGGACGAGACGGAATTCGAGTTGGCCGTCTCCTGTGCCGGGTCCATCGCGTTGCAGGCCCTGTACGCCGAGTCTCCGCTAGCGCTGCTCACCACGCGCGACCGTTTGGTCAGCGTCACCCCTGGGCGTGCGCTGGACGAGTTGTCTTTGGTGACGCAGACCATCCGCGGGGGCATCATGGATCTCGTTCATGGCTCCATTAGGCGTGAGCCGTCGGCATCGGTGGCGGTGTGTATCACTGGCTCCACTGCCTCGCTGCGGGAGCTGCGGCAGGCATGCGGCCGGTTCGACGTGGACACCCGCGTCGTGGGGCTGCGCGTCGACGAGGGGGCCGAGTTGCGCGCCCGCACGTCTGGGAACGTGACGTTGTTGCAGGTGGGGACCTTAGAGGACCTGCCGCGGGCCATGCGGAAGGCGATGGAATGAGCGGGGCGCGGCGGGCGGTCGTCGAGCCGACGACCATCGGCGACATACTTCGCGGCTGGGTGGGCCAACTGCTGCTGGACGGCACGGCCATCCTGGCCCTCCTCGCCCTAGTGGCGTGCGCGTTTTGGCCGGTCTACACCACCGGTTGGCTGTTTGTCACCGTACTCGGGTTTGGTGCGCTGGGACTGGCCGTCGCCGTCGTCTCGATCCACCGTCGCTTCAAGGTCGGTTCGACGGCGCTGCTCGCCACGGGGGCGTGGTTTCTCTTCGGTGGCTTTCTAGCGATGCCATCGTCGTGTCTGCTGTGGGTGATCCCGACGCCTCGCACCCTCTTTGGCCTATTGGTGGGGCCGGTGACGGCCTGGCGCGACATGCTGACTCTCGATCCCCCCATCGGCGAGACGTTCAACTTGTTGACCGTGCCTGGGCTGCTGTCCCTGGTGGTGGCGCTGGTGGCCATGACGGTCTCGCAGCGAGGGCACACGCCGGGCTGGGCGTGGCTGCCGCTGGCGGGTGCGCTGGCGGTGGGAATCCTCGTCGGCTCGCGGGTGGCCTTTGCGCCGTTCTTCGTCGGCGCGGCGTTCTTCCTCATCGTTTTGGGCTGGACGAGCTACCGGCGTGCGGCCGCGCGTGCACGCCTTTCCGGGTCCGGGCCCCGGTTCCGGCCGGTCCGTTTGGCGGCTGGGCTTGGCACGCTGCTGACTGGCCTGCTCGCGGCGTCGCTGCTGACGCCCATCATGGCGGGATCAGCAGAGCGCGACAATCTGCGTGCCGCAATGGAACCCCCCATCGATCTCTCCGAGTACGCCTCGCCGTTGCAGGCCTACCGTGCCAACATCACTGAGCGGCGCGAGACCACCTTGTTTCGGGTGTCCGGCATCAATGCCGGCGACGTCGTCCGGCTCGCTACGCTCGATAAATACGACGGCGTCAGCTACCGGGTTGGCAACCTTGAGGATCAGGCGCTGAGCGCCACGACGTTCACCCGGGTGGGACAGTGGATCGCCGACACCGGTGCCGAGCCGGAGCGCGATTCACTGATTGATATCGCCGCCTACGACGGTGTATGGGTTCCCACCGTGGGGCGCACCACGTCGATCCGTTTCGAAGGGGTCCGCGCGATTGGGCTGGGTGAGAACTTCTATTACAACCGCAGCTCTGCCACCGGGTTCGTCTCCACCGGGCTGACCGAGGGGGATCGTTATGAGTTGCGGTCCAAGGTGCCTGAACGCCCGGCGGATGAGGACATCGCACGGGCCGAGGCCGGGAGCTACGTGCTGCCTCCGGTCACCGGCGTCCCCGACGAGGTGGGGTCGTTGGCCGAAACCTGGGCCGAGGGGGCCCGGACGGCGGGCGCGGCCGCTTTGCAGATCGAGCGGGCGTTGCAGGCAGGGTACTTCAGCCATGGTCAGACCGACGAGGCGAAATCCTTGCCTGGGCACACGGAGAATCGGATCGCCACGCTGCTTCGAGACACGAACCGCATGGTGGGCGACCATGAGCAGTACGCCGTGGCGATGGCGTTGATGGCGCGGGAACTGGGCATCCCGGCGCGCGTGATCTATGGCTACAAGGTGGAGGCCACCAACGTCCTTGGCGACAATGTCGGGGCCTGGCCCGAGCTCTACCTCCAAGGGCTGGGCTGGGTGATGTTCGATCCGACACCGCCAGAGACCCGCATCCTGCATGAGGATCTGCCCAAGCAGCCGCCGGATTCGCAGCCGTTCATTGAGAATCCGCCGCCCCCACCGCAGCGTCCCGAGATGCCGCCACCGGACGAGATGCTGCCGATCGATCCGGGGGAGGCCCCGGACGAGGAGCGCCGGATCAACTGGGCCCAGATCGGTGTGTGGTTCGCGTTGACGGGTATTCCGCTCATCACGATCGTGGCGCCGATCGCCGTGATCGTGGGTCTCAAACTGAGACGCAGAAAGCGGCGCCGGGAGCATCCGGTGATGGCCAACCGGATCGCCGGTGCTTGGGCCGAGTTGGTTGACCACGCCAGAGACCTGGGCCGTTCCCCGTCGGTGTCCGCCACGAGGTCAGAGCAGGCGGAATCGTTGATGGAGAACTTCCCCAAGGTGGGCAGACAAACGGATCCCATCTCTCTGGCGAGACAGGCGGACTGGCTGGTGTTCGCTCCTGGGGAACCAAGCCAGAAGGCCACCGATGGGTATTGGGACGCGTCGGGGGCCATCAAGCGAGGCATGCAGGCGTCGGTTACGTGGGCGCGGTGGGTGCTGTCGCGGTTGTCAACCAAGTCCTTCAGGAAGATCCGATGAGTCCTGGAGGGAGCGCGCGAGGTCCATGTCTGCCCCATCTGGCGGTAGGCTGCTGCACAACTGGACGAAAGGGCAAGCGGTGAACCGAGTGATTCCGCGAGGCGCCGTCGTAGCTGACCTGGGGCGACGAGTGGTCGCCGCTGTCATCGACGTTGTGCCTCTACTGATCATCGGGGGATTGACCGGGCTGCTCTCGCTGTTGACAGCGGTGGTAGCCAACATCGTGGGCGCGCTCCTTGGGGTGGGCTTCCTCGGATACCAATGGTGGGCCTACGCGACTCAGGGCGCCGGCCTCGGCGCTCGCGTGATGGGCTTGCGGGTGGTCTCCGTCGAGGACGGCCAACCTATCGGGTGGTGGCGCTGCTGTTTGCGGTACCTCATTTTCAACGCCCTCATGGGCACGCTGGTCGGTGGCCTCGCCTTGCTCTACTTTCTGGTTCGGCAGGAACGTCATCAGGGGTGGCATGACCTGGTGACCAACGCGTTGGTGGTGGAAGACAAGGCCCAGTCCACGGCTCCTGAACGGCCGCGGCAGAGCAGCACCGTCACCTCGACTCCCGGGATGCCGCCGCAGTTGGCCGCCAAGTATGCCCCCGAGTGGGGGGCGGGTGAGGAAGCGGGCTGGGCGCCCGCGGAACAGCAGGCCACGCCGGTTCCGGCGCCGCAGGGCCCGCGCCGTTCGGCCTCGCCCACGCCGCAGAGCCCAACCTCGACGGCGTCGCCGACCCCGCCGCACAGTCCCGCTCGCCGGGGCTCGGCGCCGTGGCCGTCCGACTCGCCCACCCCGGCGCCAGCTTCTACCCCCGCCCGGCAGAGCCCGGCTCAGTCGAGTCCATCACAAAGCCCAAGCGGCCCGAAGAGCCCGGGACAGAACCCGAGCCCGGCTCCTGCGCCGCAGGCCCCGTGGCAACCCTTGGGGGCTCCGCCCAGCCAGTACACGCCTGGCTCCGTGTCGCCGGAGTCCGCCATCACCGAGCGTGCGCCGCAGAAGGCGTGGATTCCTCTGCCCACGCCCACCTCTGTCATCGAACCGTCCTCGCCCAAGCCCGCGCGCAACCTTCCTGAGGATGGCGATTCTCGAGCGGTGGAGGACCGTCCAGGCGACGAAGGCTGGTATCTGAGGCTCGATGACGGACGCGAGGTCGAACTGGTGGTGACCGTCCTTCTGGGCCGAAATCCGCAGAAGGGTCCAGACGACCCGGAGGTGCACCTCGTGCCCTCCTCCGGAGATGGGCGGATGATCTCGCGTACCCATGTGCTCATCGGCGTGGATCCGCGAGGCGTCTATGTCGTCGATCGCGACTCGACCAACGGTACTGCCCTGGTCACGTCCTCGGGCGAGCTCAAGCCCTGCCCCGCGAGTGTCCCGATGCGGGTCCGCGAGGGCCAACAGGTCTCCTACGGAAACCGCTGGTTCACGGTGCTACGTCGCCCCTGAGGTCGGCGTTCGCCTGGCTCGCCCATGTCGGCGAGAACCTAGGGCCGGGGCCGGTCGCACTATGCTCGCTTCATGCTGCTCAGCGATCGCGACATCCGGGCCCAGGTTCATCGTGGGGAGATCCTGCTCGACCCGTGGGATCCCGGCATGGTTCAGCCATCTAGTGTCGATGTGCGCCTCGACCGTTATTTCCGTGTCTTCGAGAACCATCGCTACCCATCGATCGACCCTGCCGAGGAACAGTCGGAGTTGACCCGGCTGATCGAGGTGGACGAGGGGGAGCCCTTTGTGCTTCACCCGGGCGAGTTCGTGCTGGGCTCGACTCTCGAGAGGGTGACGTTGGGGCCCGCCGTGGCGGCTCGCCTAGAGGGGAAGTCGTCGTTGGGACGACTGGGGCTGCTCACCCATTCGACTGCGGGGTTCATCGACCCGGGATTCGCCGGCCACGTCACGCTGGAGCTGTCCAACATGGCCACGCTCCCAGTCAAGCTGTGGCCGGGCATGAAGATTGGCCAGTTGTGCTTCTTCCAACTCACGAGTCCCGCGGAACATCCATACGGTTCGGCCGCGTACGGGTCCCGGTATCAGGGGCAGCGGGGCCCCACTCCGTCGCGCTCATACCTCAACTTCCACCGTACCCAGGTGTGACGAGGTGAACGTCGCGCGGCTCGGTCCCCGGGTCATGGGACACCTGTCTGCGGATCCCGCGATCGCTCAGCACAAGCTGGACCGGGCGACGGCTCGCCGGGCATTGAGCTACGGGAAACCCTTCATGGGGCTGATCGTCGTTCTCCTGCTCGCCGTGGTCGCGGGCAGCGGGTTGCAGGTGGTCCCGCTGCTGTTGTTCCAGCGCATCATCGACGACGGTGTGCTGGGCGGCAACACTGGCTTGATCGTGTGGCTCTCGGTGGCGGTGGCGGCCATGGCGGTGGCTGCGGCGGGGGCGAGCCTGTTGGAACGGTGGTGTTCGGCGCGTATTGGCGAACGCCTCATTTACACGCTGCGAGTGCAGGTCTTCGACCATGTGCTGCGGATGCCGGTGGCCTTCTTCAGCCGTTCCCACACCGGCAAGCTGGTCTCGCGGCTCCAGTCGGACATCAATGGCGCACAGCAGGCCTTCACGTCCACCCTGTCGACGCTGATCAACTCCACCATCACGCTCGTACTGGTGCTGGGGTCCATGGCGGCGCTGTCGTGGCCGTTGACCCTCGCCGCGGTGGTGTTGCTTCCCGTCGTCATGGTTCCAGCTCGCCTCGTTGGGCGTCGCTTGGCCGAGCTTTCGCGTGTCCGGATGCAGCAGCAGGCCGAGATGTCGGCAACCGTAACCGAGCGGTTCTCCGTCTCCGGGGCGTTGTTGGTGAAGCTGTTCGGCGATCTCGATACGGAACGCCTCGTCTACGCTGCCCAGGCCCGCGACGTGGCCGATTCTGGCGTCAGGATCGCCATGGTGACCCGGGCCTACATGACCAGCCTGACGCTCGTCGGCGCGCTCGCCACAGCGCTGTTTTATGGATTCGGTGGAGTCGGTGTGGTCCAGGGGAGCTTGTCGGTGGGGACACTCACGGCGCTCGTGGCGTTGTTGGCGAGGCTGTATGGGCCGCTCATCCAGCTCAGTACCCTGCGGGTGGATCTCATGACCGCGCTGGTCAGCTTCGAGCGGATCTTCGAGGTGCTGGACCTGAGCCCCCTCATCGTCGACGCGGTCGACGCCCGGCCTACCACGGGGGTGCCCAGCGTCGCGTTCCGGGATGTCTGGTTCACCTACCCGGACGCCGAAGCCGTCTCGCTGGCTTCCCTGGAGCCCGCGACGGCGGCGGGGGAGGGCGAGCCTCGGCCGGTCTTGCAGGGAGTCACGTTCGAGGCCGCGCCTGGGCAGAGCGTCGCGCTGGTTGGCCCCTCCGGGGCGGGCAAGACCACCATCACGCATCTCATCGCCCGGCTCTACGACGTGGACTCCGGCTCCGTGGAGGTGGGCGGCGTCGACGTGCGCCGGCTACGGTTGGCCTCGCTTCAGGACGAGGTGGGCTACGTCACCCAGGACGCGCACCTCTTCCACGACACGGTTGAGGCCAACCTGCGTTACGCCAAGCCGGATGCCACAGAACAGGAAATGTGGGACGCGCTGGCCGCCGCGCAGATCGACGCGCTGGTGCGACGATTGCCCGATGGGTTGGGCACGGTCGTGGGGGAGCGGGGGTATCGGCTCAGCGGCGGTGAGAGGCAGCGTTTCGCTATCGCCCGGCTGCTGCTTAAGGCCCCGCCCATCCTGGTCTTGGACGAGGCCACGGCCCACTTGGACTCGGATTCCGAGGCGGCTGTGCAGGCGGCGCTGGATGTGGCGCGCCGGGGCCGCACGTCGATCGTCATCGCGCACCGCTTGGCGACGGTGCGCCACGCGGACCTCATCCTTGTAGTCGAGAATGGCGGCGTGGTGGAGCGGGGAACCCACGATGAGTTGCTCGCCGCGGGAGGCGCCTACGCTCGGTTGTACTCCAGGCAACTGAATTGAGGCTGCCAAGCCCCGCGTGGTTACTCGACGCGTTGACCGCGCAGCGCGGCCACCTCCTCTCGCAACGCGCGAACCTCCCGCAGGATGGCGGCGTTGGTGGCCTCGTGTGCCGGGGTGGGCTCGGGATCGTCGGCGCTCTCGCGAGGCGCCGCGGGAGACAGGTTGCTCATGGTATCGACGATGACCGCGATGAAGAGGTTGAGCATGGTGAAGGCCGAAACCAGGATGAACGGCACGAAGAACAGCCATGCCCAGGGCGACTTCTCCATGACGGGACGCACGATGCCCATGGACCAGCTCTCCAGCGTCATCACCTGGAACAGGGTGTATAGGGAGTGACCGAGGCTGCCGAACCATTGCGGGAAGTCGGCGCCGAACATGGCGGTGGCCATGACTGCGGCCACGTAGAAGACCATGGCGATGAGCATCCCGATGGCGCTGATGCCTGGCAGCGACATGAGGAGCGCCTCGACGACCCTGCGTAGGCTCGGCATGAACTTGATCACCCGCAGTAGCCGTAGCACGCGAAGGGTGCGCAGCACCGACAGGGGGCCCGCGCCGGGCACGAGGGCGACGGCGACCACGAGGAAGTCGAATACGTTCCAGCCGCGGCTAAAGAACCGTCGCGGCCCCATGGCGGCGAGTTTGAGGACGATCTCCACGGTGAAGATGGCTAGGGCGGCATGATCGAGCAGGTAGAGCACGTGGTACGCGGGCGAGCCGTGATCAACGGCCGTCTCGACACCGATGGTGATCGAGTTGATGAGGATCACCGCCATGATGAGGTTCTGCACTCTGGAGGAGTGCACCCATATGTCCAAGGATGTGCGCCACGGCGCGACTCGTCTCGTCACTGTAATCCTTCGTCGGTGTAGTCTGACCAAAACAACGCTGAATCGTAGCCAAGGGCTAGTCAGGGCCAAGGAGATGATCGGTTTGCCGCAAGTGTTCTTACAGCGCTGGTAACGAACCAAGGCATCTCTACGATACGCACAAGGTATGGTCCTGTCGCCGGTTGACTCGGCACACACTGGAAGGAGCCTGTTGTGTTCACCAACAGCACCGCGCCACGTCATGGGGAGGTCCCCGCGCGAGACGGACGCCGCTGGTGGCCGATCCCGGTGGCTGTCGTCGCTCTCCTCGCCTTGGTGGCGGGCATCATATTCCTGCCACGGCTGTGGCCCAAGGGGGGAGGGGGATCGGCGGCCGGAAGCGAGTCGGCTGCCCAGGAGTGCGCCGAGCCTGGCACATGGATAGCCGTGTCCAACGACTACTCCAACGCGCTGGCCACCGTGGCGGACGCCTACAACAAGGACAAGGGGGCGTGCACGATAGGCATAGCTCCCTACCAGGACACCAAGACCTTGGCCGAACTCCTCACCGATGAGAAGAAGGCCCCCAAAGCGGTCATCGGCACGGAGCCGACGACCACCCTCTCCGAAACCTTCGACGCAGAACTGAGCGATGGCGGCGCCGTGGCCGCACCCGCAGGCGTGGTAGCCGTGCCAGAGAGCCTCGTCTCTCCGCTCGGCTGGAAGGGGTCCCCAACGTGGTCGGAGGTCACCCGCACGCTTACCAACGCCCAACGCTGGACCGGGCACGGGCACGCCGAACTTGGCAGTTTCGATGTCGCCCTCGCCGATGTGGGGGCCTCGAGCGTGACGCGTGGCTTCGCGCTCGGTTTGGCCGCCAGCAGCCTCTCGAAGTCCCCCGCCAGCGTCACCGCCAACGACATAGGGAATCAAAAGGCGCAGGCCGCGCTGCTCGGCCTCGTGCGGCAGGCCACCGTCGTCGCCGCGGACCAACCGGGCTTGACGCAGAAGATCAAGCAGGCTGATTCGAGTGGCAAACTGCCCGCCACCGTGTCGGCGGCGCTGCTCGACGAGCAAAATGTGATCACCTACAACTCCACCAACCCGTCGGAGAAGCTGCGTGCCTTCTACCCGAAGGAGTCGAGTGTGACGGCGCCGCTGAACATCAGGCTCACCCCTGAGGCCGGCGAGGCCAAGAGATTTGCCCAATACCTCACGGGCGACGACGGGCAGCAGGCCATCAAGGACGCGGGGCTTCGCGCCGCCGATGGCTCGGCCACTGAGAAACTGACCGAGAACAAGGACCTCAAC
This sequence comes from Arachnia sp., assembly GCA_041854805.1. GTDB lineage: Bacteria > Actinomycetota > Actinomycetes > Propionibacteriales > Propionibacteriaceae > Arachnia. Next base: position 13,545 of record JBHADA010000001.1, read on the forward strand.
GCGGTCGGTGGCCCTGCCGAGACCCAGTTCACTGTCTCTGGGGAGACCGAGACAGCCTTGAACAAGGCCTGGCACCGGCTCAAGCATCCGGGACGCTTCCTTGTGCTCATGGACGTGTCGGGCTCGATGGCGGAGAAGGTGCCCGGCACGGGACGCACCAAGCTCCAATTCGCCCAGGACGCGGCCATCACGGGCATGCAATTGGTGCCGCCGGACACGGAGATCGGCCTATGGGAGTTCTCCACCCACCTAGAGGGCGACGTCGATTTCCGCGAACTCGTCGACGTCGGCCCAGTCAAGGACTCGATGGACGGCAAGACCCGACTCGACGCCCTGGTCAAGGCCACCCAGGGTCTCACCCCACAGCATGACACGGGCATGTACGACACGGCCCTGAACGCCTTCCGGAAGATGAAGGAGACCTACACCCCGGACGAGCCCAACGTCATCGTGCTCATCACCGACGGCGTCCACGACGATCATCACCAGATCACCCGCGAGGAACTCATCTCCGTGCTCAAGGCTGAGCATGACCCGAACAAGCCGGTGCGTTTCCTCACTCTGGCGTTTGGGCGCAACGCGGACACGGAGTCGCTCAAGATGATCGCGGACGCCACAGGCGGCACGGCCTTCAACTCTCCAAACCCGGCAGACATCGGAAAGGTGTTCTTCCAGGCCCTGATGAACGGCTAGGAACCCAGTCTGGAGGGCATCGCTGCTCATGGGTCAGAGCCGCGAAACGTCTTGATGCTTTGGGCCTAAGTGATTCTAGAGTTGAGTACTCAATGTTTGTGCACGCGTTTTGTTGTCTGGAATTGAACGGATTCACGGGTTGACGCGCGTGCCGGTGCCCGTAGCGTTGCGTGTAACGCATTGCGTGCGCAATCGGGAAGGGCGCCATGGATATAGAGAAAAGGACGCGCACCGCTGATGTGTGCGTTGGCGAGAAGCGCGGACGGGCCTACTAGGTGCTCCGGGTCAGCGGGGTCGGCCACGCCTATCGGCGCCGTGGGGCCATGGCCCTGCGGGATGTGTCGCTCACCTTCACGCCGGGTGTGACGGCGCTGGTGGGCGCCAATGGGGCGGGGAAGTCCACTCTGCTCAAGGTGCTCTCCGGCGGGCTTCGTCCCACCAGTGGGAGTGTCGAGGTGGCGGGGCTCGACCCGTACGCCCGCGGCGAGCGTGATGCGGCGCTCAGGAAAGTGGCGCTCATGCCGCAGACTGCCCAGGCGCCTCGGGCCATGACGCTGCGTCAGTTCGTGTCCTACCTCACCTGGATGCGAGGCGTTTCGCGAGCCGAGGCGGGCGAGTGGGCGGCCGCAGCCCTGGATGACGTGGGGCTCGGGCAGCGTCTCGACGTGAAGCTTGGGGTGCTTTCGGGCGGAATGGTGAGGCGCGTGTGGCTGGCGCAGGCCTTGGCCGCCCAGGCGGATGTTCTGCTCCTCGACGAGCCCAGCACCGGGCTGGATCCCAAGCAGCGTGCCCGGATGGTCGAGTTGATCGCCGAACGCGCCACAGGCACGGTGCTCCTATCGAGCCATCTCATCGAGGACGTCCAGGCGCTGGCCAGCCGCGTCATCGTCTTGGACGAAGGGCGGGTGGTGTTCGACGGGAAACTCACCCCGGGCATGGACGCCGACTGGCTGCTGACGCTCCTGGGAGAAGAAACGTGAGCGGCGTGAGGCTGTGGCTGCGCGTCACGTGGCCGCTCGTGCCCGTCTTCCTCGTCACCCACGCCATCAACTTCCTCAACTGCCAGGAGGTCGAAGGGTACGCGGTGTGCTGGGGCGGTCACTGGTCGTGGATGCTGTCCATCTGGAGCGGGTCGACGCTGCTTGTCTCGCCGCTGCCTCGCCGTCACCATTTACGGCCTCGTGACCATGCTCGTGGCCCTCGCCGTGGGGTGCGCGGTGTGCGCGGCCTATGGCGCCAACCCGGCCGGGCTGACGCTTCCCTGGCAGGTGCTGACCGGGC
>JBHADA010000002.1:0-3677 GCA_041854805.1 Arachnia sp.
CCAAAGCCGGGCCTGCCCCGCACGGGTGGAGACGGCGAAGGAACAAACGCGATCATCGGTATCGGTCTCGTGGCCGTGGGATTGACCACGGCAGCGCTGATCCGGCGACGCAGGTCCGCCTGACCCAGGTAGCCCGCCTGACCCAGGCATGACACAACCCCTTGGGCTGACCAAACGGCCAGCCCAAGGGGTTTGTCATGCCCAGACCGGTTACTCGGCTAGCGACGCCGGAGGAATAGGCGAATCCGGAGACGCTGGAGAACCAGGCGAGACCGGAGACACCGACGACTCCGGCGAGACAGGAGGCTCAGGCGCGGGAGCAGGTTCGCCCGGCTGAACGTCTTCAGGTTTCAGCGTGGCGCGGCCCCGATCGGCCATGTCCTTGATGCCCTGGGTGATGTCGTCGACCATCTTCTCCAGGTGCTCGGCCATCTGCCGGAGGAATGCCCGGCTGCCAATGGGATCCTCCTCCTCGGGGTGGGCCTTGGCGTATTGACGGCTCTGCTCTTCGTAGAAGGCCTTGGCCCTGTCGCCGACGAAGCCCGCGAACCCAACCGCGGTGTAGGCGGCTTCGGCAGCAAGGTTGACGATGGTTTCCCCGGCCTGGGTGAGCGGATCGGGACGAGGCGTGGTGGTGGAGGGGCTCACGCGGTCGTGCCCATTTGCATCATCGGTGCTAGGGGCATCGCCTGGACCCTCTGGAACCTCCTCAGCGGATGGCTGCTCCTCATCGATGGGCTCGGCTAGCGGCTGGTCATCAGTGTGTTCGTTCATCGTGCTCCTTGTGCAGTGCTTATACCCAGTGTGCTCCAGGGGGCGCCAGGAATCGACCAGGTGGGACCCGGACTTGGCCCCGAGGTGCCCCTGGATGCGGAAAGAACGCCGAGCCGGTGTTGCGTAATTGTTGATTATGCAATGAGGATTTCCTCGTGTCCTGCGTTGAAGGACGCCCGTCAACGCCTATTGGTTAGGCTTTCCTTGGTTGTGAGGGGAGTTTTATGGATGTAGCTTAATCATCGTCAGATGCGCTGGGAGGAAGGTCCAATCATGAACGCTGTCACCGCCGTCACCGCCTGCGCCACCACCTCGTGCGCCTACAACAACGAGGGCTGCAAGGCATTCGCCGTCACCATCGCCGGCGCCGAGAAGGCCGCCTGCGCCACCTTCATCGCTCTCGACGCCCGCGGAGGGCTGGGCGGCGGAGGCAAGATTGGCGCCTGCCAGCGCCTGGAGTGCGTGCACAACACGGATCTCATGTGCACCGCGGAGGGCGTGGCCATCGCCGCGGATCAGACGTGCCTGTCCTATCAGGCTGGCTGAGTCTGACGCCGACATCAAGACGTGGGCCCCGCGGTGACGCGGGGCCCACGTGCTCTCGGCCCGACTGTCAGATGCGCGAATGGGGCGCGTCGGAGCCGAGTCTTGGGGGGCGGGCTAAAGCCCGATGCGGGCGCGCGAGGCCACGCGGGCGACGGACCAACTGAAGTCGAGCCCGGTCGCGGCTGGGGCGTCGAATGCCGCGAAGACTGTGAAGACCTCTTCGGGGCCGGTCAGCATGAGAGTGATGCCGTGCGGATCCACGTCGATGATGAATGCCTTGCCCACGGCGTGGGCACACATGGGGGGAGCGGGGCGTGCGACCGTTTCGGCTGGGATGGCGTGGGTCAGGGCCGCCCAGCAGATGTCGCGCAATTGATCCTGGGTGAGCGTGGCCGCCGCGTCGTGCGCCGCCCATGTGTCGATGGCAATGCTCTCGATTCCGTCTCTGAGGTCGATGCTCGTGGCGCCGGTAAAATCGTGCAGGACCGCTCGGCTTGTCTCGATCAGGCCGAGTCGCCCGCCTGGCGCGGCGAGCGCGGCGTCGAGGGCCAAGGGTAACCCATCGTTCGCGAGGGCCGCGGACTCGTCTGGGGCTAGCCAGGTGAGGGTGCCCAGTAGGTGTACCGAGGCCGTCGTGATGGCGAACTCCACGTGCTGTGCCTGGAGCATCAGGTCCAAGCGGATCTCGACGGGTTCGTCCGCGGGCCAGCCCTCGTCCGGCTGGCAGGCCACGAGCAGGCGTCCTTGGTGCATACCGTGAGCCACGGCCCCCATGCAGAGGTCCAAGCGGTAGGCGTGCATCGCCGCGCAGCCCTCACCGCCGAGCATGCGCATCGCGAGCGACCTCGCGCGCGTCGGCGTAGCGATGTGTGGGGAAGCAGTCATGTGACCTCCGTCCGTCATTAGGCAACGCCAGCGTATGCGAAAACCTGGCGCGGCGCCAAGGGGGGTCCGGGAATCGGCGAGCAAAGTGTTGCGTTAATGAGAAGTTAGGATAGGCTTGCCTGTGTGACGCTCTCCTCGTTGCTCGACCGGGCGACCCTCGCGGTGGCCCGGGCCGCCTGCCGCACCACCATGGCGGAGTTGCCTGAACCCGCTGGTCAGGCGCTGTTTCCCGCTACGGTGGCGCAGGTTGGCGAACCCGCCAAGGCGGTGCGGCGAATCACCCTCCACGCGCCGGAATTCGCCAGTCTCGAACTGGCCGGGCCCGATGAGTATTTCGGACTCCTCATGCCGGGGCCTCGTGGGGATCTCGAGTTGCCTGAACGCGACCGGCTCAACATCCGTGCCGCCGTCGCCGCGCTCCCGGAAGAACGCCGGCCCGTGCTGCGGTGGTATACCATTCGCTCCCTCGACCCCGCCGCCGCGAGCATCGACGTCGATATTGTCACCCACGGCGAGAGCGGCCCCGGGTCGGCGTGGGCGTCGCGGACGGTTCCTGGAGACCGGGTTGGGTTCCGCCAGTGCGGCGCGCTGTTCATGCCCCCCAGATCCGGGCGCGCCTGCATCGTCGGCGACGAGACCAGCGCCCCCGCGGTCGCCGCGATCCTAGAACGGTATGGGCTGAGCGAGAGCCGCATCATCGTCGAGATTCCCGACGAGGATCATCTCACCCCGCTGCCAGAACACCCCGGGCTATGGATTGTCCGGCGCTCTGGGCTGCCGGGCGAGCGTGCCTTGGACGCCCTACGCGACGAAGACGCCGCGCGCTTCGACTACTTCTACCTCTGTGGCGAGTCCAGACTCGCCACTTCATGCCGTCGCCATCTGGTACGCGAACGCGGCATCGACAAACACCGGATCGTCTTTTCCGGCTACTGGAAACTTGGCCAGGCCCGTACCTGAGGCTGGCCGCGAACCCGAAGGAAGATATGTCCCCCGTCACCCGAATCGCCGGGGCGCTCGCGATCCTGCTCGCGATCAGCGCCTGCACCACCGGTCCTCGCACGTCATCTAACTCATCCAACGACGCTCAAGCCAGCTCGGTTTCCTCGAGCGCATCGCTGGCCACGGACTCCTTTCCCGTAAAGGTGGAGCACGCCCTCGGTAGCACCACTATCGAGGCCGAGCCCACGCGCGTGGCCACCCTCGGCTGGACCGACCATGAGACGGCCGCTTCGCTGGGGGTGGTTCCTGTTGGCGCCGTCAAGACCACGTGGGGCGGCAACGCTAAGGGATCCACCGACTGGTTCGACGCCAAGGTGACAGAACTCGGTGGACAGGCCCCCACTCGCTATGCGGATACTGACGGCGCACCAGTCCAAGAGATTGCCAAGCTGCGCCCGGACCTCATCCTGGCCACCAACTCCGGGATCACCGAGGACGAATACAAGCAGCTCTCCCAGATCGCTCCCGTC
>JBHADA010000003.1:0-3569 GCA_041854805.1 Arachnia sp.
AAATCCCCGCCGACTTCGACTCGATGATCGCCAAGATCATCGCCCATGGCCGCACCCGCGACGAAGCCCTAGCCCGGTTGCGTCGCGCCCTGAATGAAACCACCGTGGTCATCGCCGGTGGGGCGACGAACAAGTCCTTCGTGCTGGAGCTGCTCGATCGCCCCGAGGTCGTCGGCGCTGACGGGGTGCGCTGGGCCGACACCTCGTGGATCGACCACACCCGCGCCAATGGCGGCCTGGTAGCCGATCATCACAGCGAGATCGCCTTGGTCGCGGCCGCTATCGAGGCCTACGAGGAGACGGAACGCACCCAGGTGGCGCGTCTGCTCGACACCGCCCGCGGCGGTCGCCCACAGGTCTCCCACGATGCCTCGGCCACGATCGACTTGAAGCTGCGCGGCAGTCTCTACCACCTGAGGGTCTCACGGCTCAGCCCCACCGAGTTCCTGGTCAATCAGGCTCGGGTGCACTTGGAGCGCCTCGATCCGCTCCACGCCCGCATCGCGGTCGAGGGCCAGCGTCATCGCCTGGTCATCGCGACCCACGGGCCAATCCACCTCGTCGAGGTCGACGGCATCTCCCACCGCATCTCCCGCGATGAGGGCGGGGTGCTGCGCGCCCCCGCGCCCGCGCTGGTGGTTGCCACCCGGGTCGAGGTCGGCGACGAGGTGGCCGCGGGGCAGGACGTCGTGGTGCTGGAATCCATGAAGATGGAAACCGCGCTGGTGGCCCCCTTCCCAGCCCGCATCAAGGAACTGCTGGTCAAGGCCGGCACCCAGGTAGAAAGCCAGGCCCCGCTGGTGCGGCTAGAGCCACTCGGCGACCAGAGCGCCACGAGGGCCGCCGAACTTACCCTGCCCGCCGCCGCGACCCAGAGCGCCAAAGCGGCCTGGTCCCAAGCGCTGGATGACATCACCGCATCGGTCTTGGGCTACGACCCCACCCCCGACACCCTCGCGACCTACCAGGCCGCTCGGGACGCCTTCGTCGCGACGGGTGGGCAGCCGGTCGCCGCCGAGTGTGCACTCTTTGGCACCTTCGCTGACCTGGCGGAGCTGGGCCGCAACCGGCCAGCCGACGAGCAGGCCCGCACCGAGCTGCGCATCCACTCCGACCGGGAGTACCTGCACACCTATCTGACTACCCTCGACCCGGAACGAGCCGGCCTGCCTGCCAGTTTCGTCGCGCGACTCACCCGGGTGTTGACCCACTACGGCGTCGCCAGTTTGGACCGCACCGCCGAGCTGGAGGATGCGCTGTTTCGCATCTTCTTGGCTCAGCAAGCCGCGAAGCAATCGCTGGGGCTGATCCTGGGGGTGCTGGAACGCTGGCTGGCAGAACCCGTACCGGACGGCGAGTTGGCGCACCGGGCCCATGACCAGCTGGAGCGCCTCAAGCAGGCCACTCAGCTGCGCCACGCCCCCCTCAGCGACCTGGCCCGGTCTGTGCGATTCCGGTGGTTCGACCAGCCGCTGGTCGACGCCGAGCGCGCCCGCGTCCTAGACCAGATGTTGGCCCAGGTGAACCGGCTAGCCGAGCTGCCGCCTGGACCCGACTACGACCGGGGCATCGCCGAGCTGGTGGCGATCCCGGAGAAAAACGACGTCACCCTGGCGCAGCGGCTGGCGGCCGGGAACCTCGGCCACGAGCCAATGCTGGAGGTCGTCGCCCGGAAACACTACGGCGCCTACGGCCTGACCGACCCGCTGGTCGAGCACATCAACGGCCGCCCCGTCGTCAGCGGCCAATACACCGTCGACGGGCGGGTCACGAAACTGATTTCCACCACGGGTCGCAGCGACGAACTGGGCGTCGATGGGCCCATTGCGGCCATCGTCGCCGGGCGCGTTGCAGATCCGGGGGCTGGCTCGGTGGTGGAGCTGTATCTGGCCCATGACGGCGAGGAGCCGGATCTGCGGGCCCAGATTCAGCCATGGCTACCCGATGTGGTGCGCCGTATCGTCGTAGCGCTGTGCCGCCCAGACGGCAGTATCACCTACGTGACGCTGCGCTCCGGCGAGAATCTGGTGGAGGACCTCGTCATCCGCGACCACCACCCGATGGTTGCCCGTCGTCTCGACCTGTGGCGGTTGCGCGAATTCGATCTGACCCGCCTGCCCTCAGCCGAGAATGTGCTGCTCATTGAGGCTCGTGCTAAAACCAACCCCGAGGACCATCGACTGATCGCGATGGCCCAGGTCCGGCAGGTGGCACCGGTGCGTGAAAACGGCCGACTGGTGGGTGCCCCGCATGTGGAACGGGCCGTCGAAAATTGCCTTGAGGCGATTCGCCGCACCCGGGCCGCGCTGGGTCAAAGCGCTAGTCACCTGGATATGAATCACGTCTGGGTGAGTGTATGGCCGGTCATGGACCTGGATCCTCGTGAGGCAGAGGCGTTACAGCGCAAGATCACCCCGCTGACGGACTCGGCGGGCATTGAGGAGGTCGTGGTCCACGGCACCTTCATCATCGACGGTGAGCCCCAGGATCTAGCCGTTCGGTTCTATGAGGCCCTTGACGGCACGGTCGCCGCTGACATCGCTGCCCCCTCCGAGAGGCCGCTGCAACCCATCGACGATTACCGGAGCAAGGTGCTGCGGGCGCGTCGTCGCGGACTGCTCTACCCCTATGAACTGGCATCGACGCTGGTCGGTAATGGCGGCTCGCTGGTGGAGTTGGATCTTGACGGCAACCGCCTGGTGGAAGTGGAACGCCCATATGGTCGCAACACGGCTGGCATCATCTGCGCGAAGGTGACTACCCCGACCGCGCTGCACCCCGAGGGTGTGACCCGGATCGTGCTGGCTGGCGACCCAACGAAGGGGCTGGGCGCGCTGGCCGAGGCGGAATGCCGCCGGGTGATCGCGGCCTTGGACCTCGCCGAGGAGCTCAACATCCCCGTCGAGTGGTATGCGCTGAGTTCCGGCGCGCGCGTGTCGATGACTTCAGGTACCGAGAACATGGACTGGGTCGGTGGTGCGCTCAAACGCATCGTCGAGTTCACCCAGGCCGGACGCGAAATCAACATGGTGATCGCGGGCATCACCGTCGGAGCCCAGCCCTACTGGGCGGCTGAGGCGACCATGCTCATGCACACCAAGGGCATCCTGGTGATGACCCCCGATTCGGCGATGGTGCTGACTGGCAAGCAGTCCCTCGATTACTCCGGCGGGGTCTCCGCAGAGGACAACTTCGGCATCGGTGGCTACGACCGGGTCATGGGTCCCAACGGTCAGGCGCAGTATTGGGCCGAGGATCTGTCTGGGGCGTTTAGGGTGCTGATGAACCACTACGACGCCACCTATGTGGCCCCCGGCGAGACTCGGCCTCGACGCGTCGCGACGACCGACCCAAACGACCGCGATATCTCGGTCGAGCCGCATCAGCTGCCCGGTTCTGAGTTCGCGACCATTGGCGAGATCTTCTCTGCCTCGCTCAACCCCGATCGGAAGAAACCCTTCGATATCCGATCTGTGATGAATGCCCTCGTGGATAAGGATTCGACGCTGGCTGAGCGCTGGGCTGGGATGGCTGATGCGGAGACCGCAGTTGTCGCAGATGCTCGGCTC
>JBHADA010000004.1:0-2952 GCA_041854805.1 Arachnia sp.
AGTCGCGTTCAAAGAGGTGCACGACATTGCCGTGGGTGTCGGCGAGGATCTGCACCTCGATATGGCGAGGAGCGGAGACGGCCTGCTCGACAAACACCGTCGGGTCTCCGAAGGCTCCCTCAGCCTCGCGCATTGCGGCGCCCAGTTCGTCGGCGAACTTGGCGGGGTCGTCGACGCGACGCATGCCTCGCCCGCCGCCGCCGGCGACGGCCTTGATGAAGACGGGGAATCCGATCTCCTCGGCTCCTCGGATGAGTTCTCCCGCGTCCGTGGACGGCGGGGTCGACGCGAGCGTGGGCACCCCTGCCTTGCGGGCCTGTTCGAGGGCGCGCACCTTGTTACCCGCCAGTTCGAGCACCTCGGCAGACGGGCCGATGAAGGTGATGCCCTCCCGGGCGCAGGCCGCGGCGAGGTCGGGGTTCTCGGAGAGGAAGCCGTAGCCCGGGTAGATGGCGTCGGAGCCGGACTCCTTCGCGGCGCGCATGATCTCGTCGATGTCCAGGTAGGCGCGCACGGGGTGATCCTTCTCGCCAATGAGGTAGGACTCGTGGGCCTTGACCCGGTGGTCCGCGTTGCGGTCCTCGTAGGCGCACACGGCCACGGTGCGCAGGCCAAGCTCGTAGGCGGCGCGGAATCCGCGGATGGCGATCTCGCCTCGGTTGGCGACAAGTACCTTGCTGAACATGGCGGCAAGCCTAACGGCGCGCTGGCCCGGTCTGGTAGTGACTTCATCAGCGCGCGAGCGAAATCCGCGCCAACGCTAGTGCTGTGTCAGCCGAGTTCAACACCATCAATAAGTTGAACCATCAACAATAGCCAACCGCGTAAGCGTCCGTGTCCGCGATGCACAGACAAGCCCAGCAGCGCCTTACTCGCGGGCGCTTCGGTCACATCAGCCCCTACAGTGGCTCGAACAAAATAGACTAGAACTCTGGACGGGACATCTCCCATTGGGCTACCATCCCGCCAAGAGCAACAGCTAATACCTAAAAGCAAGAAATGCGTAGTTTAAAAGATCGACATGCTGGCCTTAAGCGTGACTATAGGCAAACACCGAGACAAAGGCAGCAAATGTCCTCCCCGTACGGTAACACGCCATATCGTTCTGGTTCCACCACTGCTACGTCCGTAGGTGAGCCTACTGGATGCAGCAACACCGTCGGCTCAGTCGCTGTCGCGATGTATCACAAGCGATGGCTCGGCGATGGACGCATGGTCACCGCAAAGCGAAGCAACGTTAAGGGTGTCTCCATCACCGTGGCAGGCAAGCCACAGTCGGGATGGGATATCTACACGATGACGAACTCTTCGTCAGGCGGCTCCAGCCAATCCTCGAACTACCGCCGATGAACGGAGTCCTTGCCAGTCGGCTCCGGTTCTCGTATCGGAGCCGACTGGCTTTGAACGACGTCTCGTTCGAGCTCTCTCCCGGGGTGACCGGGCTCTTGGGCCCCAACGGAGCGGGAAAGTCGACGCTGATGAACCTGCTGGCCACGGTGCGCCGCCAGCAGAGCGGCACCCTCACGTTGGGCGGTTTTGACAGCGTGCGCGAACGCGACGAGGCGCGACGGATCACGGGCTACCTGCCTCAGCGTTTCGAACTGCTGCCCACCGCCTCGGTCTTGCGAAACGTCGAGTACGCGGCCTGGGCGCGGGGGCTACCGATGGACGAAGCCGCACGGGCGGCAGAAGAGATCCTGCGGGCCGTCGATCTTTGGGATAGGCGTGCGACGGCGGCTCGCGGCCTATCTGGCGGTATGCGTCAGCGGTTGGGTATCGCATGCGCCGTGGTGCACAAGCCCGCCATCGTCGTGCTGGACGAGCCCACCGTTGGGCTGGACCCGATTCAGCGGGTGGGTGTGCGCAACCTCGTTCGCACTCTCGGCGAACGGGCCACCGTTTTGGTCTCCACGCACTTGCTTGAGGATTTGGTGAGTCTCACATCCGCCGTGCTGGTTCTCTCCGAGGGACGGATCGCTTCACGGGGCAAGTGAGTCAGCTAGAAGACCTCGGTCGTAAGCGGGAATCCGATGGGCTCTCGGCCGCCGAGGCCGGCTATGCGGCCGTCCTGCAGGAGCTCGGATGAAACGCCTCATTGCGCCATACCCGTTTCGGGTCATCACCACCATGGCCGCCCTCGCCTTGGCGGCGGGCGCGGTAGCGTTGGTCCCTGTCTGGGACTGGCGTCCGACGGACCTGCGTCGGATCGTGGTCACGCTACGCGAGGCAAGCCCCGTCTTCGCAGTCCTCGCCACCGTCGTCGCGCTGGCGAACGCGCGCCCGCTCGAACCACACAACATCGTCGTGGGTTTGGCCCCACCGCGAGGACGCGCCCGGGTGCTGGCTCGGCAGGTGGTCGTCACCGGCACGGCCCTCACGGTCGGGGTTGGGCTGGTTCTCGTTCCAACGCTGCTGCGGGCTAGTTCAGCGAGCCTGAGTGGCTGGGTCGCGTTGCTGTCCTGGGCCGCCAGCTTGTGGCTCCTAGTGGCTCTCGCCCACGCCTTCGCCGTGGTGGTCCCGTTCCCCATGGCCTGGGTAAGCACCCCCCTCTTGGCGCTCGGCTCCACTGTCTGGCTGGTCATCGTCAACGACGGTCCCCTGATGGATACTGGGCGTTCCTCTCTCGCTGCTTCTGTCACGTGGGGTTTTCTGGCTCCTAACGGACAGTGGGATTTCCGGCTCAGCATCGAGGCATTCCGCGCCGCTTTCTTTCTGTTGTGTGCCGCGTGTGCACTGTTGGCTGCCCTGGCATTCACCGAGCGTTCGGAGATGACCAAAACCAGGACACTCAGAGCCGCTGCCTGGTTGTGTGCACCCGTCGTTCTCGCGGTGAGTGTGACGTGGCTTTCTCCACGGTTGCTCAGCCCAAGCCTCGCGGAGGCGCGGTGCGTCACCGAGGGGCGCTTCACTGGCTGTGTGTTTCAGGCGCACGAGCCGGTGTTGCCCGATATG
>JBHADA010000005.1:0-3410 GCA_041854805.1 Arachnia sp.
CTCCCCAACGGAGCTACCATCCGGCTGGCCACCAAGAACAGCTACCTCGGCGCAACCATCAACTCACCCGCCTACAACGCCGCAGCAGCAGGCGAAGCCCAGTACTTCGAACAATTCGGCCCCGACGCAGACTCAACCGCCTAAGAACCGAGCGGCGTCTGGCGGCGAAGACCTCGTCGACCACGGGTCATCGGGCACCCGCATGATGCAAGGAGCGTGACTGTGCAAGACTACCGAGAACAGATTACAGGCTGGCTCGCTGACGCCGACGGCACGATCCCGCTGTGGATAGCCAGAGCCCGAGACCGGCCTGCCCGTCCAGTTCCACGGCCGCACGCTGCGGGAGTCCGGCGAGGTCCTGCTCATGGCAGACGACGCCCAATTCACCCCAGGCATCACCAGCGAACGCCTCGCCTGCGGCACCTCCTCAAAGGGCTCCCACCCAACGAAGAGTCCCACGACATCTGGAAGGACATCGCCGCACCCTCGCGCTCAACGGACTCGACGTGCTGCCACGGAACGCACGGACAGCCTGGTGACGCCACCACCTTGACGCGCGCCAGGCGGCCTAGGCCTCGCGTGTCAGCCGGGCGACCCTTGTGCCTACGGTTCGTGGGCGATCACGACGATTCGGCACCCCGGCGGCCGATCTCGTGCCAACGGCCATCCGCCGCGGAAGCCACCACCGCGTCGTCGATCTCCGCCGCCGCCCAAGCATCATCCGCCGACGGCCCGTACTGCACCCCGTCGAGCACGCCCTGCACGAACAGGCCGGCCTCAACCGCCTTCAGATCATCGAAACCCATCGACGTGCCCGCGCCCGGCTGGAACCGCGCGAAATGCGGGAAAGCTGGAGAAGCCATCGCCTGCACATAACCGCCCTGATCGCGGCCGACGCAGACCTCCAAGTGGTTAAGCCGCTCAAAGTTCCACCGCACCGAGCCCTCAGTGCCATACACCTCGACGACGTACTCCGCGCGCGGCCCCACCGCCACCCGGCTGGATTCCAGGGTGATCCGCACCCCGGCGTCGGTGGCGGCCAACACTGCCACGTAGTCCTCGTTGCCGACGGGCCCCAGCTCGTCGCCGATCTCCCATCCGGAGTGGCCCACACCTTCCTTGATGGGCTTGGGGCGCTGCGAGATGAACGTGTCAGTCATGGCGCTGACCCGAGCGATCCGGTCTTGCAGCAGGTATTGAATGAGGTCCTCGCCGTGGCCCAACAGGTCCAGCACCACCCCAGCCCCGGCACGCTCCGGGTCGTAACGCCAGGTCAGCGGCCCGTTCGGGTCGGAGGCGTAGTCGGCCACCAGCCACACCCGCGCATTGGTAATCCGCCCCAGCCTCCCGTCGGCGATGAGCTGGCGGGCCTGCTGGATGGCAGGCGCGTGGCGGTAGTTAAACCCCACCGAGGTGATCAGGCCCTTCACGGCCGCCCGCTGCGCAATGTCACGCGACTGCGCAGCGGAGATCCCCATCGGCTTCTCAATCCAAAACGGCTTGCCCGCCTCAATGGCCGCCAGCGCCACCTCGTGATGCAAGAAGTTCGGCGAGCAGATGCTGACCAAATCAACATCCGGATCGGCGATCAGCTCCCGGTAATCGCCGACGGCCCGCTCGAAACCGAGCCGGCGGGTGGCATCGGCCTGGTTGCCCTCCAGCGGGTCGGCGGCGCAGACGAGACGCACCTCAGCATCGAGTTCCGGGAACACCTCGGCCAACCGACGATACGAACGGGCGTGCAGGCGCCCCATCCAGCCCAGCGAAACAACCCCAACACCCAGCTTGGTCACACGATTTCCTTCCAGCGGCATTGCCCGTCACCACGGGCCGACTCATTTGTGCTAACAATAGCGAACCGGCGGAGTGGCTGCGATCACTCACAGGTACGAATCCATGGGGGCATCGGGGGCACTCGTGACCCGGCTTTCCAAGCAAACCGGCCGTTTGGTTGGGCAGAGGGGCAATCCTTCCAACTTAAGTTGGACCCTAAGCCCGACTTTCCAACCAAACAGGCCATTTGGTTGGACAGAGATGCCTGACCTCCAACCAAACCCATGGTTTGGTTGTACCCTTCCAGTAATGGATGCCGCACGGTTCGCAGATAGCGCCTTCGGGCGTGCGGCTCGTGAGCCGGGCAACCGGTGGGCCTTCACTTACTATCTGCCGGCTGCCATCCCCCGCGACCTGCCACTCAGCGGTGAGCTCGTGCAGGCGATGTCTGAGGCTGACGCGGCTCTGGGGCGCCTTCAAGGTCTCGGACAGCTGATTCCTGAGACTGAGCTGCTCATCGGGCCATACCAGCGTCGAGAGGCGCTGGCCTCCTCCCGCATCGAAGGAACCCAGGCCTCGCTGTCCGATCTGCTGCGCGCAGAGGCCGACGACACCATGCATAACGCCGACACGCTTGAGGTGCAGCGCTACCTTGCGGCCACGAAACTTGCCTTCTCGCTGCACGCGTCGCTCCCCATCACCCAGCGGCTGTTGTTGCAGGTGCATGAGACGCTGCTGCGTGGGGTGCGCGGCGCAGAGCGCCGCCCAGGGGAGTTCCGCGCCTCGCCGGTGTGGGTGGGGTCCGCATCCGCCACCCCCGAGACCGCACCCTTCGTACCTCCGCTGCCCGAGCATCTTCCAGAGCTGCTCGCAGACTGGGAGCGGTTCGTCAACCGTGATGGTCATAGCTATCCGCCGATTATCCAGGCGGCCCTGATGCACTACCAGTTCGAGACGATCCATCCGTTCCTCGACGGCAATGGACGCGTTGGGCGCCTTCTGATCAACCTAGTGCTCAAAGAACGGGGGCGGATGGAGCTGCCGCTGCTGTACATCTCGAGCTATCTCGAGACGCACCGCAGCAGGTACTACGCCGCCCTCCAAGGAGTCCGCGAGAAGGGCGATGTCGAGACCTGGCTTGCCTTCTTCCTGCATGCCGTGCACACGCAGGCCGTGGATGCCGTCGAGCGCGCCACCAGACTCCTCAAGGTGTCTCAGGAGTATCGACAGACGGCCGTGACTACCCGCTCGCGGCTACCGCTCCTAGTGGAACAGATCCTGGTCAATCCGCTGGTCACGGTGCGCTCAGTCGAACGCGGCCTCCAGGTGAGCAACCAGGGCGCACGGCAACTCATCCAGCGCGCCGAGGCGCTCGGCTGGCTCGTCAGCCAGGGGGCCGGCCCGCGGGGTGCCGAGTATTGGGTGGCTCCAGAGGTCATGGACATCCTCGATGCCCCCATGGATCCGTACCTGTGAGTGATCGCAGCCGCCCTGCCGGTTGGGTTCAGCAAAGACCCGACCCAACAACTGACGATTAACCAGGCATCGGCCCGAAGCCGGTATCCCCCAATTCCACAACACCAGACCGGCACCGCGCGTAAACCAGGATTGGGGGATACCCCACCCGGCGCGCCGCA
>JBHADA010000006.1:0-17426 GCA_041854805.1 Arachnia sp.
ACCGTGGGCAAAGCTGTCGAGGACGTGGGCAAGGGCGATCACAACGGAGCGTGGAACCTCGACATCCTCATCCGAGCCCAGGCTCAACCGGATCGGAGCATTCGCGTCCAGCGCAGCATCGAGGCCGCGCAATGCGGAGGCGGCCAACTCCGCGTCAGCCGGCTCGGGCACCAATACCGCAATGTTGCTCACTGCCCCACCTCATATTCGAAACTATCGCAGCAATCGCAATAAGTATAGCGCCCTGCCCCGTAGGCTCGACGCCCTGTGCTGGCTGGCCGACCCGGAAACGGTCGCCGACGACCTGCGCCGGGCCGTGCGAAACCAGCCTGGTGAGCTCTAGAACTCGCCCAAGCGTCGGCCACGCCGTCAGGGCCAAGCAACACAACGGGCACCCAAGAACAGCGCCTCCTTCTCCCCTTGCCCCGAACGGGCTATGCTCACCATCAGCCGGGGTGCCCGTATGGGCTGAGAGCACACCCGTTGAACCTGATCTAGGTCGTTCTAGCGAAGGGAGACCACATGACCGACATCGCCGCTGTCCTTGACCGGGTCCGGTCGACGACGCCATTGATCCACTGCATGACCAACACAGTGGTGCCCGAAATCACCGCCAACGTGCTGCTGGCCATGGGTGCCGCCCCCGCCATGATCGACCTGCCCGCGGAGGCGGAGATCTTCGCGACGGTGGCCTCGGGCCTGCTGATCAACGTCGGCAACAGCGGTGCGGAGCAGCACGAAGGCATGCGCCGGGCCGCTGCGGCCGCCCAACCGGCTGGGACCCCATGGGTGCTCGACCCGGTCGCCGTTGGGTCCTTGCCCGTGCGCACCGAACTGGCCCGAGACCTGCTGGCCAACCGCCCCACCGCCATCCGTGGCAACGCGTCCGAGATCCTCGGTTTGGCCGGCGACTCGGCGGGCGGACGCGGCGTCGACGCCACCGACTCCGTTGAGGCCGCCATCGAGACCGGGAGACGTCTCGCCACGAAGACGGGCGCCGTCGTGGCCATCTCTGGTGAGGTTGACGTCGTCGTCAGCGGCGGCCGGACCACTCGCGTCACCGGCGGCGACCCACTCATGCCCCTAGTGATCGGCACTGGCTGCTCGCTCGGAGCCGCCGTGGCGGCTTGCCTCGCCGCGTCGGAGGACCCGCACAACGGCACGGTCGCCGCGCACGCCCTGTTCGGCGCCGCCGGAATCGTCGCGGCACGCGACGCCAAAGGGCCGGGCTCCTTCCGGGTCGCCTGGCTCGACGCGCTTCACGCCCTCCGCGGGGCGGACGTCGCGGACCTGGTCGCCGTCGAGGAGGAGTGATGCGCGCCGCACCCGGCCTGGCCCGGGCCGTTGACTGGCGTGTCTACTTCGTCACCGACACCGCGATGTGCGGAGGGCCGGGCCGGGTTCCCTCCGTGGTGGAGGAGGCCGTGCTGGGCGGCGCGGGCGTCGTCCAGGTGCGGGACAAAACTCTCGACGATGGCGCCTTCCTCGCTCTGACCAGGGATGTGATGGTCGCCAACGAGCGAGCCTTCGACGCGTCGGGGCGGCGGGCTGCGATCGTCGTCAACGACCGCCTGTCCGTGGCCGAAGAGCTTGGCGTGCATTACCACCAGGGCCAAGACGACGGCGATGTGCATGAGGCCCGTCGGCGCCTGGGCCGGGACCTGCTGATCGGGCTGTCGATCTCGTCGGAGGCCGAGTTGATGGCCGAACTGGCCGACCCGACGGCCGACGCGCTTGGCCTTTCCCCGCTGTGGGCCACCCCAACCAAGGCCGACACCGCGCCCGCGCTGGGAGTCGACGGCGTCGCCAAGCTCGTTCGCCTCACGGCTGGGCGCGCCACGACGCTGGCCATCGGCGGCATCAACGTGGACAACGGACACGAGGCCATCGGCACGGGAGTCGACGGCATCTGCGTGGTCTCTGCCATCGCCGCCTCAGACGATCCCCGGGCAGCCGCCCAAGCCCTCGCCGCATTGTGGAGGAGATCATGACCCCACCCATCGCGCTCAGCATCGCCGGCTCGGATCCCAGCGGCGGCGCCGGCATCCAGGCGGACCTCAAGACGTTCAGCGCGCTCGGCGCGTACGGGGCCGCCGCGTTGGCCGGGCTCACCGTCCAGAACACCCAGGGGGTGCGGGCCGCCCAGGCCATCGACCCTGGCTTCGTACGGGACCAGGTGGAGGCCGTCCTAGACGACCTGCCAGTAGCGGCGACGAAGCTAGGCATGCTGTCCAACGCGCCCGTCGCGGAGACCGTGGCGGACCTCATCGAGCGGCGCCGGGCAGATTTCGGGGTGGTCGTCCTCGACCCGGTCATGGTGGCCACCTCGGGCGACAAGCTCCTGGCCGACGATGCCATCGACGTGGTGCGCGGGCGGCTGATGCCGCTGGCCGACGTGGTCACGCCAAACGTGCCTGAGGCTGCCGTCCTGCTGGGCTCCAGTCCCGCCGACGACGTGGCCGGTCTCGTCGAACAGGCCAAGTCCCTCGTTGCCGCGGGTGCACGTGCCGCGTTGGTCAAGGGCGGCCACCTTTCCTCGCACACGCTGACCGACGTGTACGCCACCGCTGCTGGCCACGCCGCGTTGTCCGGCCCCCGCGTCGACACCCGCAACACCCACGGCACCGGTTGCACGCTCAGTTCGGCGGTGGCCGCATGCGCCGCTCTTCGCGGCGAGACCCCCGCATCTGGGGTGAGTGTGGAAACGGTCGAGCAGGCGCGGTCCTTCCTCCTGCGTGCCATCAGCGGCGGTGCACGGTGGCACCTCAGCCGCACCCCGGGAACCGGTCACGGGCCGGTGAACCACCTCATCAACCTCAAGGAGTGACCATGACCTTCAGCGCCACGGCCTGGGCCGCCACGGCCGGTATCCGTGCCCGCATCGATGCCCTGCCGCTGCTCACCGAACTTGCCGACGGATCGCTCGCAGCGGAGCGATTCACCGAATACATCGTCCAGGACGACTTTTACCTGCGCGGCTACGCCCGCGCTCTGGCCATGCTGGCCTCCCGCGCCCCCAGCCCTACCGCCACCGGTTTCTGGGCCACCTCGGCAGGCGAGGCGGTGGCGGCGGAGGTGCAGATGCATGGCGCCCTCCTCACTGATCCGCTGCTTCAAGGCTCGCCCCACGCCGCCGTCGCATCCCCCACCACCCGCGCCTACGTCAATATGTTGCAGACGGCCACGGCCTATGAGCCCTACCCGGTCGGGGTCGCGGCGGTGCTTCCGTGTTACTGGGTCTACGCCGAGGTGGGTGCCGCGCTCGCCGAACGCGCCTCACTCGTGACCGGCCACCCGTATGCCTCGTGGGTTGCGGCCTATGCCGATCCTGGCTTTCAGGCCACGACGCGGCGTGCGATCGAACTGCTGGACGAGGCTGCCTCGTCCGCCGACGAGGCCATGCGTCAACGGATGCTGACGGCGTTCGTCGACGCCACTTGGTACGAGGAGCAGTTCTGGGCCAAGTCCTACGAGTTGGAGGCTTGGCCCGCGTAGCGGCACGTCGAAGATGAAGCTTGTGTGAAACACGATCGCCCCCGATCCACAGTTCTAAAGAAAGAACTAATTGGCCTTTGACAACGCCAAACGCAGACCGCGCAGCGATGAACCAAATCGAGCCTCTCGCGCCAATCGTTTGGCCGAGCACCCCACGAAACGGTAAACACCGGGCGATCCCGAGCCTGACAAGGCCGTGAGATAGCATCCAGGTGGACAGCCCGTCAGCGAGGATTAACGAGACCGTTGTTCTTGCTGTCGCGTCCGTATGGCCGGAGCCATTCATGGCTCATCCCTCCACACTTAGGAGCCGCAATGTCGGACACTAAGCCAACATCAACCAGAGCGAGCGCCCTTGTCATCCGCAGCGCCATCGTCGCTGCCATCGGAGGACTCATCTTCGGGTTCGACACCGCCGTCATCTCTGGGGCCAACGCCGCACTGAAGGTCCAGTTCAACCTCGACGATTCAGGCCTTGGCTTCACTGTGGCCATCGCCACCGTCGGCACCATCCTGGGCGCGCTGCTGGGCGGACGCTCGGCGGACCGCTATGGCCGCCGCAACCTGCTGTTCTTCATCGGTTTGCTGTATGTGCTCGGTTCCCTCGGAACCGCGTTCGCGCCCACCCACCTAGTGTTGGTCATCTTCCGTTTCGTGGGCGGCGTGGGCGTGGGGCTCTCGTCCGTGTGCGCCCCTATCTACACCGCCGAGATCGCACCGGCCAACGTGCGCGGAAGGCTCGTGGGGCTGGTGCAGTTCAACATCGTGCTCGGCATCCTCCTGGCCTATCTGTCGAACTACATCATCAATCTGCTGATCAGCGACGACCAGGTGGCTTGGCGCTGGATGCTCGGGGTCATGGTGGTGCCCTCGGTGCTCTTCCTCGGGTTCCTGTTCACGGTCCCGGAGACGCCGCGTTGGCTCATGGCCCAGAGGCGCGATGATGAAGCCGTCACCGTCAGCCGCCGCCTATGCAACACGGTCGAGGAGTCCGATGAGCAACTCGCCGAGATCCGCGCGCAGATGGACGCGGACAAGTCGAAGGCCACTCTGGCCGAGTTCTTCACCCGGCGCTACATCAAGGTCATCCTCTTGGCCTTTTTCATCGCCATGTTCAACCAGCTTTCAGGCATCAATGCGATTCTCTACTATGCGCCTGAGGTGATGAAGGAAGCGGGCGCCAGCAGCGATAACGCCCTGCTAATGTCCGTGGCGGTTGGCGTCATGAACCTCATCGCCACCATGGCCGCGTTGACGGTGATCGACAAGATTGGCCGCCGCTCGCTCATGATCGTGGGCTCGATCGGCTATCTGGTTTCCATGGGATTCCTGACCGCCGTCATGTTCCTTTACGAGGGCCGCTTCGACTCCACCTCGTCGATGCTGATTCTCGTCGGCCTACTCGTCTTCATCGCGGCCCACGCCTTCGGCCAAGGCTCCGTCATCTGGGTATTCATCTCCGAGATCTTCCCAACCAGGGTGCGGGGCATGGGCCAGTCGTTGGGCTCCTTGACGCACTGGGTCTTCGCCGCCATCACCACCTACGCGTTCCCGCCAGTCATCGGGGCGTTCGGCGGCGGCTGGGCGTTCTCCATCTTCTTCATCTGCATGCTCGGCCAGTTGTTCTGGGTGCTGACCAAGATGCCCGAGACTAAGGGGATTCCGCTCGAGGAGATGGAATCCAAGCTTGGCTTGGACAAGTAACGCGCGGGGCTCCGCCTCGTAACTGAGCCGAAAAGATACCCGCCGGTCGAGCGACTCGACCGGCGGGTATCTTCTCGCCGTCCGCCACGCCCGCGACGAGACGCCAAGAAACACACAACTTCCGGTCTCGCAAACTACGATTGCCCCATGCCTGACAACGCACTTCAATCCGGGCTCGTGCCCGACGAGCGCCCCATCACCGGCCGTCGCGAGATCGGCCCGATGTCGCCCCCGACGCATCCACTTGCGACTGCCCCGGTCGGCACACCTGCGTTCTCCGTTGACGGCTTTGTCCGCGAGTTCCTGCACGAGCTGAACACGAACCAAGGCGTGCCCCTGTCACTATCCAGCGTCAACGACCAGTACCTGGCGCTGGCGAGCACCGTCCGCAACTACCTCATGGGACGCTGGCTGGAGACCAACCGCAAGACCCGTGAGGCGAAGGTGAAGACAGTCGGCTACCTCTCCGCCGAATACCTGCTCGGGCGGCAACTCAACAACGCCCTCCTCGCCACCGACCTGCAAGACATCGCCACCGAAGGCCTCGCGGCATGTGGCCTCGACCTGCCGACGCTGCGCGCGCAAGAGGTGGAGCCGGGCCTCGGCAACGGCGGCCTGGGCCGCCTAGCCGCCTGCTTCATCGACTCGCTGGCCACCATGAGCGTGCCGTGCATCGGCTACGGCATCCGCTACGAGTACGGCATCTTCCGGCAGACCTTCGTCGACGGGCGGCAGGTGGAGCAGCCCGACACGTGGCTCGCCCTGGGGTCGCCGTGGGAGTTCCCGCACCCGGAGGCCGCCGTCCAGGTCAACTTCGCCGGCCACACCGAGCGCCACGTCGACGAGGACGGCGTGGAACGCACCACGTGGGTCCCCGAGTGGAATGTGCTCGGAGTGCCTTACAACTACATGGTTCCCGGCTACCTCAACGGGCGCGTCAACACGTTGCGGTTGTGGAGCGCACAGGCCACCAACGCGTTCGATCTGCAGATCTTCAACTCCGGCGACTACGCCCAGGCCGTGCGTGCCCAGACGTTCGCGGAGAATATCTCTAAGGTGCTCTACCCTGAGGACTCGACTCCTCAGGGCAAGGAACTGCGACTCCAGCAGCAGTACTTCTTCGTGGCGTGTTCGTTGCGCGACTTCATCGACAACGAACTCGAGGAAGGCTTCGACCTGCACAACCTGTCGGAGCGCATCATCTTCCAGCTCAACGACACTCATCCCGTCATTGCGGTGCCCGAGCTCATGCGCATCCTCGTCGACGAGAAGGGCTTCGAGTGGGACGAGGCGTGGGAGGTGACGAAGTCCTGCTTCGCCTACACCTGCCACACGCTGCTGCCCGAGGCCTTGGAAGTGTGGCCGACGGCGCTGCTTGGCCGGTTGCTGCCGCGCCATCTGGAGATCATCTTCCGGATCAACGAGGACTTCCTCGCCGAAGTTCGTGAGGCCTTCCCCGGCGACGAGATGCGGGTGCGCCGCATGTCGATGATCACGGAGTACCCCGAGCAGGGCGTCCGGATGGCCTATCTGGCCACCGTGGCCGGCACCAAGGTCAACGGCGTTGCCGCGCTGCACTCACAGCTCCTGCGAGACAAGGTGCTGCCCGATTTCTCGGAGATGTGGCCGGAGAAGTTCACCAACGTCACCAACGGGGTCACGCCACGACGCTTCGTGCGCATGGCCAACTACAAGTTCGCCGAGGTGATCAACGACACCATCGGCAGCGGTTGGGTCACCGACCTTGAGCGCCTGCGCGAGTTGGAACCCTATGCCGACGACCCGGCGTTCCGCGAGAAGTTCCGCGAGATCAAGGCCTGGAACAAGCGCCGCCTGACGGACCTGCTGCTCACCCGCGACGGGATCGAGCTTCCCGAGGGACACCTGCTCGACGTCATGGTCAAGCGCCTGCACGAATACAAGCGCCAGTCGCTGAAGCTGCTGCACATCGTCTCGCTGTATGAGCAGGTACTTTCCGGAAAGATCAAGGCTTCCGACCTGACGCCGCGCACCGTCGTGTTCGGCGCCAAGGCGGCCCCCGGGTACAAGATGGCCAAGGACACCATCTACCTCATCAACAAGGTCGCCCAGAAGATCAACGCCGACCCGATCCTTGAGGGCCGCCTCAAGGTGGCGTTCCCAGAGAACTACAACGTCACCCTCGCGGAGAAGCTGATCCCGGCCGCGGACCTGTCGGAGCAGATCTCGCTGGCGGGCATGGAGGCTTCGGGCACGGGGAACATGAAGTTCGCGCTCAACGGGGCGCTGACCATCGGCACGGACGACGGCGCCAACGTCGAGATCCGGGAGTTGGTGGGCGACGAAAACTTCTTCCTGTTCGGCATGACTGAGCCGGAGGTGGCGGACCTGACCGCGCGCGGCTACCGCCCGGGAGAGGTATACGAATCCAACCCACAGCTCAAGGCCACGCTGGATCTCATCCTCTCCGGGCACTTCGAGGGAGACCAGAACGCCTTCAACGGCGTCGTCTTCAACCTGCTGCACGAGGATCGCTTCATGGCGTTGGCGGACTTCCAGTCCTATGTCGATGCTCAGGCCCGCGTCGAGGAACGCTACGCCGACGTCGACACCTGGACCCGCTCGGCCATCCTCAACGTGGCCCGCACGGGCTTCTTCAGCTCGGACCGCTCGATGCGTGACTACCTGCAGCGCATCTGGGATACCGCTCCTATGCTCTGAGTCTCGGCGACGTCGTGATGGGTATGCGTCAGCAACTGGCGCTACCCATCACGATGTCGCACACGCCCGGCTCTATGAGCCGGAGCCCATAGTAAAAGCGTTGAGCAGTTCGCCGGCTACCCGAGGGATTCCCGCGTCGCCTGCGATGCGCTGCCATTTCGTACTCAGGATGGCGCGCGTTCAACCAATATGTCGAGGTCTGACGTCGCGACTGCGCGGCCCGCACATCACTGTTTGGCGACGATATTCCGGGTCACCGGCTGCCCTTGCTCGTTCTTGGCCCCCTTGAGGGTCAGTGTGTAGGGCTCGCCCTTGACCAGGGGGTCTTCCTCGCCGTCGGAGATGGTCCATGCCGACCAGTACTTGCAGGCCTGCGACGTGCACAGGTTGAGGGTGCCGTTCTCGAACCTCCAGTGGGTGGCCTTGGACATGTACAGCAGGGTCTCTTTCGGCCCTTCGACGGTGCCGTCCGAGTTCAACCGGAACGGCTTGTCCTTGAGCTCACTGTAGTAGTCCACGAGGATGAGGTCCTTGTCGACGAAGGGCACGTCGCTGTTGCTCTTGCCCTCGGATGTCGAGGTCTCCGAACTCGTCTCCTTCGTCGTCTCACCCAGGCCCGGCAGATTGATCATCGAGCAGCCTTGGAGTGAGGCGGTCAACACCAGCCCCAAGGACGCCGTCACTGCGCCCCGTAACACCTTGCTCAGGCCCACACTCGCCTCCTCAGTCACACGACTTCACGCATCGCTAAGACCGAGACTAACCCCTACCGAGTGCACAGGCCGCGCGAGCGGTTGCTTCCGACCATCTCAGCCCTCGCCTGCGGCCCGCGCGGACCGGTTATCCGGACGGTCCACGCTGGGGTCCTCGCCCGCGACGATCTGCCCTACGTCCTCTACGAACTCGGGATTGTTCATGTAACTGGAGTGCCCACCGCCCGCAGTCGACGCGATGTGTTCAACCCCATCCATGACGATTGGGTCGCGCCCGAAGAACTCGTTGAGCCCTACGCCGCCCACGTAGTCGGCCGCATTGCGGGAGGCGTATACATGCCCCTCGGGAACGTTGTACTCGTGCACATCTTGGACACCGCCACCCGGCGAGCCATACATGCCGAGGCTGCTATAGACCCCCACCTTGGCCGTTGCCGCCGCCATCCCGGCGGTGGTGGAAGCATAGGAGTGCCCCCAGACGCTTATCTCTGGGTCATTTCCTTGAGTCTGGCGGTACGTATGGATTCCCTCCACGAGTCCGTTGATGTCCTGGGCACCTTCGCGAGCCTTGGTGGTCGTAATGATGTCGATCGGCGAGCCGTTATCGCCGAATGGCAAAGGGCCGGGAGGTGCGTCGTAACCCATGTACACGATGGCCGCCGTATCATCGGCTCCGGCAGACTCACGGACATTCTCCGCCTCGTTCACCTTGCCGCCCAAGTTGCCTCGGAGGGTCGTGTCGATACCGCCTGCCAGGACGGCCACGTTGGGAGCCCGATCGACCGCCCCGAGGCCAATGGATGCTCGGACGTCGCCGTCGCCGGATGTGTCGAGGCCAATCAGTTGCCGGTCTGGAATGGGCTGACCATTCTCGTCGTACAGGGTGTCGTAGAGGGCTTGGAGATCATCGGCCTTCGTCTGCCCCTCCTCGGCCGCGGCCAACTCGTCCAGCAGGAGGCTGCGGTTCGCCTGATCTCGCGCGGACATGGAGATGCCGTCGAGGTTGCCGATGGCCTCCGGATGTTCCTTGATGATCTGGGCGCGCTCCGCTTCGGTCAAGGAAACCCACCATGCGCTCACCTCCGACGGCGACCAACTGGGGTCCGGCAGGTCGGGCAGGCCCTGCGAGAAGCTGTCCGACGTCTCCGTCGCCTCGTACGTGCCATCGTTGACGGCGGACAGGCGCTTGGTGTAGGCCTCGTCCACTTCGACCGCACGTTCCATGGCCCGGCGAATCCGGTCATTCAGCACGCCGACCATGGTTCCCAACTCGGCGGCGGTGACGAAGGGAGCGCTAGAGGTTTTCGCCGCCATAGCTCCACCCAAAACCCAGTTCACCGGTTCCGTCAGGGCGTCACCCACTTTTTCGACGGTGCCGGAACCTATGTGCCCAAGTGCCGCGCTCTTGTCTACCGACACGCTCCCGTCGCCATTGATGCTGAGGAAGGGGTACTGCTCCGTGAAGGAAATACACTCATGCACCTTCGTCTGCACGTCCCAGACCCCATCAGCGGCTTCCGAGGTGGCCATCATCAGTTCGCCCACCTCCGATACCAACCGATCGTGCTTTTGCGCGATCGATACCAGCCTCTGCTTCATCGCCTCGACGGCCTCTCCCGAGGACTGGATCCGGTCACGGACCGCCATTGCCTGGTCCGCAGACTCGGCCAGTTCCTTGCGCTGCGTGGACAGGTCCTGCGAGGCCTGATAGAGCTTGGCAGGGTTCCACTGGACGATATCGCCCCATGCGATCGACATTGCTCACCCCTGTCCCAACCGGGAGGCCAGATCCCGCTGATCCGATGAGGACACCGCGTCCCCTTTATCCAACGAGGACACCGCATCCCCCTTCTCCAACGAAGACACCACGTCCCCCTTCTCCAACGAAGACACCACATCCCCCTTCTCCAAGTCCTCCATCCGCGAGGCCAGGCTCTGCATGCGATCAGACGAAGCCTGCACGTTTCTGAACGAGTCTCCCACCATCGCGTCATTGGACTGGTGGTCGTGAACCGTCTCCACCACGAGCGCGCTGAAGTCGTCGTATTCGTTACTCACGGCCGACTTACGCTGATTCATCGTCTCGCCGGTGGTGATGATGGTCGCCACGGATGTGGCCCCCGGCATCGCGCCTCCCGCGTCCCCGAAGGCGGCCTCGATGTTTGTCTCATGCATCTGGGCCGCGAGTTCTTTCGTATCCTCGGCAAGCATCTCAAGGTCGCCCGCGACTATATGTACGTCACTCATTTCCTGGGTCCCTTCCGGGGACGCCGCGCCTCAGCACGGCGAACCTACTCGGAGACGAGACGCCAGCGAAGGCGGTAGCGGCTACTCGAAACCCGATGGCAAGGCTCTTCGGGCACCTGCCGCGCAGCAGGCTACCCCCCGTGGCGTTGCTGGGCAACCGTCATTCACGTGGTCATCAACCCATGGCAAGGGCGATCATCTACTGCTTGAGTGGGCTCCAAACCATCTGGGCGAGGAAGTGGCCCTCGTCTCGAGAGACCACTTGGGCACGGCCGGGAATGGACTTCATCGGCTTGATCCTGCCGATGATGGCTCCCTCGTCTGGGCTGCCGGACAGCAGGATGCCGGTAGTGCCGAGGTCTCGCATGGCCTGCAGCACCGGCTCGAAGCTCGCCCGCGACGCGCCGCCCATGCGGCGAGCCACGATGATGTGCAATCCGAGGTCCTGAGACTGGCCCATCAGTGGCTGGAGCACCTGGAGCGGGTTGCGTCCCTGGATCCCCACGAGGTCGTAGTCGTCCACGAGAACCCACGCCTCCGCGCCCGTCCACCACGAACGGTTGCGCAACTGCTCGGAGGTCACTGAGTCGTTCGGGATGCGCTTCTTGAGGTACTCGGCCAGCGCGCCTAGGTGTTCCTCGGCCTCCTCCCGGTTCGTGGTGTACGCGGCTAGGTAGTCCTTGGGGATCTGGTCCAGCAGCGAGCGCCGGAAATCGATGACGAAGAACTGCGCCTGTTTGGGCTGGTACAGCCTGACCACCTCGTCGGCAATGGACCGCAGGAATGTGCTCTTGCCAGACTTCGCGTCGCCAAACAGGTAGAGGTGGCTGTCCTGACGCGGACGGAACATGAAGGGCCCCAGACGAGACTCCTCCACGCCCAAGACGATGTTCTCGGCGGCACCGGGATGCTCCAGTAGGTCTTTGACCGTGATCTTCGAGGGCAGCAGCCTGAGCTTGGGGCCGGGCTGGGGTGCGGCCTTCGTGATCCGCTCCAGACTGTTGGTCACGCCGGTTCCCAAGGACGACGGGTCGGGGTCGCCGTCCACGCGCGGAAGGGCCACGAGGACGTGATGCGCTCCCATTTCCTGGCCTCGTCCGGGGCGTTCCAGCGGCACCGCGGCGGCCACCTTGCGATCGAACCGGGTGTCGGTGACGTCGCCCAAGCGCAACTCGAGGCGCGACCCGATGGCGTCGGAGACCTGCTGCCTGAAGTCCGCCCACCGGTTGCTGCCCACCATGACGTGCACACCAAACGATAGGGCCCGCGACATCAGGGCCATGATCCGAAGGTCTAGCCCTTCGAGGTCCGTCTTCATGGCGGCCCAGCCGTCAATCACGAGGAACACGTCGCCGTAGCCGTCGTCGAACTTCCCCTGGGCCCGGCCCTGACGGTAGGTGTCCATGGAGTCGATGCGGTTGGCCCGGAAGTACTTCTCCCGGTCGCTCATGATGCCCTCCACCTCGGCGAGCATCCGGTTCACCACGTCAGGACGGTCTCGGGTGGCCACACCTGCGACGTGGGCAGAGCCCTCGAAGGGGGTGAAGGTGCCGCCGCCCAAGTCGATGACGTAGAACTGCACCTCGCCAGGGGTATGCACCAAGCTCAACGCCATGACCACCGACCGCAGCGTCGTCGACTTGCCCGTCAACGGGCCGCCCACCACCGCGAAATGGCCGTTGGCACCGGAGAAGTCGAACTCCAGCACCTCTCGGCGCTGTTCCAGCGGAAGGTCGACGATGCCCAGCGGAATGCGCAGCGGCCCGCGCATCCGCCACGACGGCGAGACGAGACCAAGCTTGGGGTCGGCGGTCAGGTCCGTCATCAGCGTGTCCATGGTCTCGGGCACATCCAGCGGAGGCAGCCACACCTGATGGGCGGGGGTCCCCTTGCCTCTCATGCGGGCCACGGCGATATCGAGCTGGGTCATCTCCGCCCACTGTTCGTCGCCCGCCTTGGCGACGGGGCCGGTGGCCACGGGGGTCGGTTCCTTCTCCTCCGGCACGATCCGCGTCGTGAACGGCAACACCCTGGCCGGGGCCGGGCCGCCGTCGCGCCCCGGCGTCGCCCCGCCCTTGCGCGGGGCCGGAGGGGCAGCCACATAGGAGGCGCGGAATCGGATCATCTCGTCCGTGCCTGGCTTGAGATAGCCGACGCCGGGGTAGGAAGGCAGTTCGTAGGCATCGGGCACGCCCAGCACGTCGCGCGATTCACCCGCCGAGAAGGTGCGCAGGCCGATGCGATAGGACAGGTGCGAATCTAGCCCCTTGAGCCGCCCCGCTTCGAGGCGCTGCGAGGAAAGCAGCAGGTGGATCGACATGGAGCGCCCCAGACGGCCGATAGCCACGAACAGGTCGACGAACTCCGGCTTGGCGCTCAGCAACTCGGAGAATTCGTCGAGAATGAGGAACAGCGCGGGCAGCGGCGGGTGATCATGCTTGCCTGCCAGGCGATCCGCCTCATAGTCGGTGACGTTGGCGTAGTTTCCAGCCGCCCGGAGGATCTCCTGCCTGCGGACCATCTCTCCACGCAGAGCCTCCTGCATGCGGTCCACCAGTGACAACTCCGATTCGAGGTTGGAGATCATGGCCGACACGTGCGGCAGGTTCGACATGCCTGCGAAGGTGGCGCCGCCCTTGAAGTCGACCAACACGAAGTTGAGCTGCTCCGGCGAGTGGGTCAAGGACATGGCTAGCACGAGGGTCCGCAGCACCTCCGATTTGCCGGAGCCGGTGGCGCCGATGAGCAGGCCATGCGGGCCCATGCCCTGCTGCGCGGACTCCTTGATGTCCAGAATCACAGGAACACCCTCGGGGGTCACCCCGAAAGGGACGCGAAGCCGGTCGCGCCCCTCCCTGCGCTTCCATTGCCGGTCCGGGTCGAAGTCTCGAATGTCGCCGGTGCCCAGCAGTTCGGTGAGGTCCTGGGAACGCTTCGGATCCGAGCGCCCGGCCGGGGATTCCGCCTCTGGCCGCTCCTCTTCCGCCCAGGGGGCCATGCGCCGCGCAATGGCCTCGGCTTGCGGCACGCCCATCGCGTCGGGTGTAGCGACAATGGGCTGCTGATCCAAGAGAAGCAACTCCATGCGCCCCCGGTCCTGCTCGCGTGCCCCCGGGTGCAGGATCATGCGCAAGGTGGAACGCGACGTCATGGGGGGCCAAGCCGTCATGGTCTGCACCACCGTGACCCCCTCGGTACCGCCGATCGTGCCCAGGGGGACGTTGGTAGGCAGGCTCACACCGTCGAGAATGAGAAGAAGATGCGGCCAGGGCGTAGCCCCCGATCGCGCCCGGAAGCCGGGGCGGGTGACGAAGTCCTCACCGAGCATCGTGAGCAGTTCTCCTGGGTCGGAGGTCACCATGCGAGCCGGCCCCAACGCGTCTCTCATCTCCGTGGATCTGGCGTGGGGCAGCCACTTCACCCAATCCCACTGCTCCTCTTCGGCGCACAGCACCGCTACCCGCAGCGCCTTCGGTGAGGCGAACGTGGTCATGTGAGCGATCATGGCGCGCACCTGCGCCCGCGTCGTCTCCACAGGGCCGGCCACTTCGACGTGGCTGAAGTCGCCCAGCATCACCCCGAAGGGCATGTCGTCCACGACAGCGTGGGCGTCGATGAACCGGCGCATGGCGGAATGGCACACCACGTCCGGCTTGGCCAGGGGCGCCAGCTCCGGCTCGATGAGTTCCATCGCCAGGCCCTGGGTGGATGTGCCGAGGCGCACGTGCAGCACCATCGGGTCGTCGGTGTCGCGTTCCCACAGGCGGGTGCCCTCCTGCGCGATCAGCACCAGCGAGTCCGGAGATGGAAGGTGCCACCCAACGTAGGTGCGTTGCTTGCGCACGACGGCGCGAACCGTGGTGCGTGTCTCTCCCAGGTAGGCCAGGTATTCGCGGCGCAGCGTGTCGATCTTCTGCCTGTGCCCGCCCACCTGCCGGTAGATGTTGAACCCAACCATCGAGAGCATGGCCACCACCATGGCTCCGGCCATGAGCAGCATGCGAGTGTTTTGGGTATTGGACATGGCCATGAACACCATGACGCCCATGGAGCCCATCATCGGGATGGCCGTCGCCAGGATGTTTCCCATGCCTCCGGCCTCCGGCTGGTCAGGGGGTGCCTGGACGTCGATCTGACCGCTGGGCAGGTCAGGGGCCGTGGCTTCGGCCTGCTTGGGTTGGACCATTGATTCTCCGTGATGTAAGTCCATGGGCCCTGGCGGGCGCTCTTCTTCGACGGAACATGTCATGCCGAGCGTGCCGCGGCCCTGGCGACGATTGCTCACCAGGGTCTCGGCACGCCTCGCTTCGTTCCTCGCGAGGCTACTCGACCGGCGGGTATCTTTCGGTTCAGGCCGTCCCGGTCGCTGGGATGGGAAGGACCTGTTGACGCCCCTTTCTCATACTATCGTCAGGACAGCGAACCGTATCCGGCTCGCATACATGCACCAGCCCCCAGCACGACGGAGGAACGTATGGCCACGTTATTGGCGTCGGCGACGATCCTGCACGACGGCTCGAAGTACGACGTCGCTGTCCCTGTGGGCACATCGATCGGCAACCTCATGTCGATGCTGCGCATCGATCTCCAGGGCGAGTCCTTGAGACTCACCCATCCTGACGGTACCCCCATCGGTTTGGGCGCGACGCTAGGCGACGACGTGGCTTCGGGGACCGTCTTGACTCTGACCGGCGCCGACGGCTTGGAGGATTCCTCTCCCCGGCGTGCGGCCGCACGCGCACGGGCGGCCATGTGGCTTCGGCCCGCGTTGGTGATCAGCGTGTTCCTGGCCTTGGCGACGAGCGTCGAGTTCGCTTGCTTGGTTGGCCCGGCGCTGGGTTGGTGGGAGGTAGCCGCGCCGGTGAGGTATGCGGCCGCGGCGCTCTGCGCCGTCTCGCTGGTCACGTCGTTGCGGTGGCGGCGGCTGCGCGAGACGGCGCCTGGGTTGCTGACCATCACCGCGTTACTCGGAGTATGCGGATTGGCCCTTCTGCCCACCGGCCCCATCCTTTCGCCGCTTGCTCCAGCGATGGCCGGGTGGACGGCGCTGGTGGCGGCTCTTTGTGTGTGGCTGCTGGATCGGGCGCCGCTGAGCGGCATCACCGCGGCGGTGTGGGCGGTAACCGGTCTGCTGGCCTCCTTCGTCCTCGTCACCGACGTGCCGTTGCCGGTTGTGACCACCCTGGTGCTGGCGGTCTCCACCATGGCCATCACCACCATTCCGAGTTTCGCCTTCCGCATCCCCGAGTCTCAGTTGCTGGACCTGCCCACTGTCACCACGTCGGCCCCGACGGTCCGCACGCCGCACGTGTCGCCTCCCTCCCCCATCACGGCGGGCAGGGTGCGCCGCTCGCTCCGGGAGGCCGATGCCCGCGACCGGCTACTGCTGCTCTCCTGTTGCAGTGCAGCCGCGGTCACGGCCTTTCCCTCCGCACGCGTCATGGCGTTCGATCACTGGACCGGCCGGGTCGGCATCGTCATGATGGTGACGGCCTTTCTCGCGCTCGCGCTCGGCTCGCGGACCCGCCGCGATCACGTGGGACGCGTCATGCCTCGCGTCAGTGCCTTGTGCGTCGCCGCCGCGATCATCTCGTCCCCACCGGTGATCGCGGCCTTGGGTAACCAGATGGCCGCCCTGACCGTGGTGGTTTCGGGAGGCCTGCTCAGCATCCTCGCCACGGCCTTGGCCAAGGCGCGCCCGTCGGCTCTCATCGGGCGCACCGCGGAGATCACCCAGCGGCTGTCGCTGTTTCTTTTACTTCCCTCAGCCGTCTACGCTGGGGGCCTATTCGCCTTAGTGCGGGAGATGGCCTCATGAACCTTGCCAACCTCGCTCCTGCCAGTCGGCTGGACCGCGTACTCGCCTATCTGACGGACGCCGTCGTGGTGGCCGCCGTGCTGGGCGCTCTGTGGTGGTTCTTCTCCTCGCCGGTATTGGTGGGTATCACGCTGGTGGAGTTGGTCGTGGTGATGGCCCTGCTGCGGGCCCGCACCGGGCGCACGCCCGGCGGTTGGGCCACCGGCACCGTGGCCATCGCCTACGGCAGCAACCACGCCCCGGGATTGAAGCGCCAGTTCATCCGCACGTTCCTGATGGCGTTGCTTCACCTGACTGTCGTGGGGCCCGTGCTCAGCGGGGCCCTCAGTCGCGACGGCCGAGACTGGGTGGACCAGATGGCCGGGACGGCAATGGTGAGCCTGCGCCGCGAGCCGGCCCAGGCGCCTTCCTACAACCTGCCGCTGCCCACACCTCCTCAGTCTTATCCCATGCAGGCTCCGCCTCCTGCCCCGCCCTTTCCCCAACCAGTCTCTCCGCCGCCTACCGCACCTGTCGCACAAGCACCCGCTGTTCCCGCCTCGGTGCCCCCAGCCCAGCCTCCTTTCCAGGTTCCCGCCGCGCAGCCGACGTTTCAGGCTCCCGCCGCACAGCCCTCGTTTCAGGCTCCCGCCGCACAGCCGACATTCCAGGCTCCCGCACAGCCCTCGTCCCAGCCGCCGCAGGCCCTCCCGGCACAGCAGGCCCCCCTTCAGCCACCTCCGGCGCCCGCCCCACCACCGGCACCACCC
>JBHADA010000007.1:0-10442 GCA_041854805.1 Arachnia sp.
CCTACCCTGAGGAGTATGAGTTCCTACCCGATTCTCCTGACGTGCGAACGAGTCGTGCTGCATCAGCCACGGGCCAGCCGCCAAGACTTCACCCTCCTCGATGAAGCCGGTGCCGTGATCGGAAGGGTGGTCAACACCGACTCCGCCGGTCAGCGTTTCTTGAGAGGGCCGCGACGATTCGATCTCGTGACCGGTGACGGGGTCACGTTGGCGCATATCAATGACGTGGTTGAATGGGGCGCTGACCGGTATGAGGTGACTGGGCCGGACGGAGCGCCGCTGGCCATGGTGATCAGGCGGTTATCGTGGTTCACGAAGCGCGTGTCGATCGAACCGGTCGATGGGCAAGGCATGCTGCTGCGAGGCGATTTCGGCAGCAAAGACTTTCAGATCACGAATGAAGCCACTCACGGCGTCGAAGCCACTGCCTCGCTGACCTGGGAAGGCCCCGGCGACTGGTTTCTCGGCCGAGATCAATATGTCTTGTCCTTCGCGCCAGGGCTTCCTCCAATGCGCCGCCTGGCCGTCCTGGGATCGGTCGTTGCCCTAGACCTCATCCGCAGGAAGCAGGGTAACGCAGCGGCTGCGGCGAACAGCAATTGAACTGCCCGTGGCATCCAGGTACCGGTTATCCGCGTCGTGGAGGATCGAGCCGCACGACGAAGGGTTCGAACTTTTCGGCGGAGACGATGCGCGCTTCCTGATCGAGAACAGCCCAATCGTCGCACGGTTTGCGGCCGGCGAGTCGCTTGCCCGGCCGAGCCTGCCCCAAAGCGAGAGAGAGATCTTCGAGAAGCTTCTGGCGGCGGGCATGATCCAGCCGGTTGTATCGCCGAGCAGACGAGGTGCGGTGGCCCTTGTGGGAGATGCGCTACCAGTGCGTCTCGACTTGCCCGGATCGAGTCAAGCGGAGGATGCAGACCTGCTGGTTCTACTGCGCCACACATCGACTTCGACCCAGACCGTGGAGAGGGCCCTCACGCTGACGAAACCACATCTGTTCGTCGACATCTCCTTCCATCACACCGTCTCGGTGGGCCCCTTCGTGATTCCGCACGAGACGCCATGTGTGGCCTGCTTATTCGGCCGGATACGTGAACGCTGGGGAGAGCGAGAGCCCGTCGAGGAACCAGCGGTCGCCCTTGAGTATCCGGAACTGGTCGCTGCCCTCGTAGCCTCGGAGGTGAGGCGTTGCCTGCAAGGCGACACGTTCCTGGTGGGGCGTAGCGTGGCGTGGGATTTGGCGGGTCGCAGCATCGCGGCGGACAGGCTGCTGACCGTTCCCATGTGTGAATACTGTGATGGTTTCGAACCATCCGGCGCGATCGATTGGTAGGTCTTCGGCACCATGAGCCGCCCCTGACGTAGCATCACCACATGAGGCCTCTGCGCACACAGTTCGACGGTCATGGTTACGCAGGGACAGTGGCCACACCGTCGTGTTCCTGCTGTTGCTGCTCATCGTGCTGCACGGGCACGCTTGGCCTAGTCAGCGTCGTCGGCGCTGGCATGGCGGCGCGGAGTCGCCCAGGGGTCGAACGAAGGCCTCGGATCATCGCTGCCGTGCTCGCGTTCCTCACCCCGTGGCTCGCCCTCGCTTCGTTGATCGCCGTGTTCAATCGCGTGTGGCTTCTCATGATCATCCCGCTCGCCCTGCTTACGGTGGGATACACGGTTGTCTTCGCCATCGTGAAGCGCCTCTATGCTCCGGTGTACGGGGTGCTCGCCTCATTTCTCGTGATCGTGGCCTTCTGCGTGGAGTTCGCCGCCGCCGCGCATATCACGAGCGAATGGAAGCTTGATATCGATCTGTATTTAGCCGTGGCCACAGCCGTTGGCTTGCTCGTGGCGGCGGCGATCCTGGTGGCCGCGTATCGATTGTCCCCCCGCCAGTGATTCTTTCCCGACAATGTCCACACTCAGCGCACACCTCATGCGGCGGGCCGTCGGGCATCGTCACGGCCTAGTTCTCCCACCTCAGATGGCGCCACTGTCCATGGCCGATGCCCACGCCATCGTGCATTACGGCGTACCGCGGAGCGTCGACGCGCCGTGGGAGAGCGCATCGGGAGGAGTGGGCCGCGACGATGAAACCGCGCGGCTGGCTGCCATCGGCGAAGCGGTCGAACGAGCCTGCTCCGCCATGGCACCGCTGCGTACGCGTCGTCGAGCCGAGGTATCTAGCTGGGATCGCATTGATGGAGAGGACTTCGCCCTCTATACACCGGAGCAGATGAGCCATTCCAGTTTTCCGCACGGTGGCATCGTCGACGCCGACTGCCCGTATGTCGAGGTCTTCTCTCTTGATAGTGGCGAACCGACCTGGGTGCCGCTACCCTTCGTGTCGCTTCAGGATCGAGGGCATACGGGGGTGGCGACGTCGTCTGGGCTGGCCGCGGGAGCCACCGCTACCAAGGCTCTTCTTGGAGGGATCCAGGAACTGATTGAACGCGACGCCCTGATGGTGACCTGGCTGCATGGCTTGCCTGGGCGTGCTGTCGAGCCCCCGCGCTCCTTGATGGATGAGGTAGCAGATCTTGGAGGGGAGTTCACCCTTTTTGATCTCACCCCCGCATACAGTCCTTTCCCGGTGGCGGCGGTGATGGGAGGCATCCCGAAACAGGGAACCTGGCGGTACTCACTGGGCGTGGCCTGTAAGCCGAACTGGCAGGCGGCAACGAGCAAGGCCTATTTGGAGTGGGCTCAGGGAGTGCTGTTCGCCGGCGTCTATGCCACCTACGTCGATGTATCGCATCTGACTAGGGACGCAACCTTGCGTTCCTTTGACGAACACGCCATGTTCTACACCCTCCACCCAGACCTGTGGAGTGGGCTGCCCATCCTGCGTGGCCGTGACCGCGTCCACGCACCTTCCGCAGTGGAGGCGCCTAGCGACGTTCACGCTGCCCTCGAAACTGCCAGAAGCGCGTTGGCGGCGGCGGGCATCCGGGTCTATTACCGTGAGATCACCACCATCGACGCCCTTCAGGCGGGGCTGCATGTGGCGAAGGCGCTGTCACCAGACATGGCACTTCTCTATGCGCACGAGGCTTGGCCGCTCCTGCACAAGGTGGACACAATGCTCGGCTCCCGCTATCCCGGCCGCGAGGGTGAGACCCAGTTTCCGAATCTCAGGCCGCATCCGCTGGGGTGAGTATGACTACGCCATTCTTCGAGGACTTTTGGCAGGCATCTTGCTTGTCGCCATACAACATGGCGGAATTCGTCCGCAAGGTCAATGCCTACGATCCCGAAGGCAAGCAGTTACGTCTGGAATACTCCACGGCTTCGCAGCCGCTGCCACACTCACGCCGAACACGGCTCGAGCGGGCGGCGGCACGACGACACAGCGGGCGGGAGTTCGCGTCGAGGGCGCTCAGCCTCCCCCAGTTTGGGCGGCTGTTGGGGTCTTGCCGGGCATGGGGAGGCGCGGAACATCGCGGTTATCCATCCGCAGGAGCGTCGTACGCAGTTGAAATCTTCGCGGTGGCTTGGCGGGTGACAGGCTACGACGGACGGTGTGTCTACTATGACCCCATCGATCATGGCCTGGTCGCCTTGCCCGCACCGGCCCCGCCATGGCGGGAGGCCGCCGAGCGGATCAACGCACCGGTAACGGGGGAGCCAGCTTGCATGGTGATCGCGACGGTATTCGCGGACCGCCTGACGGACAAGTACGACGAACGAGGCGGTCGTTTCGCGCTCCTGGAGGCCGGGGCAACCATGCAACAGCTATCCCTCACGGCGGTAGACCTGGGGTTGGCGGGTGTGGTGGCGGGAGGCCTGATGGATCGGTATTGGCTGCATCGGCTGGGCCTTGGACGGACCTCGGCTCGGATCGCCTTCGGTTACCTGGCAGGTCACCCTCGGAAGAACCCGACGGTTCCATGATCGTTGCCATCCGAGGCTAGGGACCGTTTCGTGGGCGTCTTGGGCCCGTCGTGGTCAGGGCCACGCTTCACACCCCGCAAGCGCGGTGGTCCCAGTTCCTCGGGCCACGCCCTGATGCGGCGGGCGCGATGGCTTAGGCCAAGCGAGCGCGGACCTGCGCGGCGATCGCCTTGCCCTCCGCGCGGCCCCCGGCCTTCGCGGAGACGGCCTTGACCAGGACTCCCATCTGTTTCATCGTGGGCGGCTCATCCAACGCGGCGATCTCCGCGTCCACCAGGGCGGTCAATTCCTCGGCGGTCAGGGGAGCGGGCAGGTAGGCGGCGATGAGTTCAGCCTCGGCGGCCTCCTTTTCGGCCAAGTCCTGACGCCCCGCGTCGGCATAGGTCTGGGCGGCGTCGCGGCGCTTGCGTGCCTCCTTGGTAATCACGGTCAGTTCTTCGGCGTCGCTGAGCTCGCGCGCGGTATCGCCTGCCACCTCCTCCACGGTGATGGCGGCCAGAAGCATCCTGATCGTGGTCTTGGCGGCCTCGTCCTTGGCGCGCAAAGCGGTGGCGAGATCCTTCTTCAGGCGGTCCTTCGTGGCAGACATACTCCCATTCTGGCAGTCCTTGGGTGCGTCGTGAGGGCCCGGTCCGGTGCCGTGCGCGATAAGATGACCGACTGTGGCTAACGATGACCTGTCCTCACGCATTTCAGAACTGGGCCGCTCCCTGAGCTCTATTGAGGCGGTGGCGGACCTGGACGCGTTGCGCTCCGAGATCGCCGATCTCGAGGAACAGGTGGCCGCCCCCAATCTCTGGGACGACCAGGCCAACGCTCAACGAGTCACCTCCCAACTTTCGGCCAAGCAAGGCGAGGTGGATCGGATCGTCTCGCTTCGTTCGCGCTTGGAGGATGCCGAGGTCATGCTCGAGCTGGCGGACGAAGAGGACGACGCCGACGCGCGCGCCGACGTGGTTCAGGAACTGGACAAGTTGGCCAAGGACATTGAGGCGCTCGAGGTCCGCACCCTGCTATCGGGGGAGTACGACCCGCGTGACGCTCTCGTCACCATTCGTGCCGAGGCGGGGGGCGTCGATGCTGCGGACTTTGCCGAGATGCTCATGCGCATGTATCTGCGTTGGGCCGACCGTCACGGCTACGCCACCGAGATCTATGACACGTCCTACGCAGAGGAAGCTGGGCTGAAGTCCGCCACCTTCGCGGTCAAGGCCCCCTTCGCCTACGGCACCCTCTCCGTGGAGCAGGGCACGCACCGTCTGGTGCGCATTTCACCCTTCGACAACCAGGGGCGTCGCCAGACGTCGTTCGCTGGTGTCGAGGTGTTGCCCGTCACGGAGGAGGCGGATCACATCGACATCCCCGAGGCGGACCTGCGCATCGACGTGTTCCGCTCCTCTGGTCCGGGAGGCCAGTCGGTCAACACCACCGACTCCGCCGTGCGGATCACTCATCTGCCCACCGGGATCGTGGTCAGTTGCCAGAACGAGAAGTCGCAGTTGCAGAACAAGGCCGCCGCGTTACGCGTGCTGCAGGCCCGGCTCCTAGAGAAGGCGCGGCAGGAGCGTGAGCAAGAACTCAACGCGCTCAAGGGCGACGGCGGTAACTCCTGGGGGGCCCAGATGCGCTCCTATGTGATGAACCCCTACCAGATGGTCAAGGACCTCCGCACGGAGCACGAGGTCGGCAACCCAGAGGCCGTCTTCGACGGAGACCTCGATGGGTTCATCGACGCCGGCATCCGCTGGCGCAAGCGCTCGGAGGCCTGAAAACGCGTAGCGTCGCCTACTTAGGCAGCGAACCTGACGTGCCAGGCGTGTCGGGTTCGCAGCATTTGACCGGGTGGCATAGACTGCCTGCGTTCTGAGAGTTTCTCAGGAACTTCCCCAACCAAGTCGGAGCCGCAGTGATCACGTTCGAGGACGTCACCAAGTTCTATCCAGGGCAGGAGCGCGCCGCGCTACGCAACATCAACCTGGAGATCGAAAGAGGAGAGTTCGTCTTCCTCGTGGGACAGTCGGGCTCGGGCAAGTCAACGTTCCTGAGGCTCATCCTCCGCGAGTACCGGCCCACCAAGGGCACCCTGTACGTCGCGGGCAAGAACCTATCGACCATGAATCAGTGGAAGGTGCCCGCCCTGCGCCGCCAGATTGGCACCGTGTTCCAGGACTTCCGGCTGCTTCCCGGCAAGACCGTCTACGAGAACGTGGCCTTCGCGCTCCAGGTCATCGGGCGTCCAGGCCGAGAGATCAAGCGCATCGTGCCCGAGACCCTGGAACTGGTTGGTCTTGCGGGCAAGGGGGAGCGGCCATGCGAGGAGCTCTCTGGTGGCGAGCAGCAGCGTGTCGCCATCGCTCGTGCCTTCGTCAACCGGCCCAAGATCCTCATCGCCGATGAGCCCACCGGTAATCTCGACCCCGAGACGTCCGTGGGCATCATGAAGCTGCTCGACCGGATTAACAAGGCCAACACCACCGTCATTATGGCCACCCATGACTCTTCCATCGTCGACCAGATGCGCCGTCGTGTGCTCGAGTTGCGTGGTGGCGAGCTCGTACGCGATCAGGCCAAGGGCATCTACGGCGCGGCGTAAGGCAGGAGATAGACATGCGGCATTCACTACGCGAAACCTGGTCCGGGCTGCGGCGCAACCTCGCCATGACGATCGCCGTGATCGTCACCATGAGTGTGTCCCTCTCGTTGTTAGGGGCGGGTGTGCTCACGGCGTTGGAGGTCAACCTGGCCCGCACCAGCCTTTACGACAAGATTGAGATCTCTGTCTTCCTCTGCACGGAGAACACCACTGGTGGCCGGTGTGAATCGGGGCAGGCGACGACGGACGCGCAGCGTCAGGCGATCAAGGAGGCCCTGGAAGGCAACCCCGAGGTCAGCGCGGTCACCTACGACTCGAAGGAAGTCGCCTACGAGGAGTTCAAGCGCGTCTTTGCCGAATCGCCCATCCTCAACTCCCGCACCGTCGACGACATGCAGGACTCGTTCCGGGTCAAGCTGAAGAATCCGGAGAACTACGCGGGCGTGGTGAGCGAGGCCAAGGCGCTGCAGGGTGTGCAGAACGTTCAGGATCAGCGGACCATTCTTGACCAGATCTTCACATGGATGGGTGCTCTGCAATGGGCCACCATCGGGATGAGTGCCCTGCTGCTCGTGGCGGCGTCACTGCAGATCGCTACCACCATCCGGATGGCCGCGTTCTCACGCCGGCGAGAGATCGGCATCATGCGGTTGGTGGGTGCGGGCAATCTGTATATCTTGCTGCCGTTCCTTCTCGAGTCACTCATTGCTGCGGCCATCGGCATCGTGCTCGCTACAGGGGTGCTCGTCGGCGGCTTCTGGTTCGTCATTGTGCAGAATGCTCGAACGTCAATCACAGCTTTACCGTGGATTGGGTGGGGCGACCTGCTCGGTGCCATTCTAGCCATTGCAGCCGTGGGGGTGGCTCTCGCTGTTGTCCCGACACTGCTGGCAACCCGAAAGTACCTACGTGTGTAGGAACACCTAAGGAGGGATCAACGTGAACCGGGATCTTCCCCCACAGCCCGTGATTCGCAAATTGTCCGCCAGCCTGATCAAGGGTCTCGCCGCGCTCGCGGCCATCGCCTGTTTCGCCGCTGGCGTGGGACCCGCTTCGGCGGACGACCTGGACGAGAAGAAGAAGGATCTTCAAAAGAAGATCGCGGCACAGTCTGAGATTGTCGAGGACGCCCACGTGGCGCGCGACAACGCCGTATCCCAAGCGGCTGATGCCCGTAAGAGGCTCTCAGACGCCGAGGCCTCGTTGGCGAAGGCCGAATCGGACCTCAAGGACGCCGAGGCACTGGATAAGAAGCGGGCCGAGGAACTGGCCAAGGCCGAGGAAGCTCTCAAACTCGCCAAGGCTCGAGTCGATATGGCCAAGGCCGCGCTCAAATCCGCTGATGAGCGGGTCAACGAGGAGATCCTCGTGACCACGCAGTCGAGCGCTGGGCTCAGCAACCTGGCCATGATCTTCACCAACGTTGACTCGTCGAACCTTAACCAGCGGGCTCAACTGGCCACCACCTTGTTCGATTCCTCGGCCAAGCAACTCGACGAGCTGGAGGCCCGGCGATTGGCGCTGGAAGAGGCCGAATCGGCAGCCGACGAGGCTGAGAAGAAGGCCAGTTCTGCGCGCGAAGCCGCGGCCAAGCAGGTGGAGCAGACAAAGCAGATCAAGGAACAGGCCGGCAAGCTGCGCAGCGACGTGGCGGATCTCGTCGTCAAAAAGGATGCGGCCGAGGCTGCGGCCAAGAAGACGGTGGCCGAAGAGGAGAAGAAGCAGTCCGAATTGGAGGCCGAGAGCTCCGCTGTGGACAAGCGCATTCGGCAGCGGATCGCCGCGGAGAAGGCAGCGGCCCAAAAGGCAGCCGAGGAGGAGGCCGCTCGTAAGGCAGCCAACAGCAAGTCGAAGTCATCGAGTTCGAGTTCCTCGTCTTCGTCCTCATCGTCGTCTAAGTCATCCTCGTCCGGCAAGGCGTCCACGGGGTCTGGCAAGTCGGTTCCGTTCCGTTTGCCCGCTGGGTCGCGCCTGACGTCCAAGTACGGCATGCGGTTGCACCCGATCCTGCGGTATTGGAAGATGCACGACGGGACGGATTTCGGCGCCTCCTGCGGCACGCCGCTTCTAGCCCCGGCCGATGGGGTCGTGGCGGAGAAGTACTACAGCAATGGGTACGGCAACCGTCTGATGATTGACCACGGCAAGGTCAACGGAATCTACGTAACCACCGGCTTCAACCACGCCACGAAGTACATCGTCGGGGCGGGCCAGCGAGTCACTCGGGGGCAAGTCGTCGGCTACGTCGGAACCACCGGCCAGTCCACCGGATGCCACCTGCATCTCATGGTGTGGGAGAACGGCGCCAAAGCCAACCCAATGGGACGCTGGTTCCGGCTCTGACGGGCTGCCATACTTGGACGATGCCCAGGGAGACAGGACGCAAGCTCGTCGCACAGAACAAGAAGGCCAGGCACGACTACTCTATTGGTGACGTGTACGAGGCTGGTCTGGTGCTGACCGGCACGGAGGTCAAGACCCTCCGTGCCGGTCGTGCGACGCTGCTGGATGCCTACGCCACCGTCGACGAGAACGGCGAGGCATGGCTCATCAACGCCCACATCCCCGAGTACGAGTTCGGTACCTGGCGTAACCATTCCGCGCGGCGTACTCGCAAGCTGCTTCTTAACCGCAAGGAGATCAACAAGCTCGCCCGCGAACTGGAGGGGCCTGGACGAACCCTGGTTCCGCTTCAGCTCTATTTCAAGGATGGGTACGCCAAGGTCGAGATCGGTGTGGCCACCGGCAAGAAAGACTGGGACAAGCGGCGCGACATCGCTGAGCGCGACGCGAAGCGTGAGGCTGAGCGTGCCTTGGCCAGCCGCAACCGCTACCGCAGATGAGTGATCCAACCGGCGTAACAGTTCGACCCTGTGGATCACCATCCCATCGCTGTCCTTCCTAGTCCCCCAGACTGTGCCTGAGGGCCGGTGGAAATTGGGGGACGAGTCAGGGCACATCCCAATGGGGCTTCGCGTGTGGATACGCAAGACTGAATCTCATGAGCCAGCCCATGTATCCCATCAGCGACACGCAGCGTGACCGGGCGGTCGCCCACCTCCAAACTCAGTACGCGCAGGGCGTCATTGACGAGGCCGAACTTGATCGACGCCTGGACATGGCCCTTGAGGCAAGAGACCGGGCCCAACTCAACTCGTCGTTGCAGGGCTTGGCGCGGATTGCTCCGCAGGTGCTCACCCGTCCCAGCCCGGGCGCCCCCAGCCCGGCTGAAAACGTGGGGGCCGGGCTGGTTCACCTGTCCGCGTTCATCACGTGGTGTATTGGTCCAGCCATCGCGAAGGCCGTAGCCGTGCCAGGAACACGGATGTGGTGGGAGGCGGGTAGGGCGCTCAGCCTTCAAATGATGCTCGGAGCCATCGGATTCCTCTCGGTCCTGATGGCCATCGTCCTGGGTGCCGGGCATCTGGTGGCGATCGCCTGGCTAATCTGGGTGGCCGGCACGATCGTTGCCGCGGTGCGCGCCTTCAACGGACAATCGAGCACCGGGGTGCTGGGGGAGAGGCTGCCGCTGGCACCGCGGGATCCGCGAGGGCAGCGCTGATCGGCTACACTGGAGCGGACAACTCAACAGGGGGTGACTGGTTTCGACTTGGGACGGTAGTCCCAGGGGAAGCGGGTCGAGGATCCACGCTCATCTCGTTAACGATGTGTGGAAACCAATAAGTGCCAAGAACAACCGCACTGACTTCGCTCTCGCTGCCTGATCAGCGATCGAAGGGTCAGCCCGGGTGCGCCTTCCGCCCGGATGCTGGCCTCGTTTAGAAGGCTCGCCGAATCGCCTGCGTCTCAGGGGCGGCTCGGGACATCACTGAGACTGGGTTCGTCTGTGACATGCCGACGTGAGTGCAGGGACCAAGAAGACGCCTAGTCGGCTGCACCCGGAGAAGCCCTGGTTCATCTCTCAAGGACGCGGGTTCAATTCCCGCCACCTCCACTA
>JBHADA010000008.1:0-2661 GCA_041854805.1 Arachnia sp.
AGCCTGGCCAGCAGCCCCGAGTCGACATTGGCGGCGACCAGCGTCACCCGAGCCCCGCGGCGCGCGGCCGCGGCCGCAATCGCGCAGCCCTGCCGCCCCGAGGAGCGGTTGCCAAGGAACCGAACTGGGTCGATGGGTTCCCGGGTACCGCCGGCGGAGACGACGAATCGCCGCCCCGCAAGCGCGTCGTCGCCCAACACCGCGAGCGCCTCCGCGACGATCCGCTCCGGCTCCGGCAGGCGCCCGGCACCCGAGTCGCCGCTGGTCAGCGCGCCGGTGTCGGGCTCGATGACGGTGATTCCGCGGCGCCGCAAGGTCGCGACATTCTCCCGCGTCGCCGGGTTTTCCCACATTTGGGTGTGCATCGCGGGCGCCAGCACGACGGGCGCCGTGGTGGTGAGGATCGTGGCGGTCAGCAGGTCGTCGGCCCGGCCTGCCGCGACCCGGGCGATCAGGTCAGCCGACGCCGGGGCCACCACCACCAGCTCGGCCCACTCCCCCGTCGCGACGTGCTCGACGGCGGCCGGGTCGTCGAACACCCCCGTCGAGACCGGGCCGCCGGCCACGGCCGCCAACGCGGGCGCGCCGATGAAACGCAGCGCGGCCTCCGTCGGCACTGCCTTGACCTGGTGACCAGCGTCGCGCAGGAGCCGAATCACAAAAGGCGCCTTGTACGCGGCGATCGATCCCGACACCCCGACGACAATCCTTAGACCGCCCATGATTCCTCCGTCCCTGACAAGCGCCTCAGTCTACGACGGAGCTCGTCGCCTGGTGGCCATCCCTACGACGGGAGCCTCGAGGTCAGGCCGCCCCGCCTTGACTCCACCCGAACCAGGTTGACCGGGGCGACCGGTTCAGCCCTCCAGCTCGATGAGGTAGCGCGGCGGCACGCTCTCAGCGAGCCACACCCCATTGTCGCTGCGCCAGAAG
This sequence comes from Arachnia sp., assembly GCA_041854805.1. Lineage (GTDB taxonomy): Bacteria > Actinomycetota > Actinomycetes > Propionibacteriales > Propionibacteriaceae > Arachnia. The sequence continues at coordinate 934 of JBHADA010000008.1, forward strand.
AGGTGACCGTCGGCGGCCATCGAGGCAGCGTCGACGACGAGCACCACGGGGGCGCCGCGGCGCGCGCCCACCCGGTTCCCGGTCTCCTCGTCTGCTGACAGGTGCACGTGGTGGCGCTGCATGGGCCGCAGTCCCTCGCCCCGGATCGCGGGCAGTGACCGGGCCACCGTGCCGTGGTAAAGGACCGCCGGCGGCTCGGTCGGAGCGAGGCCGAGGTCCACGGCCACGCTGTGGCCCTGGTTGGCCCGGATCCGGGTCCCAGTGGCGTCGTAGGAGAAACGCTTCTTGTCGTTGCGGCGCACCACCTCGTCGACCATCGCCCGACTCACCGGCCGACCCTCGGTCGATAACGCCGCGACGAGAGCGGACACGTCCACCCAGCCGCCGGAGTCGAGTTCCAGCCCAAGCCGGTCCGGACGGTGGCGCAACGCCTTGGACATCGACTTGGACAGCCGCACGAGGGCCCGCTCGTCGAGCCGGTCGGGACCCTCGGGAGCGTCAGGTCGCCGGGGTGCCGCGGCCGGAACGTTGAGGGATACGGGGCGTGACTCGGGCATGTTGAACAGTATCCCGCACCACTGGCGATCCGGGCGCTGGGCTACATCTCGTCGAGAGCACGCGTCACCCGTCTGGGAATCCGTAGCGGCCAGGCTGCCCAGCCCGTCGAGCCCATCACCCACCCCTCTTGTGGACACTTCATCCTGCTGGTAGGGTTGCCAGTGGTAGCGAGGGATGCAATAGGCCCAGGCGCGCCGATTCGTGAGGCCCGCGCAATGCGCGGGCCTCAGTGCGTAGAGAGGTTGCGCCTTGCTGATCGCATATATCGATGAGATCGGGGAGCCCGGGGCATTCGTGTCTCGCGACCATGCTCGATTCAAGACTAGTCCCGCCTTCGGGTACGCCGGTTTCATCCTGCCGGAGGGAGCAGTGCGCCAGTTCGGGGCCGAGTTCAATAGACACAAAAGGGAACTCTTCCCCGAGCACCACAAAAGTGCCACGAACCCCGGCCAGTGGGAAGTCAAGGGTGCCAACATCTTTCGCCCGTCAAACGCAGCAAAGTACCCACAGCACAACAGAGTCTTCTCCTCGCTAGCGAAGAGAGTTGAGAAACTAGGCGGGAAGCTCTTCTATTACGCGGAGGAGAAGCCGATCGGGACCCCGAAGCAAACCTGGCTAGACCAGAGCTCGCGAGAGACTGGCGCTATGCAGCAATGCCTGAATCGCCTGGCTACGGAAGCCAACCGAGCCGGTCAGAACCTGATCGTCCTGATCGACAAGATCAACGAGTCTCAACGAAGCGAACGCGTCTCAAGCATGTACGGTCACATTCTCGGGCGAGCTGAGGAGCATAAGGAGATGCGGCGCATCGTCGAACCCCCAATGCACGTGGATAGCAAACTGAGTTCTAATATCCAGTTCGCCGATTGGATTGCTGCCTACTTCAGTCGCGCCATCGACTTCCAGCTGCTGGCAGATTCACCACACAAGTGGGCTCTGGACTGGTGGCACAACAGCGGACTTGCACAAATCCAGCTCTTTACTAAGGAGTCTAAACTTCGACTGTGCGAACGATCTATCGATGATCTATACCATCGAGACCTAATGAATCACGGCAGACGGGTGGCCCCTAGGGCCGACTCCCACCCCCAAAAGACCATCCAAACGCTTCAGCGAATCCACGCGGCCGGAGCCTCCATGATGCGACGACGCTCAGGATCTTGAGCCCCC
>JBHADA010000009.1:0-6777 GCA_041854805.1 Arachnia sp.
ACGTATCGAGACCTGGTAGGGGTCCTCGCCTCGGCCTCGACACGCCTCGCTTCCTCCCCGCGAGGCTACTCGACCGACGGGTATCTTTCTTCCACGCCGCGGCATAGCCGCCTGCCGTCGAAGCAAGAAGCGTGCGAAGCGAGCTCCGTCTTTCGGGCTCCCGAGACCCGGGCGAGGACGCCTACCAGGGCCTCGACACGCTGGCCGCTACCGCGTCCAGCTACTCGACCGACGGGTTTCTCTTGCACGGAGAACGCCCGTCAAGGCCCAGTTGGTCGATCGTTGAATGTCCGGTTGGACACGCTGGCGTTTCACGTGAAACGGTGATGAATCTCCGCCCGGAACCCTCGCAGTCCGTCGCCGGATTCGCCCGCGAGCATAAGAAACCAGAGCGGTAACCCAGACCTCGAATTAGTCAGGCGCTCGACCGTCGGTCCGCGGGTCGAACCTTCGAGCAGTGCTAGAGGTTTCACGTGAAACGCACGCTACCACTCGTGTCTGCCCACCTCGTCGACTAATCTTGGGGCCGTTGAAGGAGGCGGGAATGGCGCTGTTCTTTCGGAGGCGAAAGGCGGAGTCCGACTACGAGGACGTTTCACGTGAAACGAACATCCCTCGGCGGGCGGCAACGGATGACGATTTAGCTATGTCGGAGTATGGCGAGTACTTTGATTACGTGGAACCACGAAAAGAGCTCCCGAGGCCGGCCAAACCACGAATCTTCGTGGTCGCAAACCAGAAGGGCGGGGTAGGGAAGACGACTACGACGGTGAATTTGGCTGTTGCGCTCGCGCAAGGCGGGCTCAATGTCCTTGTGGTGGACAACGATCCGCAGGGCAACGCCTCAACGGCGCTCGGAGTCGAGCACTCGTCCGGGACGAAAGGCACGTACGAGGTGCTGATGGAGGGGAGTGGCATCATCGAGCACGCTCAACCATCGCCACACTCCCCTAATCTGCACGTCCTTCCCGCCGCGATCGAACTTTCCGGGGCTGAATTGCAGTTGGTCAATGAGCGCGGCCGCGAGCATCGCCTGCGCGACGCCATCCAGACCTATGTACGGGAGTCGGGCGTGGATTACGTCTTCTTCGACTGTCCACCGTCGCTCGGTCTGCTCACGTTGAACGCTCTCGTGGCTGCGACGGAGATTCTGGTTCCGATTCAGACCGAGTACTACGCGCTCGAGGGTTTGAGTCAGCTCCTCCGCACTATCCAGCGGGTCAAGGGCAACCTCAACGACGACCTAGTGCTGTCCACGATCCTGCTCACCATGTATGACACGCGGACCAACCTCTCCCGCGATGTCGCCGACGAGGTGCGCACGCATTTCCCGAACGAGACTCTTCTCTCGGAGATTCCGCGGTCGGTCAAGATTGCCGAGGCTCCCAGCTTCGGGCAGACCGTGGTGGGTCATCAGCCCAAGTCCATGGGCGCGCAGGCCTATATCGCCGCGGCAGAGGAGATCGCGGAGCGTACACCGATCCGAGAAGGAGCCGACTGATGGCAGGCAAGACGAGCGGCTTGGGCCGCGGCTTGGGGGACCTCTTCGCCCGCACTGATGATCAGGAAGAGAGCGAACAACTCGAAGATGGTTCGACATTTGCCGAACTACCGGTAGGTCACATCAAACCCAACCCGCAACAGCCCCGCACGGTGTTCGACGAGGACGATCTGGCGGAACTCACCGCGTCGATCCGCGAGTTTGGGGTCCTCCAGCCGGTGGTGGTGCGGAGGGTCAGCAAGAACGAGTATGAGCTCGTCATGGGGGAGCGGCGTTGGCGAGCCAGCAAGAAGGCCGGCAAGGCCACCATTCCCGCCATCATTCGCGGCACCGAGGACACCGCACTTCTGCGAGACGCGCTGTTGGAGAATCTTCACCGCGCGGACCTCAACCCCATCGAGGAGGCCATCGCCTATTCTCAACTCCTCAGCGACTTCGGTTGCACCAAGGAGGAACTCTCGCACCGGATCCATCGATCGCGGCCCCAGGTGTCCAACACTCTTCGGTTACTGAACCTGCCGCAACGGGTCCAGGCCAAGGTGGCGGCTGGGGTGATCTCCGCCGGTCACGCCCGCGCCCTTCTCTCGTTGGGGGATTCCGAGTTGCAGGAGCACCTCGCGGAGCGGATCGTCGCCGAAGGGCTCTCGGTGCGCTCGACGGAGGAGATTGTCGCCATGGGCGCCAAGGAGAAACGTCGTGCGCTGTCTCGTGGCCCGCGTCAGCCCACCGAGCGCGAACGGGAGATTGCGAGCCAACTCAGCGACCACTTCGATACCCGGGTCAAGGTCAACATCGGACGGGACAAGGGCAGGATCACCATCGAGTTTGCCTCGGGGGAGGACTTGGATCGGATCATGGCCATCCTCGACGGCAAGACCCTCTAGCGCTACCTCGCTAAACCGCTAAGCAGATTTGTCGACAAATAGGTATTATGATGGATGACGACAGGCTCGACGCCGAGGACATCAAGGGCGCTCGCGCGGCCCTCCTGCGCTACCAGGTGATGGCCTACGTGGTGGGCACCATGCTCGTGGTCCTGGTGTGCATTGGCATGCCGCTCAAATACATCTGGGGGGACGGGCGCGTCGTGATGTGGACCGGCATGCCGCACGGCTGGCTGTATCCGGTGCTACTGATCACGGCCTTCGACCTGGGCCGCCGGGTGAAGTGGTCCATCAAGTGGCTGCTGGTCATCATGCTGGCCGGCACGGTGCCATTCCTCTCCTTCGTGGCTGAACGCTTCGCGACGAAGGATGTGCGTCGCCGTTTGGCCAGTATGGAGGCTCCGTCCCCGTGAGGGTTCCGGCCCTACCGGAGCGCTGCGTGGAGCTTCGCGTCTGAACCCGGGATAGGCTCCACGCCCCCAGATCCACACGACAGGCCCCACGCGATACGCAGCCACACCGGCCGCCACGATTCAAAACGTGACGGCCGGGCGCCGAGGGTCAATCGGCCGCGCGATGCTGCTCGGTCAAAACCCTGCGCTGCAAGGGACCGCAGGCGATCAGTGCGCAGGCGCTGAGCGCGAGTCCGGCCAGCAGCACGCACCCCACGACGAGCACGCCCGTCGTGTTGGGCTCTAGGTCGAACTTAGCGGCCAGCCCATACATCGGCCGGGCCATCGCCGCGCCGGCAGCGAAGCCAACGGTCACGGAGACCGCCAGGGTTCCCAGGGACTCCAGCCACATCGTGCGCGTGAGAAAGCCGATGGGGGCACCGATCCTGTGGATGGCGATAGTCTGTTCGGCGCGCTCAAACACGGCCGAGGCCTGCGAGATTAGGATCGACGCGGCGCTCAGCATCAGTCCGACGGACAAGGTGATGATCGCACCCTTAGTGAAGTCCCACTGGCTTGCTTCGACGAAGGTCTGCGTCGAGCCCTTGGCGCTGTCGCTGAACTCGATCGGCATGAGGGCGACGAATCCCGCGATCAGCGCCAGCAGACCAACACCAAACACGCGTGACCAGGCAGCTCTTGGGTTGGCGATCACCCGGCGTGCAGCCCAAAGCACCGAGGGAGAACCGATTAGCGTGAGCGGCCGCGCCAGGGTTTGCAGCACGTAGGCCCCCAGAAGGTTCACTCCGGAGATCGCGGTCAGCAGGGCCCCGGCCAGCACGATGAAGCCGGCGAAGTCGCGGCCAGGAGGGTAAACCTGGGTGGCTAGGAACGCAGCCATGAAGATCACGGCGAACGCGGCCAACCGCCAGCGTCTCAGTGCGGGCCGATTCGTGCGTCGCGCTACGCCCAGCGGAGAGACTCGCACCTGACGTAGGCCCCACCACGCGGAGCACAGCCCGATGGCGATGACGGAGGCTGCCACGGCCAGCCCTAACCACCAGGGCAGCAGCATCTCGGCCGGGGTCAGCGGCATACCCGTCATCTTCAGTGCCTGCCAGAAGGGCACGGTGGCGAGGTAGAGCACAGCGCCCAACGTGACGCCGATGGTGGCTTGGAGACTGGTGTCCAGCAGCGACATGCGGGTCACGTCGCCCGAGGACAAGCCGACGAGCCGCAACACCGCTAGGCGGCGTTCCCGGGCCCGGGCGCCGAGCACGGCTGCCCCCGCGGACAGCGACACCAGCGCCGGAATCAGCAGCGCACACGCGACCAGCGCCAACGCGAAGTAAGCGGTAAGGACGACCTTGAAGCTGGGCTCTTCAGCGATGACCTCCGCGATCAATCCGCTGGGATGCTGCCAGCGCCAGTAGAACATCCAGGTTCCGGCGGCGACGGTCAAGGCCAGCGCGCCGCCGACCATGTAGGCGGCGATGGAGGCCAGGTAGAGCAGGGTCTCTCCCTGCCGGGCAGTCAGGCGGGCTCTGGTGAGGCGCCAGGCGAGGGACCCGAGCCCGGTGACCCGGGTGGCGGTGGCGGTCATCCCAGGGCCCCTTCAAGGATGCGGTCGGAGTGGACCAGGCCGTCACGGATTTCGACGAGGCGGGAACACCATGCTGCGACCGAACGGTCGTGGGTGACCATCACTAGGCTGGCGCCGGTCAACTCGATCGTGGCTGTCAATAGTTGCATCACCTCGTGACCCGTTGACTGGTCCAGCGCGCCGCTGGGTTCGTCGGCGAAGACGACTCTGGGATTGGCGACCAGCGCGCGGGCGATCGCGACGCGTTGGGCCTGTCCGCCGGACATGTCGCCGGGCCGGCGGGTACGCAGTTCGGCGATGCCCAGGCGGGCGAGCATGTCATCGGCGGCCTTGAGCGCGGTGCTGCGCCGGCTGGTCAGCATCAGGGGCAGGGCGACGTTCTCGCGGGCGGGAAGTTCGGGAATCAACTGGCCGTCTTGGAACACGAAGCCAAACTGGCTCAGCCGCATATGGGAGCGGTCCCGGTCGCGCATCGTGGACAGGTCCAACCCGTCGAAACTAACCGTGCCGGAGTCTGGGGTGAGTACCCCAGACAGGCAATGCAGCAGCGTCGATTTGCCTGAGCCCGAGGGGCCCATCACCGCGACGCTTTCGCCGGCGGCGATGTCGAGGCTCACGCCGGCCAGGGCGGAGACTTCGCCGTACCGTTTGACGATGTCGGTGGTACTCAATAGTGCGTTTGTCATGTGTCCATCCCATCGCGACCTGAGCCGACGCTCAATCGCCCTGTCGCGAGTTCAGCGGTAGTGCTAGCACTACCATCCCCGGTAGCGTGGGCGATCGCTGCGAGTGACGTCCTGCGGCGATCGGCATCCGGACCGAGGGCGAGAACTCAAGGAAGGCAATCCCGTCACAGGTGCTGGTCCATGGGCCCGTTGCGGCGCCGCCATTACCATTTCCGATGTGGTCCTGTTTCGACGTGCCCGGCCGGCGTCTCACGGTGATGAGGCGGCGGCCAGGATTGCTGCGCTGACGCGGTCGCGGCGCGCCATCGTCGACGCCTATGAGGTGGAGCGATGCCGGATCGAGCGCGACCTGCACGACGGGGCGCAGCAATACCTGGTCGCTGCGGCTATGAAGGTGGGCGAGGCGCGGCTCTCAAAGGCGGTGGCAGCCGATCCCGACGCGGCGAAGCTGTTGGCGGAGGCGGCCTCTGCGCTGCGCGAGGCGCAGGCGTCGCTGCGTGCCATTGTGCGCGGCATCCGCCCGCAGGTGCTGGTAGAACGGGGGTTGGCGGCGGCGCTAGATGATGTGGCCGCAGCCGCCGCGATTCCGGTGCGGATTGTGGCGCCACACCCGCTGCCGTCGATGCCGGAAGGTGTGCTCGCCACAGGCTACTTCTTCGCCTGTGAGGCGATAGCCAACGTTGCCAAGCACGCCCCGGAAGCGTCGGTGACGGTGCTGCTGGCCGCCGACGTCAACCTTCGGATCTCTGTAGTCGACAACGGGCCCGGCGGCGCGGAGATCCGTGCCGGTCACGGCCTGGCTGGAATGCGGGAACGGCTGGGAGCGTTCGGGGGTCTATTGGAGATCTCCAGCCCGGTCGGCGGGCCGACTCAGGTGGCGGCAACGATACCGCTGCTGTTGGAGCGGGGGGAGACGGGAGTAACGATGTGACCGGCGTGGTCGTGGCCGACGACTCGGCCCTGCTGCGGGAAGGACTGGTTGGCCTGCTGGAGCGGCAAGGCTTCCAGGTATTGGCTCAGGAAACCCGGGCCGACGCACTGCTGCAGCGGGTACGGGAACTGGCGGGCGAGGCGCGGCTACCCGACGTGGTGATCACCGATGTACGGATGCCGCCGCACATGCTCAACGACGGGCTGGAGGCGGCGGTGGAACTGAAAACCGAGTTCCCACGCCTGGCGGTGCTGGTGCTGAGCCAGTACGTCGCCCCGGTCTATGCGCAGCAACTGTTTGCGCTACCTGCGGGGCCCGGCACCGGTGGCGCCGGATACCTGTTGAAGGATCGGGTGGCGGAGGTCGCGGACTTTATTGCTTCGTTGCGGTTGGTGCTCGGCGGCGGGGTGGTGATCGACCCAGAGGTGGCGCGGGCGATGATGAAGACCAGCCGCTCTGGGCTGGGCGAGTTGAGCCGTCGCGAACTGGAGGTGCTGGAGCTGATGGCGCAAGGGCTGTCGAACAACCAGATCGCGGAGCGGCTATTCCTCTCCGGCGCCGCGGTGGCCAAGCACGTGTCGAGCATCTTCGTCAAGCTCGGTTTGGAACCGGGCGAGGAAAACCGTCGGGTGCGGGCAATCCTGGCATTCTTGGCCGACGGCCGATAAAACTTGCACGGGGGCTCTGCCCCCGTGGACCCCCGAGGAGCTCGCTTCGCTCGCGCGGTTTGTTTTTCCACACGGCAGGCTCCTTCGTCGCGCCGTGTGGCACGGGAGATAT
>JBHADA010000010.1:0-2863 GCA_041854805.1 Arachnia sp.
CGTGGCGGCCCGTCGCAACTCTCCTCTCGTGGTCGGCGTCGGCGAGGGCGAGTACTTCCTCGCTTCCGACGTGGCCGTGTTCATCGCCTACACCCGCGACGCCATCGAGCTTGGCCAGGACCAGATCGTGGAGCTGACGCGCGACGGCGTCTCGGTCACCCGTTTCGACGGTGGCCCCGCCGAGACCAAGAGCTTCTACGTCGACTGGGACCTCGAGGCGGCCCAGAAGCAGGGATTCGACTGGTTCATGCGCAAGGAGATCTTCGAGCAGCCTAAAGCTGTGGCCGATACCCTGCTGGGTCGCCTCAACGAGCGAGGAGATCTGGTCCTCGACGAACTGCGAATCTCTCCGGAGACCCTGCGCGAGATCAACAAGATCGTCATCGTCGCCTGCGGCACCGCCTTCTACGCCGGGCTGGTGGCCAAGTACGCCATCGAGCATTGGACGCGTATCCCCTGTGAGGTGGAACTGGCCTCCGAGTTCCGCTATCGCGACCCGATCATCGACCCTCTGACGCTCGTGGTCACCATCTCCCAGTCCGGGGAGACGGCCGACACTCTCATGGCCATCAGGCACGCCCGGGAACAACACGCCAAGGTGATCGCCATCTGCAACACCAACGGCGCCACCATCCCCCGCGAGTCTGATGCCGTCATCTACACCCATGCCGGTCCCGAGATCGGTGTCGCCTCCACCAAGGGATTCACCACCCAGCTCGTGGCCTGCTACCTCCTCGGGCTCTACCTGGCGCAGATGCGTGGCACGAAATACGGCGACGAGATCGCGGCACTGCTGTCCGAGCTGGAGCGGATGCCCGAGGCCATGCAGCAGATGCTCGACAATCAGCAGCAGGTGCTCGACCTGGCCGCCCAGATGCGCGACGCCAGTTCGGTGCTATTCCTTGGCCGTCACGTCGGCTACCCGGTGGCCTTGGAGGGGGCCCTCAAACTCAAGGAACTCGCCTATATCCACGCTGAGGGGTTCGCCGCAGGGGAACTCAAGCACGGGCCGATCGCCCTGGTGAGTGACCAGTTGCCCATGTTCGTCGTGGTTCCGCCCCGCGGCCGTGACCAACTGCGCGACAAGGTGATCTCCAACATCGCCGAGGTGCGCGCCCGCGGCGCCAAGACGATAGTGCTTGGCGAAGCCGATGACGACGACGCCCGGGCCTGCGCGGAGGTGTACCTGGAGTTGCCCCGGGTCTCGACGCTGCTGCAGCCGCTCGTCGCGATCGTGCCCCTGCAACTGTTCGCCTGTGAGTTGGCCACCGTCAAGGGGCACGACGTCGATCAGCCCCGAAACCTGGCGAAGTCGGTCACGGTCGAGTAGCTGCCGTTATCGTGTGCCCATGATCGTGGGTATCGGAACCGATCTGGCCGTGGTCGAGCGCTTCAGCGCCATGCTGGAGCGCCGGCCCGGCCTCGCGGCGCGTCTCCTCACCCCTCGTGAACGCCAACTCGCCATCGAATCCCAGGCCGGTCGGTTCGCCGCCAAGGAGGCCTTGGCCAAGGCGTTGGGCTCGCCCGGAGGCATGCGCTGGCTCGACTGCGAGGTCGTCAAGAACGATGAGGGAGCGCCTAGCTTCCACGTGAAGGGATCCGTGCGGGCCCGGGTCGAGGAACTGGGAATTGAGACCATCCACCTGTCCCTGTCCCACGACGGAGGATTCGTCACCGCGATGGTGGTGTGTGAGCGATGAGGCCCGTGGTTACGGTCGCTCAGATGCGCGCCGCCGAGGAGGCCGTTTTCGCGGCGCAGCCCGGCGTCGACCTCATGGGACGGGCCGCGGACGCCGTGGCCCGGATCGCCGACGAAGTGGCAGGGCCCGGCGCCATCCTCGTGGTGGCCGGAGGAGGCAACAACGGAGGAGACGCGCTGTTCGCCGCGGCCAGGCTGGCGGCGAATCGTCCAGTGCGGCTGTGGCTTCCCTTCGGGGCGGCCCATGGCGCTGGACTGCGGGCGGCTGAGGACGCGGGATGCCGCCGCGTCGAGCCGGTGGCGGCGGTGGAGTCGTTGGGCGAGGTGGCGCTCGTCATCGACGGGGTCGTGGGTATCGGCGGGCGTCCCGGGCTGGCGGGAGCCGTCGCTATCTTCGCGGATGCGTGCGCCGCGACGGGTACCCCCGTGCTCAGCGTGGATCTGCCCAGCGGGCTCGACGCCGATGGTGGGGAGGCGCCGGCCAGCTTCCAGGCGGCTCACACGGTTACGTTTGCCGCGCTGAAGCGTTGCCATGTGCAGCAGCCCGCGTCTTCTCGTTGCGGCGAGGTCCACGTCGTCGATATTGGGGTGGACCTGCCGCAGACCTCGCTGCGCCAGGCCGAGCCGTCGGACGTCGCGGGGGCGTGGCCGGTGCCTGGCGGGGAATCGGACAAGTATTCGCGCGGAGTCGTGGCGCTCGACACCGGATCCGAAGCGTATCCCGGGGCAGGGCTGCTCAGCATCGCCGGCGCGTTGCATGCAGGCGCGGGCATGGTCCGCTACGTCGGGCGGACGCCGTCGGACCTGGTGCTGACCAGGTATCCGAGCGTGGTGATCGGTGAGGGTAGGGCTCAAGCCGTGGTGGTGGGCTCCGGTTGGGGAGACGCCGAGGCGGCGGAAGGACGGATGGCCAGCGCCCGGCTGCACGGCGTGCCAGTCGTGGTCGACGCCGACGCGCTGTACTGGCTGCCGCGGGAGCGTATGGACGGATGGCTGTTGACCCCTCACGCGGGTGAGTTGGCGCGCCTGTTGGGGTGCCCCCGCTCGCACGTCGAGGCGCGGCCTTTGGTGTGTGTGCGGGAGGCGGCGCGCGCGCTGGGCACGACGGTGCTGCTCAAGGGGGCGACGCAATACGTGGCGGAGCCGTCGGGACGGGTGAGCATC
>JBHADA010000011.1:0-3730 GCA_041854805.1 Arachnia sp.
GAGCCCCCGTGCGGGGGACAGAGCCCCCGTGCGGGACTTGCCTTCAAGCACACTCGAAGACCTATCGTGGCAGGCATGGGTATAACGACCATACGCCCGGCAACACTGGCCGACGCGATCGAGCAGGCGATCCAGCGGCTCATGACGGACCCCACCGACGTGCCGACCGCCGCGGAAATCGAGGCTGCCGCCGAGGACGTGTCCACACCCCACCCGCTGACGGTCGGCGAGGCCGCCGATCTCCTGGGCGTGAGCACCCACACCCTGCGCTACTACGAACAAGAAGGGCTGCTGGGGCCGTCCCGCGACGCGAACGGACACCGCCGCTTCGACAATCACGCGCTGGCGCACGCGGCCATCATGACCCGGCTCCGTCTCTCCGGGATGCCCATCGCCGCCATGAAGGAGTTGGCGCTCCTACTCGACCAGCCCAACTCGGCAGCCGCCTGCCGCGACCTGCTGACCGCTCACCGAGACGACCTACGCCATCGCATCGCGGAACTACAGCTATGCCTGGCCATCACCGACTACAAGATCACCAAAACCGGACACTATTTCAAGGAGAACCAATGACCACTCACCGCAGGATTGGCGGCCTCGACGTCTCTGCGATCGGCTTGGGCTGCATGGGCATGAGCATGGCGTATCACGGCGCCGACCAGGCTGGTTCCATCGCCACCATCCACCACGCCCTCGACATAGGTCTCAACCTCTTCGACACGGCCGATATGTATGGCGCGGGGCGCAACGAGCGGCTGGTGGGAAGAGCCTTGAAGGGACGACGCGACCACGCCGTCATCGCCACCAAATTCGGCTTCCGCACCATCCCGCCCGGCATCCCCGTGGGATTGAGCGGGCGTCCCGAGTACGCGCGTCGCTGCCTCAACAACTCGCTACGCCGCCTAGGCGTCGACCACATCGACCTCTACTATCTGCATCGCCCGGATCCGCGCGTCCCCATCGAGGAGACGGTTGGGGCTATGGCCGAGGCCGTGGCGGCCGGCACGGTGCGGGAATTGGGGCTCAGCGAGGTGACGGCCGAGCAACTCCGGCGCGCCCACGCTGTCCATCCCATCGCTGCCCTCCAGTCGGAATGGTCGTTGTTCAGCCGCGACCTTGAGACGGAGGTGCTGCCGGTGGCACGCGAACTCGGCGTCGCCATCGTCCCCTACTCCCCGCTGGGACGGGGCATGCTCACCGGGTCGGCGGAAGGAACCACCCAGCTCGGTTTCCTGGATTTCCGGCGTTTCCTGCCGAGGTGGCGCAAGGCCAACCTCGCCCACAATCTTGGCCTCGTCGACCAGATCCGTTCCATCGCCGACGACCTTGGCGCCACACCGGCGCAGGTGGCCCTGGCCTGGGTGCTCCATCGCGGCCCTGACGTGGTGCCCATCCCCGGAACGACGAAGATTCGCCACCTCGAGTCGAACTTGGCCGCCTTGAGCCTCAGCCTGCCCGACGACGCCCGCGATGCGCTCAACGGGCTGCGCCCGGCTGGTGCCCGCTACCCAGGCGGCTCCTCGATCAACGGCACCACGTGAGCCCACCCGGTCATGGTCTTGCCGCAGGCCCGAACCCCTCAAGGAGGACTCCACCGGAGTAGCTGAGCACGTCTTCGAGCAGAGCGTCTACCACGCGGGGCCGATACTCGCCACTCACACATTCCCCCTTGCCAGATGGGCATTAGAACGCCCAACTCGCCACTTAGCTTCAAGCCAATCCGTCATACGGCGTCGCCCCGGGCGTGGCGTCCGAACTCGTAGAGCGAGGTCTGTGGCGGCTCCTTAGCCTGTCGCCTGCCCGGGCCCTCTAGCTCAGGCGGCGTGGTGATGGGTGTTGTACCCCTAAGCGTCCCGCCACCACAGCAGCGGGACGACGGAGTTGTCGCCGGTGTAGCCGAACTTCAGCACGGGAGCGCCGTCGACGGACTGGGACAGCAGGATGCACGCCTTCGACTGGTGATGCTGGTGCGGGAAGATCGCCAGCTTCATCTCCCAGCCAGTGGGTTTGAGCTTGGTCTTTCGACCGACCTGCAGGTCGTCGTAGATGCGGCGCGCGGTCGCGGCGAGCTTCCAGGGCGCCAGAACGCTCATGATCTGGCGCGCGGCCGCGACCTCCGCGTCGTTGACCACATCGCCCGGGCCCATGGGCAGCCCGCTGAGCAGCCTCATGAGGTGAACATCGACGCCGACTCCCGCCTCGCGGCACGCCAGACCCAGTTCGCCGCGCCGCATCAGCTCGCGGCCACGTCGCTCAGAGGGGTCAGGTGTGGGTTCCGGGGCGATGGACCACAGGTGGGGATGGATGCTCCAGTTGTGTTGGAAGTTGACCCGGAACTCATCGGAGACGGTCAGCCTCAGGGAAGGCATCTCCCGTATCCGCGGGGCGCTGGCGATGATCAGGCACGGCTGACGACGCTGCCGAGGGGCCTCACCCAGCGGCGCCAACAGCACCCGCGTCTTGTGGGCAAGCCGGCCCTTGGCGTCGCGTGGCCAGTTGCGGGCTACACGCTCCGCGTCGATTTCCGCAACTCCGAGCGCCGCGAGGTCCGACGCCGGCTCATCGACGTCGAGGGCCACCGGTTCGACGGGCTCGGGCACGGCGGCTGGGGTTCGGGGCGGGATTCGCAGGGCGGCGATGTCTGTGCCCGCGTCGGGGTCGAAGGCCAGGATGGAGCTAAGGACTGCCAGGATCTCGGCGATGTCGTGAGACTTCCATTTTCCAGCGAGCTGCTCACCGGTATCGGGGTCTCTGGCCTCCCAGTCAAAGTGCCACACTGCTGGGCCGTCGGCGTCGGCAACATAGGGCGGGCCCGGCGGCATGGTCTCGGTGATGGGCGGATACTCGAACGACGCGGTGCCGGGACCGTTGAACCGCAGCAGGAAAGGCCTGATTGTGGCCCTGACCTTCCCGGGTACCTCAATCACCATCCGTCCCTCATGGTTCACTTCGCAGGTCGTCGATTCGGGCAGGGCTCCGTCGGTGACGCTTTGTTCCACGGCGGCAACAATGTGCTGGGCGACGCTGGTCATGGCACCCAGTCAACCATTCGCACCGATTAGTTGCTGGCAGAAGGCGTAGAGCCTGCCTCCAGGCAAAGCCCCACCTCAACGGCTCCCTGGAACTGGAGCATCCCTGGCCCTGAGTCAGCGGCTGGCGAGGCATGCGGGTGACCAGGTGTTGACGATTCGGGCCTACAGCCGGCCCTGGGACGAGTAGCGGCTTGCGGAGTAGGCGCCTCGCCTCTTCTGGAAGCACACCTAGGGTTTCCCTACTGGACCTGACTGCGCGTGCACAGGCCTGTCGATCATGATCGACAACTTCGGCCGCCCAGGGGCCTTTGTCGACTATGATCGACAAGGAGGTGGTTGAGTTGGAACGGATCGTCGCCCGGCCCCGCTACCTGGAGCGGATCAGGCCCTTCATGGACGTACCCGTGGTGAAGATCCTGACCGGGATCAGGCGCTGCGGGAAGTCGACCCTGCTGGACATGCTCGCCGATGAGGTCGCAACGAAGCACCCGGAGGCGACCAAGGTTCGCCTCAACCTGGAGTCCCATGAGGGCCTAGCAATCCGTACCGCAGCACAGCTACTCGACCACCTGGTGACTCACTTGCCCGACAAACGGGCCCGCGGCTTCGTCTTCCTCGACGAGATCCAACAAATTCCAGGCTGGGAGGACGTCGTCAACGCGCTGCGCGTCGACTGGAACGCCGATATCTACCTAACC
>JBHADA010000012.1:0-4887 GCA_041854805.1 Arachnia sp.
GGCCCTAACTGACTGTCTCACCCGCGCGTTTGATGGCACGGTAAACAGTGGATCTGGCGACTGAGAATAGTTCGGCAAGTTCTGCTGTTGTGTGGTTCCCCGCATGATGTAGCTCCACTAGATGGGCTTCTTGTTTCTTGGAGAGTTTGGGCTGTTTGCCGCGCAGTTTGCCCTTTGCTTTGGCAACGGCCATGCCCTCGCGGGTACGTGCACGGATCAGGTCTGCCTCAAATTCGGCAACCATAGCTAAGACATTGAAGAGTAGCTTGCCTACGGGGTCGGTGGGGTCATGGACAGATCCGCCGATGCTGAGCTTCACCTCACGGCGGGTGAGCTCGTCAACAATGTCTTTCGCGTCGCGCAATGAGCGTGCCAGCCGGTCGAGTTTAGTGACCACCAGCGTATCCCCATTGCGGCAGGCGGCCAATGCTTCGCTGAGTCCTGGCCGTGCTCTATTGGTGCCGGTGAGGCCTTGGTCGGTGAATATCTTCTCAGGTGGCACGCCCGAGGCCATGAGCGCGTTCTTTTGGGCTGTGAGGTCTTGGTCGTTAGTGGATACGCGCGCGTATCCGATCAGGAGTCCGGTCATGATTTGGAGTGTACCGTTTAGCGCCCCTTCACCGGGCATTTTATCGGGCGGGGTATACGGGAATCTAGCAATCGCTGAAACTCGCCAAATTTATTAGTGTCCGAAGTCGTCTGTAGTTGTACCGGTGAACGACCGTCTTACGGGACACTTCCATCGAAGGTCACTTGAGTCTCTTCAACAACTCAAAAGTATTGGAAAATTTTCTGTATCCCATTGATCTTTTCGGTGCTAGATTCGAATCATGTTCCATTCATAAAGTTTTCTCGCAACTAGTTCAGAAGACCTACGAATGGATTTGTCATGCCCTCCGACGTTTTACAAGCTGTTCTTCAGCACGCAGATTTCACTCCCGCCGTTTCTTCGTACGCAGATATCTGCCATGCAGAATCATCATCCTCGGCAGCACTAGCTGATGCGTATTTCGCAGCATACCCACCTGGCATTGCGGCCGGAACTCTTGAAGAAGCGCAATCCGAGATGGAAGAAACCTTCGCTCACGAGTATGGGCAGCTCCTCGAGAATGCTTCTTTTGTCGCAATGCAACAGGGAACGCCGATTGGGGCGATCTTTGTTGTCAAGGAGTCGATCTGGGATGAAGACTTACTCGGCCCATTCATCATCGATCTTTTTGTTGATCCTCGGCATCAGGGGCATGGACTGGGCCGCACCTTGATTACCGCTGCCATGTCTGCGTGTAAGAAGCATGGCGCGGACACGCTGAGTCTCCGGATCGGTGATGGAACTTCCGGTGCTGCGCTGGAGCTATATAAGCGACTCGGGTTCCTCGAATTGGCCTAACCGAATAGCGGTGGTGTCATGCGTCGGATAAACGAGGCATGACACCACCATAAGCTCCCATGCAGTGATTGCCTCAACATGCCCGGTCAAGGTTCCCTAACGGGCAGGACACGAGGGAGTTATATACGAGTCAGATTGCAAAGCCTACGCAATAAAGGTTCTGTAGTTCTCGCGTTCAATTTTGACGTAAATCGCGTGTAAATCCGGGGTATTCAGGGAAATCACCGACGTAGTCGGCCTTGAACCCCAAAGATTCGTAGAACAAAACAGACTCGGGTGTCGCCTGCCAATCCAGAATCATCGGAGAAGGACGATCTTTAGCCCATGCGAATGCTGATTCCACCAGTGCACGGCCGGTTCCGCTTCTGCGAGCTGTTGGGATGACGAACAGGTCATGTATTCGTCCAACGCAAAATGAACCCCGGAGCCCAAGCCCGAAGTCTTGAACTGCAACATATCCACTGAGAGCATTCGGCCCGTCTGCTACAGCTACAAACCACCGGGGATCATTTAGCAATCCTCTACATCGAGTTTCGAATTCCTCAATGCGTACTTGTAGTCCCGGCGTAAACATGGTCGTCAATTCGTAAAGACAACCAATATCCGCTTCGATTGCCGGCCTAGCTAGCTTATTGCTAATTGTATGAGGCCATGACGTTGCTGACTCGCGTCGGTGTCGCAGAGGCGGGCGGTTGCCCGTCGTGAGCGCCGTGGGGACGGTGATAGTTGTAGTGCCGGTTCCACACTTCGAGCGCGGCAGCGCGTTCGGCTTCTGAGCGCCAGATGCGCGCGTAAAGAAACTCTTCGGCGAGGATCCGGTTGTAGCGCTCGACTTTGCCATTGTGTCGAGGCGTGTATGGCGTGATGCGCTGGTGTCGACTGTTCCCGACTGCGTCGTGGAAAGCTGCGGATCGGTAGCAGGAACCGTTGTCGGTCACGACCCGCTCGATCCCGGCGATGCCGTGCTTGGCGAACCAAGCTCTTGCACGTCCGAGGAACGCGACGGCAGTGGCGGCTGTCTCGTCCGGCAACGCTTCGGTGTACGCGAGTCGGGTGTGCCCGTCGATGGCCGAATGCAGGTAGACGTAGCCAGTCTTCGTACCCCGGGTCTTCTGACGTGCGACAGCTTTGGCTTTCTCGCTGCCTTTGCCGTGCACACGCCACCCGCCGCCATCAGGGATACGACCGACCTTCTTCACGTCCAGGTGCACCATGTGGCCGGGACGTTTGGTGGTGATGCGTTGCGGTTCCCGATTCAACTCGCCGTTGGGGTCAATATACTTGCGCTGGTTCAGGCCCAGCTGGGCGAGGAGCCGGGTGATGGTGCGACGACTGACCGGTGTTCCTGCTTGCTCGAGCTCGAATGCGATACGGGACGCTGGCCATTTCTGTTCTCGTCGCATTGACTCGATCTGCTCCACGAGGCGGCCAGGCGTTGCAGATGGTTGACGGATCGGCGACGACGAGCGGTCCTGTAGACCGAGCTTCCCGAATCGTTTGTATCTGTTGACCCATTTCGAGGCGGTCGCGCGGGAGATCCCCATCTCTGCGGCAACATGAGAAATAGGTCGAATCCGACAGCGCGCGACGAGTCGACGACGACCTTCGACTGTCAGTGGCGAATTTGCGTGCGTCACTTGACCACCTCGCTCTCGACGGGTGCAATCAGCCGAATGAGCGGAACTGCGAGCAGCAGTGCCGTGGTGGTCGCGAGCGCGGCTACCCAAACGGGTCCGAGCGCGCCCGGCATGACGCTGAGTGCGGCGGAGGCGAGCACGGGACCGGCGGCCGCGCCAACGTTGAGTGCCGCTGTCGCGTATGACCCTGCCATGGTGGGTGCACTCGCCGCGGCATAGAGCACTCGTGTGATCAGCGTGCTCCCGACGGCGAACCCCACCACACCCTGAGTGAATACGAGCCCGAGCAGGGCAACAGGGTTCGTTGCAAAGAGCACCAGCGCAACCCACCCGAGCACCAGAACGCTGCCACCGCCCACGATTACGATCCCGGGTCGGGCATCCGAGAGTCTTCCCGCAACGGTGACGCCGATGAAGGAGCCGACGCCGAAGAGCACAAGGGCCAGCGGTACCCACCACTGGCTCAGGCCGGCGGTGTCCGTAACGATCGGCGCGAGATAGGTGAGCGTGGCGAAGGTGCCGGCATTCACCAGGGCAGCGAGCAACATCGTTAGAACGAGACGCGGGGAGGACAGCTGCGCCAGTTCCACACGCAGCGAGGTCGAGGACGACTCCTCCCTTGACGAGTCGTGAACTTGAGTGTTGAAGCCCGCGGCAATGCCGATCGCAGCGGGGACGCAGAGAAGAGCGATCGCCCAGAACGTCGACTGCCAGCCGAGTGCCGTTCCAAGCAGTGCACCGGCGGGGACGCCGGCGACGGTGGCGACGGTGGTACCCGCCAGCAGAACCGCCACGGCCCGCCCTTTGGCATCGGGTGCTACGAGTCTCGTCGCCGCACCCAAAGCGACCGCCAGGAAGCCTGCATTCACGATCGCCGCGATCACGCGCGTGATGAACAGAACCGTGAAATCCGGCGTAAGTGCCCCGACGACGTGGGATAGCGCGAATACGATCACGCAACCCAGGAGTGTCGCCTTCACGGGGAGGTGACGAGTGAGCGCGGCCATCGCCGGTGCACCGATCACCATCCCTGCGGCGAACGCCGATGTCAGGAGACCAGCGGTCCCCACGGAAACGCTGAAGTATGTGGAGATGTCGGGCACGAGGCCGGCGAGCATGAATTCGGAAGTACCCATGGCGAAGACCACCAGGGCAAGAAGATAGAGAGCGAAAGGCATCGAGATAGCTCCGAAGCGAGAGTACGAACAAGAGAACGTCTCGTCACCACGGTCAGCGCCCAGAGGGCACCCGGATGCCGTGCTGCGCGCAGCACTGGGCAACAGAGAGCTAAGGGCTCAGCGGAGGTGAGGGGCTGACGGCGTGACCGAAAGCCCCTGAGTGTCCGATTCAGGGCTCGACATACTGCTCACCTTACCTGGCTGCGCCGCCACCCACAAGAAGTGTCAACAACCTCCTGGCCAGCAACAGCTAGTGGGAACAGCACCACGATGATCGCCAGCGCGAGGGCGATGTTTCCGGTCATGATGCGGCGGCCCCGGCGAGCATGTGCCAGAGCGGCGGGGATCTGTTGCAGGTCCGTGCCGGTGAAGGCGACGTCGGCCGACTCGACTGCTGCTGCCGTGCCGGTCGCTCCCATCGCGATGCCCACCGTCGCTGACGCGAGGGCCGGCGCGTCGTTGATGCCGTCTCCGATCATCGCGGTCGGAGCCTGCTCCGAGAGGCGACGGACGTAGGCGGCCTTGTCAGCGGGCAGCTGCTCGGCATGGACTTCCTCGATGCCGGCCTCTGCCGCGATTGCGTGGGCGGTCAGGGCGTTGTCGCCGGTAAGCATGACGGTGCGGATGCCTTGGGCATGCAATGCAGCCACCGTCGCGGCCGCCTCGGGACGCAGCTCGTCGCGGA
>JBHADA010000013.1:0-4899 GCA_041854805.1 Arachnia sp.
CATCGTGTGAAGGCTCACACTGATTCCATGTTGATCTCGGACTTCGCTCGACTCGGGCAGGTAACGGTTCGGATGCTGCGGCATTACGACGAGATCGGGCTGCTGCACCCCGATTTTGTCGACCCGTTCAGCGGCTACCGTTCCTACTCGCCCGAGCAGCTGTTCACCCTCAACCGTCTCGTCGCCCTCAAGGACCTGGGGTTTAGCCTTGAGCAGGTGCGCATGCTCATGGCCTCCACCATGTCCGACGACGAGTTTAGGGACCTCCTCGAGCAGCGGCGCAGCGTTCTGGAGGAGGAGGTGCAGGCCGCCAGCATCCGGTTGGCGGCGGTGGAGCTGAGGCTCAGGCTTATCGAACAGGAGAAGACCATGCCTACTGATTACGTCGTCAAGAATCTTGCCGCGAGCCGTCTCGTCGGCCTGACCCGCACCGTCCCACACGAGAGCATCGCCCAGCACGTCGGGCCGATGTTCGAGCAGGTGTCTTGTGCCCTTGGGAGGCACTCCGGCGGGGTCGCCACTTACCAGCTCGACGGCGACGACATGACTATTACGGTCGGCTATGTCACCGACGCCGAGGTCCCCGACGGGCTCGTCGCCGTGGACCTGCCCGCCAGTCGCGCCGTGTGTGGGGTTCACCTCGGCTCGATGGCCACGATTGGTGAGTCCTGGCAGGCGTTGATGCACTGGGCCGGCTCGAATGGCCACGATTTCGCCGGCCCCTGCCGGGAGGTATACCTGAAGGCCGAATCCGCGGATCAGGCCGACTGGGTCACCGAGCTTCAGCAGCCGATCGCTGGCTGAACCTCGGGGCCATAGATATAACGTGTGGTTGGCTGGCGTCTGCGGGATATCCTGCCCCTCAGACGCCAGGCAGCCAGTGCCTTATCGACGTCAACATGGTTCAGAGGAACAGCGCTCATCTAGGCCTGGCCGATAGCTGACCTAGTTCGGCCAGGGTGATACGACCGGCCCGTGGATTGGTGACGTTGTTTTGGACACCTTGGTCGCTTTCGTGGAGCCTGTTGTGGGTTTCCAGTGTCTACCCAGCCGCCCGATTCAGCTGGCTGTCAGGGGGTTAATCCAGGTGATCTCCGAGAATCGGGCGAAGTCGCTATCAAAGGACACGACGGGTACGCCGAATTCCAGTGCCAGGGCGGCGAGCTGAGCATCGGGCACGAGATTGCCAGTCACGTGGTGTCGGGTGGCGATGGACGAATATGCCCGCACCGTGCGTTCTGTGGTGGGGGGAACCCAGGCCGTGTGGTGGGCCAACCAGGCCTGGATATATGCATCGACTTCCGCTGTACTGAGCGGTCGTCGAAATAACCTCGGGTGTGTTGCGATGCGGGCGAAAGCTCCAAGACTCTGCCAGGGGAAACCTATTCGGCGTTCTCCGGTTAGGGCGTCGGTGAGCCACTGGCGAGCAAGACCGTGATGGGCAGCGTCTTGATCTACGAAGTAGAGCAAGAGATTCGCATCGACGATCACGCTCCAGACCTCTCATCATCCAGCAGGTCCAGCACTTCTGCGACATTACTCACATCGACCTTCGCCCCCATGGCGACCGGTTCGGGCATGACGATCGGCTCGGGCTTGGCGCGCAGCATGCCGCGACGTGCCAGTGTGTTGAGCGCCTCGCTTGGGCCTAGTCCTTCGGCCGCCCTGAGTCGCTCCATTTCGGCGTAGACATCGGGTGCGATCGTCACGGTCGTCCTCATACCTAGGACCATAGCATCATGATGCTGGCGCCTCCGCGTATAGATGCTCACGAGGCTGTGGGCCAATGCAGTGTCGAGGTGGACGCATCTGGGATGCCCTTTCGTGGTTCTTCGGGCTTGGGTCTGGGGCGAGTGTGGATCGGATGGCGGCGCGAATTCGACGGCTCCCTCGAATCCGAAACGCCGCTTCAGCTCGGCGGCGTAGGCGAGGGCGGCGAGCCATGCGTTTCGTGCGAGTATCTCGTTGTCGGGTTGGGTGTGCAGCTCGCCGCGGCGGCTGATGCGTAGACCCGCACCGACTGGGTGACCAGCGATCCACCGCGTCATATCGGTGACTGTGGCTCCTATTCGAGAGGCTCAGCGGTCGAGCCGGTGCTGCCAGTAGCGGGGCTTGCGACGGGTGTGCGCGTAGGCGACGATCACCACGCTGGTGTCGGTGAGGTAGTAAAGCACCCGGTAGGGGAATATGCGCACGCGTTTGCTGCGCACGACAGGTTCTTCATCCCAGCCAGGGAACACGGGCGCGGCTCCGGGCCAGTCGAGCACGCCTAGCACCGCGTCTTCGACTTCGGCCATAAAATTGTCACCGAGGTGTTGCTGCTCAGCTTCGTACCATCTCGCGGCCTCCAGCAGCTCCTCGGCTGCCTCGGGGTGGATGCGTCGCGTGAGACTCACTTGCGCATCGCGGCGAGTTCGGCACGAATCTGGGCGTGTACCTCGTCCGCGTCGAGTAGTTCGATCTTGCCGCTCTCGATGTCGTCAATGCGTCGCCGAAGCTCACCGCGCCAGGTCGCATCGACCTCGGCCTGATCCACCTGGTCATCTTCAGTGTCGAGGCTTTGCAAGCCGCGATGAATCAGTGCGGCGCGGTCGCGCCGGTCAAGCGCGAGGAACGCCTGCTCGACTTCCGCAAGACTCATGGACATATCCCTAGTGTACGCCGGGGTGCGCTCCGGTGCTGCTGCTCATAGACGTGTGACAGGGCGCGTTCTTGCGGGTCTGGATCAGGTCGCAGCGCCCGATGCTGAGGCTGTCGCTCCCGGTGGCGGTGGAGGTGTTGGCCTCGTTCGTTCGTCTCGGATGCCGTTGGTGATCCGTGATGCTTCGTCGTTAGGGGTGCCAGTGACGGCGTCGCCGTTGCGCCGGTCACCGCGCGTACGACCTTCGCCAGCTGAACATGCATCCGGACCACGCCACCGGAACCGGCGCCGAGCCCACCCCGGTGAGCGGCCTTAGATAGCGGCGTTGGGGTCAGCGGTGGCCAGGCCCGCCTCGCGCCATGCGGCAAGAAGGTGGGCGTCGCCGCACACCGCTACGGTCTCGTCGAAGCCGAGTTGGCATGCTGCGGCGAAGTGAACCGCGTCGTATCCGCGCAAGCCGTGTCTTCGGGCTGCGCTAGCGGCGGCGCGGGCCAGTGCGGCGTCGATTTCGATGAGGTCGAGTTGGGGCCAGAGCGCGTCGAGCTGCTGTAGGGCTTGGTCGCTCTGGGTCTTCGTGATCCGGTACTGGCGTTCGGCCATCGCTAATGCGGCCGCGGTCTCGACGTAGGCGAGCCGACAGGTCACCACCCGCGTTGCGGCGTCCCACAGTTCCCCGCAGCGTGCCGAACTCGGCTCGTCTGCCAGGAGCGGCACGAGCGCCGAGGTGTCGAAATATGCGATCACCGCCGCTGCTCGGCGACTAGATCGCTGATGGGGCCAATCGCCAACGGCTTGGGCCGTGCCGTGCGTTTGCCTGGTGCTATCCGCCCCTCGGCGACGAGTCGCTCAAACTGGCTCGGGCGCTTGATGCCCACGATTCGTGCCACGGGCTTGCCGTGGTCGGTCACCGTGATCTTCTGTCCAGCTCGCACCCGGGCTAGATGCTTGCTGAGGTTGTCTCTCAAATCGCGGATTCCCACGTCCATCCGTAACTCCTAATGTGGCGCTTTCTGGACTCCCCATTGTAGCCAGAAGCCTGGTGGCGCTCGACGGTCCGGAGCGCCCCGGTAGGGTGGGACCATGGCCGAGCGGCACTCAGCAACCGGCAGGCGGGTTCGTCGCTGGGTGCTTTGGGGTGCCCTGCTGGCGGTGGTCGTCGCGGCTGCGTGTGCCGGGGGCTGGAAGCTCATGAACTCCCGAACATTTCAGGTGGCGGGGGAGTTGGTGAATCGGGTCCATACGGATGAGAGGGTGGTGGCCCTGACCTTTGACGACGGTCCCACCGCGGCAGACGCGGACGCGATACTTGCGACGCTGTCCGATAGGGGGATTCGCGCCACGTTCTACCTGACTGGGGAGGCAGCCGCCAATCATCCGGAGGTGGTGCGCCGCATCGTCGAGGCAGGGCATGAGCTGGGCAACCACACCTGGGATCATCGGGCGATGGTGTTCCTAACTCCCGGTGAGGTGGCCCGCCAGATTGAATCGACGGACACGGCCTTGCGGGAGGCCGGGTATGTCGGCCCGCTGACGTTTCGCCCGCCCTACGGCAAGAAGCTCCTGGTCACCCCGCTCTACCTGGCCAAACACGAACGCCTCACCGTGATGTGGGACGTCTCCATGGAGACCTGGGACGGCACTGAGCAGTCGTCCGAAGATCTGGTGCGCCTGACCGTCGAGGCCACCGATCCCGGCTCCATTATCTTGTTGCACCCCTGGGATGGGCGGGGTCACGTTCAAGAGGCGCTGGGTCCGATCATTGACCAGTTGCGGGCTGACGGCTATCGGTTCGCCACCGTCTCCGAGCTGGTGGGCACTTGACGGGTTCTCATGACCTGTTCTCCGGGGTAATCGGGACCTGCCCGCGACCGCGACGATCGTGTGGCTCGCGGAAACAGGGAACATTTCGGAGGTCCTGTCCCTGCTCCGCTACGGCAAATTAGGCGAGGTGTTGCTTCCGGACCTTGGGCTCTCAGGTGACTTGGGACTGGCGCTAGGGGCCCAGCAGCGCGAGCGGAACCACGAGGACGCCGTCGGGGCGGCGGTAGGCGTGTGGTCCCGTCGTGATGACCATTCGAGCGACGACGCGGTCGCCGAGTTGCCGGTGGAGCCAGTTGAGATGGCGGACGTCGGTGTCGGTGACGGTGGGTGCCAGCTTGACCTTGATGGCTACCACGTTGAGGTCGCGGCCCTCGACGATGAGGTCTATCTCGTGTTCGGTGTTCTTCGTGCGGGCGTGGCTGACGCTCGCCCCGGCG
>JBHADA010000014.1:0-22574 GCA_041854805.1 Arachnia sp.
ATTGAGTACTCGTCGAAGCGAACCGCCATGTCGGGGTTGCAGACGGCGGCGTCCAAGCCTGCCCCGACGCGGCGCTGCGACATGGGAAGCATTGTGTCGACGACGTTGCTCGGCATGCTCATAGCCACGGGGAAGAACGGGGACAACAGCCACATCACCCAGTCGCGATTCATGGCCGGCGGCGGGCCCAGACGGGACGGCGGCGACTCCGGGCGCGAACCCCACGGCGCGGCCGATGAATACAGAATGACGCCCTTGACCCGCTCCGGATGGTCCAGCGCCAGCCGAATGGCGGCCGTCCCGCCGGCGGAGGCACCCAGCGCGAAGACTTGATCGACCCCCAACCGGTCGAGCAGTTCGACGAGGGCGGCAGCCTGTTCGCGCGGCGTGCCCGCGCCGCGCACGTCGGAGCCGGGGTAGCCGAAGCGCGACGGCGCGATGACCCGGTGCGTGGCAGCCAGGTTGGCGACATTGTCGAAGCCCTGGTCATACCCGCCGTATAGGCCGTGAAGAGACAGGATCGTCTCGCCGCACCCACGGTCAACGTAGGCCATGGCGCCGTGGCTCAGCGTCACCGTCGCCGCCTCGTAACTCTCCAGACGACGACGTGCCACCCTCACGACGGAGGGTAGCCGGAGGCTGTGCAGTAGTGCTGCTAGTAGACCCGCCCCGACGGCACCCCCAATGACGAAACCCGCCGCACGTAGCGGATTGGCCAGAAACACGACACTAGACGGAGCTTCACTCACCCGGCCTTTGTTCCAAACGCGCCCGCGAATCACACGTTCAGTGTAAGAGCACCACTCTCCACCGCCGTTGCGGCGGAAACTAAGCGCCGGCGAAGCGAGATCCGAATCCCTCGGGGTTCACGGGGCGAAGCCCCGTGCCGGTGACGCGGCGTAGCCGCCTGTCACCGAAAGCAAGAAACGAGCGTTCGGCTACCGATTCCGCATGTCGCGCTAGCAACAGAACCGGTAGCCGAATACCCAAGCCTCGCGGCTTTTTCGCTATCGGCGTTCAGTGCGACAGCGGACTACCACTCCTCGAGATCCACAGCGACTCACACTGGACACGGGGCCGGCGGCACACAGCCCCTGGGGCTGGGGGCTTCATAGGAGTGCGAAGCGTTTTGGTTCTTCAGGTTGGGCGCGAGGTTCCCTGAGCTGCCGTCCACGTATATCTGCGACGCTCCCTTGTGATTGCTGTTGTAGTACACGGTGACCCTTCCACCGGTTCGGTTCCACACCGACGCCGCGTTGTTCTTGATGCATACCCCCTGACCGGCGCCAGGGCTCTTGAACTCGTAACATCACGGCTGGCTGGACCCATAGTTGGCCAACTCACGCGGCAGGTCCGAGACAGACCCCTTCAGGCCCGAGTTGTAGTAGTAGCAGAACTCGCCGGGGTCGCAGACTCCGTCGCGCAGCGTCGCACCTTGAGCCGCGGGCATAGCGACAGCGCTAAACCCGACAGCCATCAGGCCAGCAAGGGCGAGTTTGGTGATTCTGGTGAACATATTTCCCTTTCCTTCGCACACTATCGCAGCATGCGAAAAAACAACATCCAAGACGCCCCCCTCCGACTCATCAACGGGTCGCACGATCCGCTGGAATATGTCTACACCCCACGCTCAACCGCCGTCAAGCAAATTTTTCAGATTCGACGGAAAATCGAAGCCTCCTCAGATAAACGAAGAAAAGACAACACTCCACCCGTCATTAGGACGACCCGAGAGATGATTTTGATACATTCGCCGCCGGCCAGTTTCCGGCTGCCGGCGCAAGCCGGTTTCCGCATTCAACGATGCATCGAGCCCAGGATGGGCAATAATACTTGTCGGATAGGATTTCACTTACCCGCGCGCACCTCCATGTGCCTGAGATGACGTCGCCGGCCTAGCGGAGGAAGTCCTCACGCTGCTGCTGGCTGCCTCTGACGACGCGGCTGGGTTCAGCCAGAGTCGGAACGCCAGACACCACGCACGCCGCCGCATGGCTGCGCGTAGGACCAGAGCGCGAAGAAGACACGGCCACGCTCTCTGGCGGCACGTCTGAAAGCAACGCCCAAGCTCCACCTTGGCGGTACGCCTGTGCCCAGGTAGGCGGTTGGCCAGACTCCTCCTCGGCCAATCGCCCTCAGCCCAACTCCACCGGCTGGTCCGCCTGCTGTACGCCCGCCTGGGTGAGGCACGCCTCCAGCACCCGCATCACCTCGAGGGTGTCGTGCAGCGGCATGGTCTGGGACTCGAGTTGCCCCTCACGGATGCGCTGCGACACCTCAGCGAACTCGTGGCTGTACCCGCGGCCCGACGGCGGGGCCTCGATGATGCGCGGAAGCACGCCGTCGCGATGCACCGTGATGGTGGTGGGGTGATGGAAGCGGGGCTCCACCTCGATCCAGCCCTTGGTGCCCACGATGATGAGCCGTCCGGGCCCGTGTCCGTCGAACCCGCATGTAAGCGACGACAACCCGCCCGCCATGTGGATCAGAGAAATGTTGGCCGCCTTCTCCACCCCCGTCGGGAAGTGTCGCGCCTGGCAGCGCACCTCGCGCACGTCGCCGAGGAAGGCCTGAGCGAGGTTGACCAGGTAGACCCCCAGGTCGAGGATGGCCCCGCCGCCTAGTTCCGGCGCGAAGAGACGATGCCCGACCTGATACTCACGGTACGCGTAAAGATCCGCCTGGACGCCCACTACCTCGCCGATGCGGCCCCACGCCACCACCTCACGCGCGGCGGCCACCACGGGTTGGAACCGGGTCCACATGGCCTCCATGGCGAAGACGCCCTGCTCCCGGGCCGCGTCAACCACCTGACGGGCACCGGCAAGTGTCGCAGTGAACGCCTTCTCGACCAGCACGGCCTTGCCGTGGGCGATGGCAGCCAGCGCCACGTCGCGATGTTGCGGGTGCGGGGTGGCGATGTAGACGACGTCGATGTCGTCCCGGGTGAGCAGCTCACCATAGGAGCCGCATGCATGGGGCAGGGCGTGTTGAGTGGCGAAGGCCTCAGCCTTCTCCTTTGTCCGCGAGGCGACCGCCACGAGTTCGGCGCCAGGCACGAACTGGAAGTCGCCCACGACGCCGTGCGCGATCGACCCGGTGCCAACGATGCCCCAGCGCACGATATCCATGACCCCGAGCGTACTGGGGAGATCCTGGTCGTGTGAGGTTTGGCCGCAAAGGAGCACCGATTATTCACGCTTCACACGACAGTCCTCTCCGAGAGATCGCTTTCAGGGACGACGGGCAAGGAGGTAGACCGCATCTAGCCTGCTTGGGGCGCTCACCCGGTAGACCTCGATGCCAGTCAGCCCGGCCGTCGCCACCGCCTTGACCACCTCGGATGGGTCATGCCGGACCGTGGGCACCTCGAGTTTCTCCCCCTGCCACTCCAAGCTCTCCTCAACCGCATTGCCTGCGTAAACCGCTAGCCCCAGCACCCCGCCGGGCAGCAGCACGCCGGCTAGGTGCCCCACCGCGGCGGCCAGTTCGCTGGGGGCGAGGTGGATCAGGGAGAACCAGGCGGTGACGCCACCCCACCCGGCCGCTGTGGCGGGGCGCAGGAGTGTGCGCAGGTCGGCAACCTCGAAGTCGAGTTCCCGGTTGCGTCGCCTCGCCTCGGCGATCAGCTCGGGAGACATGTCGAACCCAGTGGGAGCGGCCCCCGCCTCCGCCAAGACGACGGTGACATCGCCCAGCCCGCAGCCGACGTCGGCCAGCAGATGCGGCCCAGCCAATTCCGCGACCCGCGTGAGGAACCATTCCTCGAACGGCAACAAAGACTCGGGGTCGGGGTCTGCCACGGCCAGCCGCGCATAGGCTGCGATCATGGCCTCGTCGCGCGCCTGTGTTCCCCCAGCGAGCACCTGCTCACGGTCCACCGCCACCTCGACGGCGTCCGTGGGAGGCTCGGACAAGAGATGGATCCACCGGTGGTCCTGCTGACCGGATTTGCGCTCCAGTCGCCGGACGAGGGGGACGTCGCGGGCGGCCATGCGGGCCAGTGTCGTCTCGACCGCGCCGCGATCGTCGAACCTGTGCAGGCGCTCGGTTCGGGTCTTCAGTTCGCCTGGAGCCTGCGGGCCTCGCAGCAGAAGAACCGTGAGCACCGCTCGCTCGCCGGGCTCCAGCGGAAGCGCGTCGTCCACTTGATGCGCGTACTTGAGCGTACGGCGCCCATAGTCCATCCAGGTGACCCGCGCCAGACCCTTGTCCTTGAGGGCGCGGGCGGCGTCTTGCACGGTGCGTTCGTCGTAGTCGACCTGGGGGTCGCGGCTGCTCGTCTGGTTGCAGGCGGCGCGCAACGCGTTGAGTGTGAGCGGATAGCTGGCGGGCACCGTGATCTCCTTTTCCAGGAGGCAGCCCAGTACCCGCTGTTCTTCGGCGGTGAGGATCGGCAGTGTCACGCTTTGAACCCTAACGGTCGGCGCTTCAAACGGTTCGCTCTCCCCTGCCTACCACGGCTCATGACTGCCTCTTTGGACACGGCTCGCGCCCGCACCCCCCGGCAACTATCCTTGGCCGCGTTTGAGGAGGTAATGCATGGGTCGCATTGTGCAGAAATTCGGCGGCTCGTCCGTGGCCGACGCCGAGTCGATCAAGCGCGTCGCGCGACGAATCGCCCGCACCCGAGGCGATGGACACGACGTCATCATCGTCATCTCGGCAATGGGCGACACCACCGACGAGTTGATGGACTTAGCGCTCCAGGTCTCACCGCAGCCGAAGTCACGCGAGTTGGACATGCTGCTCACCACCGGCGAACGCCAGTCCGCCGCGCTGCTGGCCATGGCCTTGGCCGATTTGGGCGTCGAAGCCGTCAGCTATACCGGCTCTCAAGCAGGAATCCTCACCACCCCCATCCACGGCAACGCCCGCATCATCGACATCACCCCAGGGCGCGTCGTGCGTTCCCTGGAGGAGGGGAGCGTCGTCATTGTCGCCGGGTTCCAGGGTGTGGCGCAGACCACGAAGGACGTCACGACGCTGGGACGCGGCGCCTCCGACACCACGGCCGTGGCGCTCGCCTCGGCTCTGGGCGCCGACTATTGCGAGATCTATTCCGACGTGGATGGGGTTTACACCGCCGATCCTAGGATCGTGCCATCGGCCCGGCACATTGCCGAGATCGGTTACGAGGACATGATGGAGATGGCTGCATCGGGCGCCAAGATCCTTCACCTGCGCTGCGTCGAGTACGCGCGCCGCGAGAACGTGGCCGTACACGTGCGGTCCTCCTTCACCGACAAGCCCGGCACCTGGGTTAAGAGCCAAGACGAGATCAGCAAGGATGAAGCCATGGAAGAAGCCATCATCACCGGCGTCGCGCACGACCGCGGCGAGGCCAAGATCACCGTCGCTGGTGTGCCTGACCAGGTGGGCATGGCGGCCAAGCTCTTCAAGGCCGTGGCCGATGCCGAGATCAACATCGACATGATCGTGCAGAACGTCTCTCGTCTGTCCGACATCAAGACCGACATCTCCTTCACACTTCCCATGACGGACGGCGCCAAGGCCGTCGCTGCACTGGAAGCCGTGCGAGACACGGTGGGCTACGACGAGTTGCGCTATGACGACCAGATTGGAAAGGTGTCCGTGGTGGGCGTCGGCATGCGCTCCCACCCAGGGGTCTCTGCCACGTTCTTTGACGCGCTGGCCGCTGCCGGTGTGAACCTGCAGCTCATCTCCACTTCTGAGATCCGCATCTCCGTCATCGTGAGCGCCGACGACGTGGACCGCGCGGTGCGGGCCGCGCATACCGCGTTCGGTTTGGACTCCGTCGAGGAAGCCACGGTGTACGCAGGCACCGGCCGTTAGCCGGTTTGACGCCAGCCTGGGCTAGGGTCTGCCCATGCGCATCGCACGCCGCCCATTTCTCGCTGCTCTGACCGCGGTGCCGATGGCCGCCTGCGTGCCCGGCACATCCAAGTCCCCAGAGCCGAACGAGTCCAGCGCCGACGCCACCACCACCGCCCCCAACGCGGGCAAGGTGGCGGCCACCATCTTTGATGGCGCCTTTGGCACCGCCTACGTCAAGAAGGCCGGCGAGGTACTCAGCGGGCTGGACAGCAGCGCCAGCGTCAACATCACCCCAGCCAAAGACATCGCCGGCGTGGTTAAGCCCCTTTTCACGACCGGCACCCCACCTGACCTCGTCGACAACTCCGGCCCGAAGCAACTCGCCCTAGCCTCCTACACGGACAAGCTGGAGGACCTGACTTCCCTGGTGGCGGGGACCAACCTCGAGGGCGTCACCATCCGCGACACTCTCTACGCCGGGGTGCTTGAACCCGGTGCACACGAGGATCGGCTACTTGGCCTCAACTACGCCCTATCCGTCTATGGGCTGTGGTATTCATCGTCGCGGCTGGCCGCCGACGGGATCGCGGTTCCAGCGGCCTGGGACACCCTCCTCGAACTGGGCAAGGACCGCAAGAAGGGCGGGACCTCCCTGTTCGCTTGGTCATCCGACGCCGCCAACTACTACCAAGAACTGGCCATCTCGTCGGCCATCAAGGAGGGCGGCCACGAGGTGCGCCGCGGCATCGACAACCTGACCTCCGATTGCTGGTCCCATCCGGCCGTCACCGCGGTGTTCGAGTGGTTGGCCAAGTGTGTCAAGGCAGGTCTGTTCCAGCGACACGAAACCTACCTCAAGGCCCAGCAGGCCTGGGTGGATGGCAAGGCGCTGCTGTACCCGTGTGGGGCGTGGCTTGCCAAGGAGATGGCGAACACCACGAAGAGCGGTTTCGAGATGTCTCTCGCCCCGGCCCCCACCGTGACCGCGGCCCCAACCCTGCCCGCGGCGGCGGTGCACGCCACCGCCACTGAGCAGTTCGTCGTCCCCAAGGACGCCAAGAATTCCGAGGGCGCCAAACAACTGCTTCGGGTAATGCTGTCCAAAGAGGTAACGGAATGGTTCGCGCAAGAGAACCTCATGCCCACGGTGGTGCGTGGTGCCGTCCCGGACAACCAGCCAACTGCCCTCGCCTCGCAAACCCGCCTCCTGGCCGCTGCGGGCGAGAACGTCTTCTCGTGGCGTTTCGATAGCTACTACGGCCTGACCCCCTCCCACAACCAGTTGTGGACCAAGTTCCTAGCCGGCGAGACATCGCCTTCGGACCTGGCCGCAGGGTTGCAGGACGTCACGAACAAGGCGAAGGAAGACCCGACGATGGAGCACTACACCGTCGAATAGGCGCGACGAATAGACTGCCGGTATGCTGACCCGACTCCAGGTGGATGGATTCAAGAACCTGCTGGGCTTCGACGCCCATTTCGGCCCCTACACCTGCATCGCCGGCCCCAACGCCGTCGGCAAGTCCAACATCTTCGACGCCATCGAGTTCTTGGCCCTGCTGGCGGACCATTCCTTCCTCGAGGCCACACAACGGCTCCGAGTGCGCGGCGAGCAGATCGTCGATCCGCGTTCCCTCTTCTGGAACAACGCCGACTCCCTGAATCCGGTCATCTCCTTCGGTGTGGAGATGATCGTCCCGGACAAAGTGTTCGACGATTTCGGCCAAGAGGCTTCGCCCACCACGACGTTCTTGCGCTACGAACTGCGCCTTCGCTACCTCCCTCCCGACCCCGGCTCACCGCCGACGGGACGCATTCAGCTTGAGCACGAGAGCCTGGCACACATCAACCTGGGCGACGCCCACAAACATCTTCCCTGGCCCCACAGTAAGAAGAAATTCCGTGACACGGTGGTCAAAGGACGCCGTTCGGGTGCTGCCTATATCTCCACTTCCAGAGGTTCGGATGACGCGCCCGCCATCAATGTGCACCAGGATGGCGGAAGCCGCGGAAAGCCCCGCACATCGGCCGCGAACCGCGCGCCACGCACCATCGTTTCAACCACCACGACCGCTGAGGATCCAACGATCCTGTCCGCCCGGCGCGAGATGCAGCAGTGGCGGCTGCTGGCCCTTGAACCCTCCGCCATGAGAACTCCAGACAGCACCCTGGTCGACCCCCATCCCACCGCCCGCGGCGCGCACCTGGCAGCCACGCTGTACCGGATGCACCGTGACAAGGGCGAAGACATCTACGCCGAGGTCGCCGCCCAAGCCGCTGCCCTGACCGATGTGCGAGAGATCCGGGTGGAGCACGATGAACGACGCGATAGCCTCACTCTGCTGGCACGCCTGGGCAACGGCCCTTGGTTTCCGGCCCGTTCCCTCTCGGACGGGACCCTGCGTTTCTTGGCTTTGTGCATCATGCGAGCCGACGACAGCATCGGCGGCCTGCTGTGCATGGAGGAACCCGAAAACGGGATTCACCCGGGACGCATCGAAACCATGGTGGGCCTGGTCAGCAGTCTGGCCGTCAACCCCGACGAGCCGCCCGGCGAGGAGAATCCGATGCGGCAGGTCATGGTCAATACCCACTCTCCCAGCTTCGTGCGGTACCACAACGAGGATCTGCTCGCCGCGATGCCGACGACGGTGCGCTATCGGGACAAGATCACAACGACTCTTCAACTGCGTCCGCTGCCAGGCACATGGCGAGCCAAGCAAGGAGACAAGACAGTAGCGAAGTCATCCCTGGCCGATTACCTGACCGAACCACCTGACACGCTGCTCTCGGTCGAGGCAGTCTCGTGAGCCGCGACCTGACCTTTGTGTTCCTGTGCGAGGGATCCTCTGACGCGGGCCTCCGCCCCCACTTGGAGAGTCTTCTAGTTCAGTTCGGAGCCGCCGCAGCAACCGGAATGGTGGACCCCGGTCCTGGAACGCTAGCCTCTCGCCTCAAGCGATTGATCGCGGAGGAGAGTCAGTTCGACCTCATCTTCATCCACCGAGACTCAGACGGTCCTGACCGGACGCCGCGCGAGGACGAGATTCGCCGAGCTATCAAGGACAGTGGGCTCCCACAGCCTCATGTACCGGTGATCCCTGTGCAAGAGATGGAAGCCTGGCTGTTGCTCGACGAGAGTTCCATCCGTCAAGTCGCAGGGAACCCAAATGGCAGAAGCGAACTAGACCTGCCCAAACTCAACGCGGTTGAGAAAACCAAGGACCCGAAGGAAGTCCTCAAGAAAGCGCTCCAGGCCGCTAGCAAATCCAGCAGACGGAAGCGGCGACAAGACGACTTCAGCAGGCACCGCAGGATCCTCCTTCAAAGGCTCAATCCCCACGGCCAAATCACAAAGCTCGGCTCATGGCAGCGCCTTGAGCGAGATATCCAATCGGCCCTGGCCGAGCTGGGTATCCGCTAGCGGCGACGTCCCGTGCCGAAGATCCCCCGGATGATCTCGCGACTGGCGGTGCGCACGAGGTCGCGGAAGACGGCCGACTTGGTCACCTTCGTCACGATCGACGGATTCTCCCTCTCCTCGCGTTTCCGGGCAGCCTCCTCGGCCCGGCGTTCCTTCTCCGCCCGCGCCTCCTCCTGCTGCCGTTCGCGGTCCTGACGGGCCTGTTCCTTCTCGGCGGCCTCGGCCTGGCTGGCTTGGCGCTCTTCCTCCGCCTGCGCGGCCCCCGCCTCCAGCCGTTTGGTGAGGATCTCGTAAGCCGACTCCCGGTCGATCGCCTGCCCGTACTTGGCCATCAGCGCCGACTGCGCCACGCCCGCGCGCAGATTCGCCTCCGGCGTCGGGGCCATCAGCGAGGTCGGCGCCCACATCTGCGTCCACGCCACCGGGGTGGGCGCACCCTTCTCGCTCATCACGGTGACGATGGCTTGGCCGGTTCCCAGTTGTTGCAGCACCTCCTCGAGGTCGTAGTCCGAGGTGGGATACGTCGACACCGTGGCCTTGAGCGCCTTCGCGTCGTTGGGCGTATGAGCCCGGAGTTGGTGCTGCACCCGCGAGCCGAGCTGCGCCAAGACGTCATCGGGGACGTCCTTGGGGGTCTGAGTGACGAAGAACACCCCGACGCCCTTCGAACGAATGAGGCGAACCGTCTGGGTGATCGAGTCAAGGAACGCCTTCGAAGCGTCGTTGAACAGCAGATGTGCCTCGTCGAAGAAGAACACCAACTTGGGTTTGTCCGTGTCTCCAACCTCTGGCAGCGACGAGAACAGGTCGGCCAGGAGCCACATAGGAACGTGGAGAACAGGGCCGGGCGGCTGGCCAGTTCCGGCAACTCAAGCAGGGAGACGACACCGCGCCCGTCGGGCGCGACCCGAAGCAGGTCCGCCGGGTCGAACTCAGGTTCGCCGAAGAACACATCGGCGCCTTGGCCAGACAGGGAGACGATGGAACGCAGGATGACTCCGATGGTGGCGGGCGATACCCCACCGATCTCCTTGAGCTCGGCCTTGCCCTCGTCGGAGGCCAGGTACTTGAGCAGCTCGGTGAGGTCCTTGAGGTCAAGCAGCGCTAGGCCCCGCTGGTCCGCGTAATGGAACACCAGGCCCAGTGACGACTCCTGCACCTGATTGAGCCCCAGCACCTTGCTGAGCAGGATCGGGCCAAACGCGGAGACCGTGGCCCGCACAGGCACTCCGACGCCCTGGCCACCCAACGCGTAGAACTCGCACGGGAACGCGGAGGGCTGCCAATCCTGCCCCTGCGCCGCGGTGCGGGCCAAGAGCTTCTCGTTGGGCTCGCCTGGCGAGGCCATGCCGCTGAGATCACCCTTGATGTCCGCGGCGAATACCGGAACCCCTGCGGAACTGAGCGCCTCGGCCATCACCTGCAGCGTCTTGGTCTTGCCGGTACCCGTGGCCCCAGCAACGAGCCCATGCCGGTTGAACATGGCCAGCGGGATCCGGATCCTCGCCTCAGGAACGAGGTCCTGGTCGACCAAGACCCCAAGGGTCGCGGCGGGCGAGTCGAAGGTGTATCCAACGGTGATTCGTTCCTGTTGCGTGCTCACGGCCCTACCTTCCCACACCAGGAGCGCTACCGGCGTCACTTGCGCGCCTCCCACGACACGTGGAGCCCCTGACTCCAGGTACGCTATCCCGGTGATCTTCAAGCGAGTAGGCGACACCCGCCCGTACCCCGAGCACGGCTACACCCAGAAGCAGTGGATCGCGATCGCCCCACACCAAGTGCGGCTCGACGAGTTGACCACCACCAAACGCACCCTGGATTTGGAGGCGCTGCTGGAGGAGGATTCGACGTTCTACGGAGACCTCTTCGCCCACGTCGTGGCGTACCGCGGTGAGTTGTATCTTGAGGATGGGCTCCACCGGGCTCTGCGCGCCGCGTTGCAGCAACGTCAGACGATGCATGCGCGCGTGCTCGAGTTGAAGTAGGTTTAACCCACAACCATCCCGTCAGAGAGGCCTTTGCCCAGTGCGCACGTTCAGGCTCGTCGCCACCCCCGTCATCCTGTTGGGGTTGCTTGGCATCCTGCTGTGGGCCGCGTCGTGGGGCTGGAAGTCGCTCACCGCCCCCCTGCCGACGCCTCCGCCCACTCCCTGCGTGACCCGGGAGGCCTCGACCGTGACGCCGGCCTCCGTGACGGTACAGGTCTACAACGGCGGATTCACCAGCGGCTTGGCCAACAAGGTGGGCGACCGGCTCAAGAAGGCTGGGTTCGTCATCGCCAAGAAGTCCAACACCGACGAACGAGTGACCAAGACCATTATCCGCGGTAATGCCCGAGACGAGGCCCAACTGCAACTCGTGGCGTCCTATATCGACAGCGCCACCATCCAACACGACGATCGTGTCGACGGCACCGTCGATGTCCTAGTGGGCACGCAGTTCACCACCTTTGCCCCATCGCCGAAGACTCAGGTGCCAGCCAACGGCGGGAACATCTGTGTGCCGGCCAGCCCGAAGCCCAGCGCATCGCCCACCTGATCCCATGAACACGGACAAACAAGACGGGGGCGGACCATGTGGTCCGCCCCCGTCGGTTTGGCGGTGATGGAGGGATTTGAACCCCCGGTAGGTTTCCCTACTCTCGCTTTCGAGGCGAGCTCTTTCGGCCGCTCAGACACATCACCGGGACCCACTGTACCCCTCGCCCCTCGAGAAGGCCAATCAGCAAGGAGACGGCACGTCGCTGGATCAGTCCCACGACAGGTGGATCTCTGCTGCCGTTAGCGCCCTCATACTCGCGTAGAGTGTGCCGGTGCGCGACTTCCAGGAGCTTCTGACGACCCCCAATCTTGGCCGGGTCATCGCCGCACAGCTCGTGGCCCGCTTCCCCGCCGGCATGTTTTCCCTAGGCGTGCTCATGCACGTCGAGCACGTCCAAGGCAACTACACATCGGCAGGGCTCGTGCTGGCCGTCTTTTCCATCGGCATGGCTGTGGCCGGGCCCATCGTGTCTCGGCAGCTCAGCACCTTCGGCACCACCCGGGTGCTGTTAGTCACCCTCCTAGTCTCCGCGACCAGCTTCACGCTCTTCGCGGCCGTGCCGCTCCCGCTCCTGGCCCAACTGGTCCTCGCCTTCATCGGTGGCGCCACGATCCCACCCGTCATCCCCACGGTGCGCACCCTGTACCCCCAACTCGCTCCACCACGGCTGCTCAACGGGCTGTTCAGCCTCGACGCCGCGCTCCAAGAGGTCATCTGGGTGATCGGCCCCGTGCTTATCACGCTGCTGGTCAGTCTGTTCGGCACCGGGCCGGCGCTGCTGGCCGTGGCGGGCATTCAACTGATCGGCGGTCTGCTCTTCACGCTCGACCGGTCGGTTAGGGCGCTTCGTATTCCGCCTACCGAGCGACGCTTCGGCAATGTGATGCGCAACTCGTCCGTGGCGCTCATGGTGACGGTCTCGCTGCTCATGATTGCATCGCTCA
This sequence comes from Arachnia sp., assembly GCA_041854805.1. GTDB lineage: Bacteria > Actinomycetota > Actinomycetes > Propionibacteriales > Propionibacteriaceae > Arachnia. The sequence continues at coordinate 12,712 of JBHADA010000014.1, forward strand.
GCGCCGTCGAGGCCTCGATGGTGGGCACTTTCGGCGAGGGCTCCCTCCAGGCCGGGGGCGTCTTGGCCATCTGTTCGGCCGGCTCCCTGGTGGGCGGGCTCCTCGTTGGCAACCGGGTGATCACGCGCTGGTCGCTCGCCCTGCGGCTGCTCGTGGTGGTCGTGGGGCTTGGCATCGCCAGCCTCAGCAGCGGCTTCGTCGCATTGTCCGTGGCGTTGTTGATCGCTGGTATCGGCATCGCCCCTGCCTTGGCCGCGGTCTCGTCGATCACGACGGGCAGCGTTAGCCTTGGCGACACCGCCGAGGCCTACGGCTGGATCGGCACCGGCCAGCTCCTGGGCGCGGCCTTGGGGTCCGCGCTGGCGGGCATCGCCATCGATGCAGCGGGTGGCCAGGGCGGCGTGGCCGTCAGCGCGCTACTCGGCGTCGTGGCCATGACGGTCGCGGCCGTGTTTCGCCGCGCCCAGCCGGATCTCACCGGCGACGCGCCCGCGAACCGCTCGCTATGACGGGGAGCCGGGCCTACGGCCGCGAAAGAAGTCGTCCAGCAGCGCGCCGCACTCCTGGCTGAGCACGCCGGAGACCACTTCTGGGCGGTGGTTGAGGCGCGGGTCTCGCACCACGTCCCACAACGACGCCACCGCCCCCGCCTTTTCGTCGAACGCCCCAAACACGACCCGGTCCACCCTTGCCGCAACAATCGCTCCGGCGCACATGGTGCACGGTTCCAGCGTGACGACGAGGGTGCAGCCGCTCAACCTCCAGCCGCCCACCAGGGCGGCGGCCCGACGCAACGCCACCACCTCGGCGTGGGCAGTGGGGTCGCCACACAGTTCGCGTTCGTTCCCGGCAGCCGCGATGAGCTGTCCGTCGGCCCCCAGAACTACCGCGCCAATGGGCACGTCGCCATGCTCGCCCGCTGCCTCAGCGGTGGCGAGAGCGAGGCGCATCGCCTCATGCCAGCGAGTCGCCAAGGTCAGTTGTCGAATGCCTCGACGGCGGCCTCGAACTGTGGCCCCACCTTCAGCTTCGCCGCGATCCGCGACAGCAGTTGGTCGGAGTCCTCGTCATAGTCGGTGGCGATGGCCTCCAACTCGAAAGCGCTAAGCCCGCTGGCCGCGAACATGTCAAGGTCTCCCAGCGGCGCCGACTCGTCGTCGTCCTCGGGGAATTCCTCGCCTAGGTAGTCAACGACGTCGCGCGCGAGCGGCCAATCCGCCGCCATCAGGTAATCCGACAGCAGCACCTCGACGGTCCGTCCGCGCACCCGGCAGATGACGAAGAACTCGCCCGCCACCGACACGAACCCATCGGCCCCCGAGTCGCCTGGGAGGCGACGCAGTTGGGTGATCAGTTCGTCGAGGTCGTTGGCGAGATCGAAGTCGAGCGGCACCGCCACGGGGCGTCCGTCCTCGCGATACAGCGCCACCACGAGGTCGACGTCGTCCTCCGTCGCCTCCTCGAGGTCGTCGTAGTCGTCGTCCACCTCGTCATCACTGGCCTCGTCGTCCTTGAGGTCGAACGGCTCGGCGTCCTCATCGAAAACGTCCATGACCACTCCTCTCGCCCTGACCACCGATCCTAGTGCCGCGCGGCGCAGGTTCGTCAACGACTGGCGCGACTGAGCACGACTCATCCCGCCGAAGGCGCCTCCTGGCGTAGGCTACGGCCCGTGAAAACGTGCCTCGCAAGCCATCCCCTCATCGACCACAAGCTGACGCTGTTGCGTCGCAAGGAGACTCCGCAGCCTGTATTCAGGCAGTTGGTGGAGGAACTGGTCACGTTGCTGGCCTACGAGGCCACCCGCGGCGTGCGTGTCGCAAGCCGGGCGATCGAGACGCCCGTGGCATCCACCACCGGCGTCCGCCTAGCGGATCCGGCCCCGCTCGTCGTGCCCATCCTGCGCGCGGGGCTGGGCATGCTCGGCGGCATGCTGCGTCTGGTGCCGACGGCCGAGGTGGGCTTCCTCGGCATGATCCGCGACGAGGAGACCTTGGAGCCGGTAACCTACGCCGAACGCCTCCCGCAGGATCTCTCCGGCCGCCAGTGTTACGTGCTGGACCCCATGCTGGCCACCGGCGGTTCCTTGGGCGGCGCCATCCAGTTCCTCGTGGACCGCGGCGCCGACGACATCACCGCTATCTGCCTCCTGGCGGCTCCAGAAGGACTGGCCAAGCTGGAGGGGCTCCTGGCGGACCTCGAGGTGCCCTGCACACTGGTGGTGGCAGCCATCGACGAGCGGCTCAACGAGCACGCCTACATCGTGCCGGGGCTTGGCGACGCCGGGGACCGCCTCTACGGCTTGGCCCAGTAGACCGGCCGGAGCCGCCACGGCTCATGAGGCCGACGCCGGGTAGGTTGGCCGGGTGAGCAAACCGACGGGATGGGTGCCCGCACAGCACGGGGCGTGGGCCATGTTGCTGGTGCCCTACGTCGTCGGCCTGTCGCTGGCGGCACGGCACCGGCCGCTGGGGTGGGGCGACGTCACGCTCGGGCTGACCTGGCTGGTCGGCTATTTCGCCTTCAACGCCGCTGTGCTGACGCTCAAGTCGCCGGCCAAGCGGCGGGCTGCGTTCCGCGCACCCCTGCTGATCTATGGCGCCGCGTCCGCGACGGCGGGGCTGGGTTCGCTGGCGCTGCTCGGCCTGGACTTGCTGTGGTGGGCTCCGCTCTACGTTGCCTTGCTTGGCGTCTCGCTGCGCCTAGCCGCCACCAAGCGCGAGCGTTCCCTCGTCTCCGGAGTGCTCACCGTCGTCGCCTCATGTCTGCTCATGGGGGTGCTGCGCGGCACCGCCGAGGCGCCCCTAACCCCACCCGAGGTGGCGGCGATGGTGGCGACCACCGGTTACTTCGTCGGCACCGTCTTTCACGTCAAGTCCCTGATCCGGGAACGAAACGCCCCCTCCTCGGCCCGGCGAAACCTATGGTTCCACGCCGTGCTCTTGGCCTTCCTCGGGGCGGGCGTCGGTGTCGGCTGGCTCGCTTGGCCGTGGCTGGTGTGGGCGGTCGCGCTGGTGGCCCGCACATTGTGGCTCCCCCGCGCACAGCGCCGACCGATGGTGATCGGGCTGGTGGAGGTGGCCGCGTCGCTGTGGCTGCTTGGCCTGGCGACGCTCGCCTGATCAGGCTCAAGACCAGAGAACCGACAACGGGAGCACCCAGCGCCACTCACGCTAGACGTGAGGTCTGTGCTCAGTAGTAATAAGGGAACCTCGACCAGTCGGGGGCGCGCTTCTCAAGGAACGAGTCGCGGCCCTCCACCGCCTCGTCGGTCATGTACGCCAGCCGCGTGGTCTCCCCTGCGAACACCTGCTGGCCGACCAGCCCGTCGTCGATGGCGTTGAATGCGAACTTCAGCATCCGCTGCGCCGTGGGTGACTTGCCGCAGATCTTGGCCGCCCATTCCAGGCCTACGTCCTCCAAGCGTTCGTGGTCGACGACGCGGTTGACCATGCCCATCCGATGCGCGTCCTCGGCGTCGTGCACATCGCCTAGGAAGAAGATCTCCCGGGCGAACTTCTGCCCCACCTGGCGTGCGAGGTAGGCCGAGCCGTAGCCCGCGTCGAACGAGCCGACATCGGCGTCGGTCTGCTTGAACTTGGCATGCTCGCGCGATGCCAGCGTCAGGTCCGCCACGACGTGCAGCGAGTGCCCGCCGCCCGCGGCCCAGCCGTTCACCAGCGCGATCACCACCTTCGGCATGAACCTGATCAGCCGCTGTACCTCCAGGATGTGCAGCCGCCCCAGCTTGGCAGCGTCGACGGTAGCGGCCGTCTCACCTTCGGCGTACTGGTAGCCGGCGCGGCCACGAATGCGCTGGTCGCCGCCGGAGCAGAACGCCCAGCCGCCGTCCTTGGGCGAGGGCCCGTTGCCCGTCAAGAGCACACAGCCCACATCCGATGATTTGCGCGCGTGTTCCAGCGCGGTGTACAGCTCATCGACAGTGTGGGGCCTGAACGCGTTGCGAACCTCGGGCCGGTCGAAGGCGATACGCACCGCGGGTACGTCCTTGGCCCGGTGATAGGTGATGTCGGTGAAATCGAGGCCCGCGACGGGCTCCCACTGCTCTGGCCGGAACGGGTTCGTCATGGCCATGAGCCTACCGATCCGCGGCGTCCTACCGATCCGCGACGGTCAGGGATGCCAGGCGAGCGGGCCACGAACGGCCTCCCCCACACGGTCCGGGAAGTTGGTGATGATGGCATCGACGCCAAGGGCCGACAAGGCGATGGCGTCCTCGTCGCTATTGACCGTCCACACGTTGACCTTGATGCCCGCCTCGTGCGCCAGCCACATGAAGTTGGGTTGCTGCAACGCCACCTGATGCGGGTGGATGGCGCCGGCGCCGAAGACCTGCGCATAGCACCACGGGTTATACAGACCGTCCGAATAGATGAGGGCAAGCTGCTCAGGCGCCACCCGGCCGCGCAGATTCGCCAGGGAGAAGTGGTTGAACGACGAGAACAGCACTTGATCGCGCATGCCTGCGTCTTCGACGACCTCCAGCACGTCGTTCTCTAGCCCCGGATACAACTCGACGGTGTTCTTGAGTTCGACGTTGACCGTCACCCCTGTGGGTTGGCACAGTTCCAGCACCTCGCGCAGCAGCGGGATCCGCGTGTTGCGGCGGCCCGCGAATCCGTTGGAGAAGTCGACCTGACGCAACTCGGGATAGGTCAGATCGACCACCTTGCCGACACCGTTGGAGACACGGCCAATCGATTCGTCGTGAATGACGACGACCTGTCCGTCGGCGGTGCGCTGGACATCGAGTTCGATCCCGTCGGCCCCCATCTCAATGGCGAGTTCGAAGGCTGGCATGGTGTTCTCCGGCGCGTAGGCGGACGCGCCGCGGTGGGCCCAGATAGCTGTCACACGGCCATTGTTTCACCCGCGCTGCGGTCTGTGGCCCCGAGCAGGTCGATTCGTTCAGCCCTTGACGGCTCCTTCGGTGAGGCCGCCTCTCCAGAAGCGTTGCAGCACCAGGATCAGGACCGCCAACGGGATCACCGACAGCAGTGCCCCTCCCACCGTCAACTGGTAGAACTCGGGGAGACGGTCGGTCTGCCCGCGCCAGTTGTCCAAGCCCAGCGTGATCGGGTATAGCGACTCGTCGGCCAGCATCACCAAGGGGAGGAAGTAGTTGTTCCAGATACCGACAAACTGGAACAAGACGATGGTGATGATCGCCGGCACGAGTTGCGGCAAAGCGATGCGATGGAATATCGCCAGCTCGCCCAGCCCGTCGATGCGTCCCGCCTCCAGCACCTCGTCCGGGATGGCCGCAGTGGTATAGATGGAGGCGAGGAACAAACCGAAGGGGCTGGCCAGGCAGGGAATCAGCACGGACCAGTAAGTATTGGTGATGCCGATGCTGGAGAACAGGAAGAACAGCGGCAGCGCGGTGGCGGTGCCGGGGACGAGCACGCCGCCCAGCACCATGGCGTAGACGATTCGCCTGCCTGGGAACCGATACTTGGCCAGTGCATAGCCTCCCGCGACGGCGAAGTAGGTGGCCAACACCGAGCCGACACCCGAGTACAGCAGTGAATTGAGCGCCCAGCGGGGAAAGATGCCGTCGTTGGCCGTCAGCACCGCGCCAAGGTTCTCGAGCAACTGGATCCTTTCGCCGAACCAGAACCCATTGGTGCCGAAGAGGTCGTCAGTGCTCTTGGTGGCGTTGACAATGACCCAGTAGACGGGCACGAGGAAATAGATCGCTACCAAGGCCAGCAGCGCGGTGATGATGACGGTGATGGCAGGCTTTCGCCCGGCGGCACGGGCACCGGCACGTTCGTCGATGCGGGCGGTTTTCTTGGCGTTCATCGACGTCCCCTCCACTGTGAGATGCCAAGAGCGATAGCTGATAGGACGAAGGCCGAGAGCGCGATGATGACGGCCTGCGCGGCAGCCATGCCGATGTCGTTGTATTGGAAAGCGAAGGCGTAGGCCGTCATGTTCGGCGTGTACTCAGAGGTGATCCCGGCGCTCATGGTCATGAGCAGCCGCGGCTCTGCGAAAAGCTGCAACGTGCCGATGATGGAGAAGATGATCGTCAGCATCAGGGCCGGGCGGATGAGGGGCAGTTGGATGTCTTTGATCACGTTCCACGCGCTGGCCCCGTCGATCCGAGCCGCCTCGTACAGGTCTGACGGAATCGACTTGAGCTGGGCGATGATGATGAGCATGTTGTAGCCGGTGTAGGTCCAGGTGACGATGTTGGCGATGGACCACAGCACCATCTCGGGGGCGAGGAAGTCCACCTCGATACCCACTAACCCAAACACGTCGACGATAGGGCTGAGCCCCGGGATGTAGAGGAACGACCACAAGATGGCGGCAATGACGCCAGGGATGCCGTAAGGCATGAAATAGGTTGCTCGGAAGAATCCGGGCCAGCGGGCGTGAACACTTTCCAGCAGCAACGCCAAGACGGTGGCAGCCACGATCATGACGGTGACCTGCACCACTCCAAACAGCAACACTCTGCCGATGGAGGCCATGAAATTCGCGTTGGCCAAGGCGGCCGCGTAGTTCTGCAGGCCGGCGAAGGTACTCGTCACGCCGTCTTCGCCGAGCAGACCGGAGCGCTCCACCCGGCTGAACGAGTAGCCCACGGCCATGCCGATGGGCACGATGACAGTACCGATGAAGACCACGAGGAAAGGGGCCAGCAGAATCCAGGGCGCACTCTTTGATTTCATCGTCCCTCCTCCGCTTTGAGGCCCATGCCCCGCATGATGCCGACGATCTGGCGCTGCGCCTCGCCCAGCATGTCGACCAGAGGTGTCTCGCCGCTCACCGCCCTCGTCATGCCGTCCCCGAGGAGCGCCATGGCGCGCTGCATGAGTGGGGCCCACGTCCATTCGAGGTTTTGCCCAGCCGCCATGGGCACGATGACCTTTTCGTTGTAGTTCTGCCCGGAGAAGAACTCAGACGGCTGCTGTCGGGTCTTGCCGATGTAGTCGGCTGCTGGCGACCATCCGATGCCGCAATGCTCGATCATGGCGTCGATCCCCTCGTGTGAGGTGCACATCCAGATGAGGAACTCGAGTGCCTCGGCAGGGTGTTCGCTCGTCGACAAGATAGCCGCGGAGGAGCCACCGTGTCCTCCGGAGGCGACGCCTGCGGGCCAGGCGGGCATGGGCGCGACGGCCCACTTTCCGGAGCCGCCGGGCACAGACTGGACAAGCGCGTCGCTCCACGAACCGCTGACGGTGCCCAGCACCTTGCCGTCACCAGCGGCCGCCATCCAGGGCGTGGTGAAGGCGCCATAACCAGTGCCGATGAGCCGCTGATCCAAGATCTCGTCCCAGTACGCGGCCAGTCCCAGCGACGCGTCGTCGGTCAGGTTGACGATCCACCCGTCGCCGTCGGGCCGGAACCACACGGCACCGGTCTGCATAGCCCACATCACCAGGAAGGAACCATCCGACGGGTCGAGGGTGATGAGGCTTCTCCCAGAGTCCTTGACGGCGCCGCAGGTCTCGCGGAACTGGTCCCATGTGGCCGGCGGGGTGAGACCGAGTTCGCCTTCCAGCACCTCCCGGTTGTAAAACATGGCGGCTGGGCCGGTGTCTTGCGGCACTCCCCAGACTGACTCGCCCACCTTCGCCTGGTTGATGGCCCCAGGGTCGAAGGCGTCTTCGTTAGCGCCGAAACCGTAGCGGGTGAGGTCCACCAGCGCCCCGGCCAGTGCGAATTCGGGCAGGTTGCGCAACTCCACCTGGGCAATGTCCGGCCCTCCCCCGGCGGCCACCGCAGACAGGATCTTGGCGTAGCCGCCGTTGTTGCCGCCGGGAATCCATGTGGCCTCGACCCGGATCCGGTCTTGGGTGGCGTTGAACAGGGCGCACACCTTGTTCAGGTCCTTGAGCCAGGCCCAATAAGTGAGGGTGACTGGGCCGTCGGACGCGGGGATGACGGGCTTGGCATTCACCTCGCCCGGGTTGGGGGCGGCGCAGGCCACGAGGCTCGCGATGGCGGCCCCTGAGGCCGTCAGCGCCGTGCGCCGCGGGAAGGTGTGAGTCATCGCTCCTCCTCGCCTTCGAGGGTTGGGTTCCGACCCTAACTCGACACACCCAAGTTTTCAGGCGTCTTATGCAATTAAGGTCCGCGGGCACCTGGCTGTGTGGGTTATCCAAGGGGCTACTGATCCAGAAGACATCCGCTGGTCGAGCCCTGGCCCTGGTGGGCACTCTTCTTGGAGGGCAAGGGTCGCTAGCCGAGTCAATGATGGTTTGGGATCCCCGAGGGGGGTGGCGCGCTCGGAGGGATTCGAACCCCCAACCTTCTGATCCGTAGTCAGATGCTCTATCCGTTGAGCCACGAGCGCTGGGCGAGACCCAACTATACGCGGAGCCGGCGCCTCTCGGCAAAACGAGCCTACGACGAGCCCCGACAACCACCGGATGAGAGCCTGTGCAGGGCCGCCATAGCGTCGTCCGCCCGGTCAAGGGGCACGAGCAGGTGATCGTGGTGGAAACCGGCAAGGACGTTACAGGCGATCGATTCGCCGGCGAGCGCCGTGGCTACCGCCGCCGTCAACCCGACCGCCTGGACCGAGGAATAGACCTCCAGGGTGATCCAGGCGAACACCGCGTCGTACGCGAGGCCCTGGGCGTCGGCCACTGCGCGTTCGACGACGAAGCCTCGCCCCTCGCGCTCGCGCACCATGGCCTCCGGCTCGACGATGTCACCACCAGCGACAAAGACAAACTCCCCACGACGAATGCTCGGCCGCAAAGTGGCGAGCAACTCGTCGAGGTCCGTGATACCAGGCATACGGCAAACCCTAGTGTCGCCTAGCCTGTCGACGACCAAACCCAGATCCGGTGCGCGGCATCCGCAGGTCCAGACATCTACCTCTGCCCAAGTGCACGAGGTCGGGCATTGGATTCATGAGGTCGGGCATGGTTCATAAGGAGCCATTCGTCATGCGCAGGATCCCAAGCGTGTTGAGAAGGCAACGAACCCCCGGTGTTGTCACCGAGGGTTCGAGTAAGCGGCATCTGGCGGAGGTGGCGGGATTTGAACCCGCGATGGGGTTGAGCCCCAAACCCGCTTAGCAGGCGGGCGCCATAGACCGTACTAGGCGACACCTCCAGTGCTCGCTCAGCGTAGCCGAGGCTCCCCTGACCGAGCAAACGACGAGGCACATCGCACTCGGCGCTCACTCTGACTCGTAACGGCTGATGCCCTATGGGATGCCCCAGCTAAACTACCCCGGGAGGAGGCGACATGAGCGACGATAATCCGCGCCGTGCGGTGGGCCACGGGCTCCCCGCCTTTGATGATGACCATCAACTCGGCCGCCGCAGTGCAGGCGCTTTTGGCTCCCCGTATACGGAAGGCCCAAGCCGCACCAGTAGCCCCAGGGGGGCAACACCGAGCGCCTCCCACGCCGCCCCAGGGCACGCGGATCACGATCCCTGGAGCCCAAGCCGCGCAGCCTCACCGGGTCGCCGGGCTAGTTCACCGGCTCCCGCCAGCGAACCAAATTCGCGCCCCAATCCCCCAGCCCGCTCCAGCGAGTCAACCCATTCGGCCTCGTTGCCCTCCGCGTCCCGCGCAGCCGACCCCTGGGACAGCACCCCAGCCCCCGACGCCACCCCAACCACACCCAAACCCTGGGCCACCATCACGACCTACACCGCCGACCCAGAACCGCAAGACACCACCCCAACCACACCCAAACCCTGGGCCGTCCTCCCCGGCCAGGACCCCACACCAACCACACCCAAACCCTGGGCCACCATCACGACCTACACCGCCGACCCAGAACCGCAAGACACCACCCCAACCACACCCAAACCCTGGGCCGACCTCCCAGCCCAGGACCCCACACCAACCCACTCATCCTG
>JBHADA010000015.1:0-12721 GCA_041854805.1 Arachnia sp.
CGCGACGCGGCGTAGCCGCCTGTCACGGGGAGGGGGACGCCAGCCGACTTGAGCGCGTCCGGCAGGCTCCGGTAGTGTTCCGCCCGGAGGATTCGCCTAGAGGCCTATGGCGCTCGCTTGGAAAGCGGGTTGGGTTCACGCCCTCACGAGTTCGAATCTCGTATCCTCCGCCAGTTTCAAGCCCCGAGCGCTGAGCCTCGGGGTTTTTCGCGTCGGTGGGGTCTCTGCCGGTCCACGGTTCATTGGATGCTCAACCCCAAGGTCACCACCAGCCAGAACACCAATTGGGTCACCTCGATGATCGACCCGAAGGTGTCGCCGGTGTAGCCGCCCAACCGGCGACGCAGATGCGCAGCCCAACCCCAGGCGACACCCAGCGATGTTCCCGCGCCCAGCGCGAAGGCGGCGCCTCCCATCGGGTCGGCGATCGTCCAGCCCACCCCTATCGCCACGAGCATCACGAGGATGACGGTGAACGCGGCCGCCACCTGGGAGGTCACCCCGACGAACAGCGCACCGAACCCCTGCGTACGCGCCGAGGCCTCCGGCACCGTCGCCAGGACGACGGCGGTCCGAGCCAGCATCGCGCCCACCGCCACGGCCGCCCAAGCCTGGATGGGAGGCAACGATGCCAGCGTCGCCACCCCAAGCAATAAAACGAACACCAAGGTCACCACGCCCATGGGGCCGATATCGGAGCGGCGCATGATGGCCAGCGCGTCAGGCGCCGGCTTGCGTGAACCGAGCCCGTCCGCGGTGTCGGCCACCCCGTCCAGATGCAGCGCGCCGGTAAACGCGGCCAGCAGCGCCAGCGCGACCCCGGCCCCGAGCAGTGGCGACGCCCCCACCGCCGCAACACCAAACAGCGCGGCCCCCGCCACCGCTCCCAGCAGCAGCCCGAGCCACGGGAAGGCCAACATGGCTCGGCGAGCCACGCCGCGGTCCACCTCCAGCACTGGCGGCGCCGGGATGACGGTGAACAGCCCGAGGGCCGCGAGGAAGGCCCTCATTTGATCCGCCGCGTAATCCCGGCCGTACTCAGCCACACCTCGTCGACGACGCCGGCCAGCCGGGCATTCAGCCTGCCCAACTCGTCACGATAGATGCGGCCCGAGGCGTACTCCGGCACCACGCCGGAGCCCACCTCGTTGCTGACGATGATGACGTTGCGCTGAGTGGCTTCAAAGGCCGCCACCAAGGCGGCTACCCGCCGCTCGACGCGCTCACGCCAGCCGGGTGCCTCGTCCCACGCCCCCGCGTCGGTGAGCACGCGTGTCAGCCACAACGCGGCACAGTCGATGAGTACGGCTGCCTCGTCGCTCTCAGCCAGTACAGCCTCCAGGTCGGCGGTCTCGACGGTGCGCCATCGCGCGGGGCGCCGTGCCCGGTGCGTCGCGATGCGGTGCTCCCATTCGGCGTCGCCCTCGAACCGCTCGGCGGTGGCGACATAGTCGACCAGTTCCACGCCCTCCATCTGGGCCTCCGCCCAGGCCGACTTGCCCGAACGCGCGCCGCCCAACACCAGCGCGGTGCCGGGTCCGTGCGTCATGGGACGCACCTCGGCCCGCTCCGCGAGCCGGTCCAGCAGTTCCTGGGACGCCTCGTCCGAGGGGTCGATGCGCACCGCGAACTCCATTAGCCAGCCGCGATTCCGACGTCGGCGAACGTGGCCATCTCGCGCATGATCCGGGCCGCCGCCTGCACCGTGGGCAGCGCGACGGCGGCGCCGGAACCCTCTCCGAGGCGCAGGTCGAGGTCCACCAGCGGGCGCAGGCCCAGAGCTTCGACGGCCGCGCGGATACCTGGCTCGGCCCCGGCGTGACCAGAGATGAGGTAGCCGCGCACCTCCTCACTAAGGGCCACGGCCACCAGCGCCGCAGAGCACGCGATGACCCCATCCAGGATGACGGGCACGCGGCGGGCGGCGCCACCGAGGATGAATCCGGCCAGCGCTGCCTGCTCCAAGCCACCGACGGCGGCCAGCGCAGCGAGGGCGTCGTCGGCCTTGGGCTGGTGAAGAGCGAGGGCCTGCTCGATGACGGCCACCTTGCGGCTCAGCATGTCATCGTCGGCACCGGCGCCGCGGCCGGTGACGTCGGCGACGGAGCGCCCGGTGAACACGGCGATCAGCGCGCTGGACGGGGTGGTGTTGCCGATGCCCATCTCGCCCGTGAGCAGGCAGCGGGCTCCCCCGTCGATGGCCTCGAACGCCGCCTCGATACCCACCTCGACGGCAGCACGGGCCTGGTCGAGCGTCATGGCCGGGCCCTCGGTGAAGTCGGCGGTGCCCTTGGCGACGTTGCGGGTGCGCACGCCGTCGTGGGACGGGTAGCCGCTGGCCACACCCACATCGGTGACCTGGACTGTGGCGCCGGCCTGCCGCGACAGCGCATTGATGGCGGCCCCGCCGGAGGCGATGTTGAGCAGCATCTGCACGGTGACCTCTTGCGGCCAGGGGGTCACGCCTTGGGCGCAGACGCCGTGATCGCCGGCGAACAGCCCCACGACGGCGGGCTCGGGAATGGGCGGCGGGCATTCGCCTGCGATGGCGGCCAGCCGGATCCCCAGGGCCTCCAACTGGCCGAGGCTGCCAGGCGGCTTAGTGAGCTGGTTCTGGCGGTCCTCGGCCTCGGCGCGGGCCTCCTCGGATACCGGGACGATGGAGGCGAGGATGTTCTCCAGCAGCGACATGCGGGTCCTTTCAGGCAATGAGGTTGAGATCGGCGACCTCGCCGATCACGGTGATGGCTGGTGGTTCGATGCCGTTCTCCGCGGCGGCCGCAGCGATCGAGTCGAGCGGGGCACGCACCACCACCTGACGCGGCGTGGAGCCGTCGGCGATGATGGCGGACGGGGTGTGGGCGGGCAGGCCTTGCGCGATCAGCTCGGCGGCGATGTGCGGCAGATTGTGCACACCCATGAGCACGACGATGGTCAGCCGGGTCTGTGCCAGCGCGGCCCAGTCGATGTCGCTGCGCTCGTCGCCCGGCGGCACATGCCCGGACACGGCCACGAAACCCTGCGTGGTGCCTCGGTGCGTGACAGGGATACCCGCCAGGGCGGGCACCGAGACGGCCGAAGTGATGCCGGGGATGACCTCGACGGGCACCCCCGCGTCGAGGCAGGCGAGGTGTTCCTCGCCGCCGCGGCCGAAGAGATAGGGGTCGCCGCCCTTGAGGCGGACGACGCGCTTGCCCGCTTGGGCGTGCTCAATGAGGAGGCGGTTGATCTCCTCCTGCGGCGTGTAATGGCCGCGAGGGACCTTCCCGACGGGGATGATCTCGGCGTCGTCTCGGGCCTCGGCCAGGCAGTCGAGGGCCCCGAGGCGGTCATGGACGATGACGTCGGCCTCGCGAATGGCCTGGAGGCCGGCCACGGTCATGAGACCGGGGTCGCCCGGGCCGCCGCCGACGAGCACGACGGTGCCAGGGGTCAATTCAGGCATGTGGCTCCTTCTTTCAGTGCGGCACAACGGTAGCGCGCCAGGCCGAGGATCGCCCTCGCGGGTTGGCACCTGGCTCTCACTAGCCCAAGCCGAGCAGGGCCTCGACGTCGGCGTGGGCCTCCAGCGCGTCCGCCACCGACTCAAGCATCTGCTCGCGGCGGGCCGCGAAGCCGGGAGCGTCGGCGGGGGCCCACTCCACCCCTGCCGCGGCAGCGACCTCGGCGAGCCAGGCACGGCGGAATCCGTCGGTCTCCAGGGCCCCATGCCACATGGTGCCGTAGGTGTTGCCGACGCGCACACCGTCGAGAAATCGCTCATGCCCGTCGTCCACCGCGACCCTGCCGTGGTGAATGACATAGCCGGTGACGGGCTCGCCGCGCCACGTTCCGGACGGAGTGCCCAGGCGTTTCTCGGCGTGGAAACGGGTGTCGGCGGGGAGCAAGCCCAGCCCGGGCACGGGGTCTGGGTGGCCGGCCTCGACGGGATCGACGATGCCGCGGGTCAGCATCTGAAACCCTCCGCAGACGCCTAGCACGGGACGTCCCTCCTGGGCGCGCTCGATGATGGCCCGCGCGATTCCCGTGTCGCGGAGCCAGGCCAGGTCCGACAGCGTCGACCGGGAGCCGGGCAGCACCGCGATGTCGGCAGCGGCGACCTCGGCCGGGTCGATGGTGACGCGCACGTCGACGCCGGGTTCACCGGCCAGTGCCTCCACGTCGGTGGCGTTGGAGATACGCGGCAACCGGACCACTGCCACCCGTAGCGCTCCGCCGCGGGCCTCGCCACGCCAGCGCCCCACCTCTAGGGCATCCTCACCGTCAATCCACATGCCGGGCAGCCAGGGCACCACCCCGAAGGAACGCATGCCGGTGCGGCGGGTGATCTCGTCGAGACCGGGCGCGAGCACGGCCGAGTCGCCACGGAACTTGTTGATGAGGTAGCCGGCAAGCAGGGCCCGGTCAGCGTCGTCGAGCAGTGCCCAGGTGCCGTACAGCGAGGCGAGGACGCCGCCGCGGTCGATGTCGCCGACGATCACCACGGGAAGGCCGAACTCCCTTGCCAGACCCATGTTGGTGTAGTCGCCGTGGCGGAGGTTGATTTCGGCTGGCGAACCGGCACCCTCGCAGATGACTAGGTCGTGCGCAGCGGCGAGTTCCCGGTAGGCGGCGTGGGCGGCCTCGGCCAGGTGGCGGCGTCCGGTGGCGTACTCGCCGGCCTCCAGCACCCCTCCCGGCTGGCCGCGCAACACGACGAAGGAGCGGCGGTCGGTGCCGGGCTTGAGCAGCACCGGATTCATCGCAGAATTAGGTTCCACCCCGGCGGCGATGGCCTGCAGGTACTGGGCGCGGCCGATCTCGGCCCCGTCGGCGCACACCATGGAGTTGTTGCTCATGTTCTGAGCCTTGAACGGTGCCACGTCGATGCCTCGGCGGCGTGCTGCGCGGCACAGCCCCGCCGTGATGAGAGACTTCCCGGCGTCCGACGACGTCCCGGCGATGAGGAATCCGGCCATGCGGGCCATCCTCCCACGTCAGCAGCGGGGAACGCACCGCTCGGCGATCGCGTCTAGGCGCGGCGGTTGAGCAGGGGCTCACCTGGGGCGCCGCCTCAAGGTGAGCCTCCTCACGACCGTCACGGCCCAGTACGCCACGGACGGCAAGTCCTTGCGTTTCATCCCGGCACCGAGAGACACGTCACTAACTGGTGAGGTAGTAGAAACTTAGGTGCAAGGCTAAGCCGATCACGATGGCTCCGGTCTCCTCCCTCAACAGCGCGCACACGATGCCCGTGATAATGACGAAAGCCGCCCATCCCAACCCTGCTGGGCTGAGTTGTCTGAACTTCGGCAGCAGCACGGCGTGCGCGGCATAAAACATGACGACGGTGAGAGTCACTGACCAGCGAGCAGACAACCAGTTACACAGTGACGTCTGGAGAAGCCCGAAGGTCACGAACTGCTGCCAGAACACGGATACCGCACTAAAGACAATGTAGAGCGCCATCGGCATCGACCAGTGGTAGTGGAAGGGAACACTGACCGCCAACACGATGGGTAAGGCATACCACCACCGAATCGACCTATCCAGGCCCAGCACCTGACGGGAATCCTTGACGAGCAGCAACAAGATGGCCGCCGCGCAGCAAGTCACCACCAACTCCACTACCAGTTGCGTGTACTCGTCAGATATGACGCGGTGAAGCAGGTGGCGTTCCCCAAACATGTTCGGGGTGAGACACCACAACACTAGACAGAGGCAACATGCCCCCAGGACGCGTGGCCATGCTTGACGGAGAGGGATTTGCTCAAACATGGCCAGAGCCTAAATGCGACCGGCGGATACTAACGGGCAGCGTAGGAAACCCAGGGGACTCTCCGGGGAAAACCCGGAAGGCCAAACCCCTGTCTTGGCCAGCCGCGCTCGGCAATTACGTCCGGGCGCGGCGGTTGAGCAGGTCGAAAGCCACCGCTACCACAAGCACTAGGCCCTTGATGATGAACTGCCACGACGGATCCACGCCCATGATCGACAGGCCCATGTTGAGCACGCCCATGATGAGGGCACCGACGATGGCGCCCGCCACCCGGCCGATGCCGCCGGTCACCGCGGCGCCACCGATGAAACAGGCCGCGATGGCGTCGAGTTCATAGCTCTGCCCCGCCTGGGCCGTCGCCGCGCCGGCGCGGGACGTGACGACAACCGCCGCCAAGCCACACAGCAGGCCCATGTTGACGAACAGCCAGAAGTTCACCTTCTTGGTGTTGATGCCCGACAGTTTGGCCGCTGCCAAGTTGCCGCCGATGGCGTAGACGTGGCGACCGAACACGGTATTGCCCATGAGCCAGGCGTACAGCAGGATCACGACGCCGACAATGATGAGCACGTATGGCAGGCCCAGGGCACTCAGCGCCACCCAGTAGGTGGCTAGGCCCAGCAGCAGCGACACCCCAGCCAACTTCGCGCCCACTAGCCACAGCGGCTCCACCTCGAGTCCGCGCTTGACGCTGATCATTCGCCTCCTCAGGGTGCTGATGACCAAGGCAGCGATCCCCACGGCACCCACGATGAGCGTCAGCGCGTCGAACTGGCCGACGAAGCCCGCCAGACCCGCCACGCCGCCGTTGGAGATGGCGAGGAAGTCGGAGTCGAAGCCCGCGCGCGTGAAGCCCACCAGCACGTTGGCCACGCCCTTAAAGATGAGCATGCCGCCGAGCGTCACGATGAACGCCGGCACACCGACGAAGGCCACCCACATGCCTTGCCAGGCACCAATCAGCGCTCCAATCAACAGCGCGACCGCCACCGCCGTCCAGGTGTTGGCTCCATAGTCCGCCATGAGGACGCCCATCACACCGCCCACGGCTCCCACCACCGAGCCGACCGACAGGTCGATGTGCCCGGCGACGATGATCATCAGCATGCCGACGGCGAGGATGAACACGTACGCGTTCTGCTGCACCAAGCTCGTGATGTTGTTGGGCTGCAGCAGCCTGCCTCCCGTGAGCACCTGAAACAGGATCACGATGAGGATGAGCGCGGCGAAGATGCCGTATTGCCGCAGCCCTCCCCCGAGGTTCAATGCGGTGCGGGTGGGGGCGTCGGTGCCCGATTCCGCCATGCTGGTCATGCGCGTGCCTCCAGAGTCATGAGTTCCATCAGCGACGTCTGCGTCGCCTCGTTGCCCGGCTGTTCGCCGGTGATCCTGCCCTCACTCAGGGCGTAGATGCGGTCACAGATGCCCAACAACTCGGGCAGCTCCGACGAAATGACGATGATGCCGCGCCCGGTCGCAGCCAATTCGTTGATGATCTGATAGATCTCATACTTGGCGCCAACGTCGATACCTCGGGTGGGCTCGTCGAGGATCAGCACCTCCGGGTCCGAGAACATCCATTTGCTCAGCACCACCTTCTGCTGATTGCCGCCAGAGAGGTTGCCGACGATCTGCTCCACCGACGCTGAGCGGATCCGCATCTTGGCGCGATACTCCTTAGCGACGGCGTTCTCCTTGCGCAGGTCGATGACCCCGGCGCGGCTGATGCTGCTCAGCGCGGCGGCGCTGATGTTGTGCCGGATCTCCCCAATGAGGTTGAGGCCGTACTTCTTGCGGTCCTCGCTGACATAGGCGAGCCCGCCGAGCACCGCCTTACGGACGGTGTCGGTGGCGATGGGCACCCCGCGTTTGAGCACGCGCCCCGAGATCCGCGAACCGTACTGGTGCCCAAACACGCTCATGGCCAGCTCGGTTCGTCCCGCCCCCATGAGCCCTGCGATGCCCACCACCTCGCCCTCGCGCACCTCCAAGGTGGCGTGATCGACGATGACCCGGCCCGGGTCCTCGGGGTGATGCACCGTCCAGTCCTCGATGCGCAGCAGCACGTCGCCGATCTTGGGTTCCCGCTCCGGAAAGCGATGGTCCAGCGGGCGACCCACCATCGACGCAATGATGCGCTTCTCCGTGGCGGGCTCGGCCGCGTCGGGCGAGTTGTCGAGGGTCTCGACCACCGAACCGTCGCGGATGATCGTGATCGAGTCGGCGATGGCCATGACCTCGTTCAGCTTGTGGGAGATGATGATCTGCGTCACCCCCTCCCCCTTGAGGGTCCGCATGAGGTCCAAGAGGTGCGCCGAGTCGTCGTCGTTGAGGGCGGCGGTGGGCTCGTCGAGGATGAGCAGTTTCACTTCCTTGGACAGCGCCTTGGCGATCTCGACGAGTTGCTGCTTACCGACCCCGATGTCCATCACCCGGGTCTCGGGCCGCTCCCGCAGCCCCACCCGCGTCAGCAGATCGCGCGCCTCCGCGTTGGTTTGGTTCCAGTCGATGATCCCGCCGCGGGAGCGTTCGTTGCCGAGGAAGATGTTCTCCCCGATCGACAGGTACGGCGACAGCGCCAACTCTTGGTGGATGATGACGATGCCCTGGGCCTCGCTGTCGCGCAGCGAACGAAACCTGGCCTCTCGTCCCTGATAGAGGATCTCGCCCTCGTATGAGCCGTGCGGATACAGCCCGGACAGCACATTCATCAGGGTCGACTTCCCGGCGCCGTTCTCTCCGCAAATGGCGTGAATCTCGCCTTCCGCGACGGACAGGTTAACGTCGCTCAGCGCCCGCACCGGCCCGAACGTCTTGCCGATGTCTCGCATCTCGAGAATGGGGGTGTGCACCTGGTGTCCTTTCTGGCCGTCCCGCGCCGGCGACGCCGGGGGTCCGGCGCCGCCGATGGGATCGCGATCAGAGGCCGAGTTCCTTGGCGGTGTAGAAGCCGGAATCGACCAGCTTGGTCTTCACCTCGTCCTTGGTGACCACCTCGGGCTCGACGAGGTAGGTGGGCACCACCTTCTTGCCGTTGTCGTAGGTCTTCTCGTCGTTGACCTCGACCGTCTTCCCGGAGACCACCTGGGACACCATCTTGGCCACTTGTTCACCGAGTTTTCGGGTGTCTTTCCACACGGTCATGGCTTGTTTGCCCTCCAGCATGGCCTTGACGTTAGCGAGGTCCGCGTCCTGGCCTGTGATCAACGGCCAGTCAGTACCCACCTTGTAGCCCGCGCCCTCCATGGCCTGCTCGATGCCCAGCGCCAGCGAGTCGTTGGGCGACAAGACGATGCTGACCTTCTTGCCCGAGTAGAACGAGTTGAGCCGGTTTTCCATCTCGGACTGTGCGGTGGTGGACTTCCATTCGGGCACACCGATGGAGGCCCACTGGTCGTTGCTCTTGGGGGCCTTGCCGGAGGGGACAGTGAACTCGCCGCTGGCCACCTTGGGGCCGACGAGGTCCCAGGCACCGGAGAAGAAGAACTTGGCGTTGTTGTCGTCGGGCGAGCCGGCGAAGGGTTCGAGGTTGATCTTGCCGCTGGCGTCCTTGAACTTGTCGGCGTTGTCGAGGATGTATTGGCCCTGCAACTGGCCCACCTTGTAGTTGTCGAAGGTGGCGTAGTAGTCGACGTTCTCAGACCCATTGATGAGCCTGTCGTAGGCGATGACCTTGACGCCCTGCGAGGCCGCCTGCTGCAGCACAGGGGTCAGCGCGGTGCCGTCGATGGACGCGATGACGACGACCTTGGCGCCATCGTTGATCATGTTCTGCACCTGGTTGTTCTGCTGTTCCTGCTTGTTGTCGGCGTACTGCAGGCTGGTCTTGTATCCGTCCTTCTCCAGCAGCTCGACGAGGTGGGCACCGTCGCGGTTCCACCGCTCGAGGCTCTTGGTGGGCATGGCGATACCGATGAGAGTGCCGCTCGCGCTCCCGCTGCCGCTGGGGTTGTTACTGGCCCTTTCGCTGGAGCAGGCCGCGAGGGTTCCGGTGGCGGCGGCCGCCGCCGACGCTATCAGGAGGCCACGACGTGAAATGCTCATGTGGGGTTCCCTTCCGCGGGCAGCTCCGCCCGCTGTTGCCTGGTGAGCGCCTCTGCCCACCAATTAGTTGCCGTCAACAACTAATACTATGGCAGGGTCGCTCCGGGCCAGTTCCTGGTAACAAAGCCGTAACGATTCGCGATCATGGGGCACCCAACCGGGCGTCCCTGAGGTGTGGCTGGCGCCCATGCAGCAGCCGGTCTAGGTGGACGTCGATCATGGCAAGGGTGTCGCCCGCCCGGACGTACTGCTCGCCCCGGTACCAGTCTTGCCAGCGGCCCCGCTCTCCCCGGCGCAGCACCCGCAGCCCGTCGAGGGCGTGTTCCCGGGCAGCGACGAGTTCGGCCCGCGCCGATGGCGACTCCCCGTGAAGCACCGCCCGCGCCACCGCACCAAGCATCCGGTTGCCCTCCGCGTGGAGCGCCACATGGGTGAGGAGATGGTCGTGCACGAAGCCACGCCGGTGGGGAGCGATCCTGCCCAGGAACGCGTCGGCATCGGCGAGCAAGGCGTCGAGTGTGGGCTGCACCGCCTCGGCGCCGCGCGCAGTGCGTTCGATGAATGAGCGCCAAGTGCGATGCCCGCTGCTCGGGTGGGCGACGGCGTAGTGCAGGCTCGGGCGGAAGACCGGGAAGTCGCCATCGAGCGAAGTCTCGGCGGCGGCGCGCAGGATCGAGCGGGCCATCCGGTGGTATCCCATGTCGCGTGGGCGTTCGGGCCTGCCGTCGCGGAAGGTCCACAGCGTCTCGAAGTAGCGCTGCCACAGCGCCTTGAACGAGACCGCATGGTCCCCGGCATACCGGGCGGCCCAAGCTAGCCAGAGGCCCTCGACGTCCACTTCCGAATCCCAGGCCAACCGCATCGCGAATTGGGAAGTCAGGGCGTGGTTGCGCACGTCCGACACGTCGAGCATGAGGTATTCGGTGCTGCCCGCGGCCGCGGCTCGTCCGAGTTCGGCTTGAATGAGCGCGGGGTGCACCATCTCCGTGAGCTGCGAGGCCACCTCATCGGTGAGGGCCACGTGATAGTCGACGCCCTGCCCCGGCGCGAGGCTGGTGTCGCGCAACCTGCCATGGCCGTCGTCGGCCCAGATGGGGATGACGCCTTGGGGCAATGCGACGTGGGGAGCCTCGGCCAGCTCCACCCCATCCATCCGCAGGTCGAAGACGATGTCGTCGCCGGGGCGGGTCTGGCGCACCAGGTCGACCTGTTTGGCGAGGACGGTGGTGAACACATCGGCGCGCCCCGCATGGTCGAGGTCCCCGTCCACCTGGAAGGGCTGTCCAGGGGTGCCGCACAGGCCGACGGTCCACACCACCTCTTGGTCTCCGAACGCGGCTATGCTCTCGCGCCAGGCATCGGTGAGCAGGCCGCGGTTGCGCTGCCAGGATATGGGGAATTGGCTGGGCCAGCGTTCCTTCGACAGCCCGAGCGGGGCATCGCGATGCTGCCCAATCGCCAGACCGCGCGCGGACGCGAGCGCCAGTTGAGGCTCGTCAGGAAAGACGTAGGCACCGGGCACGACGACGTTGCCCCCCACGCGCAGCAACGTCTCGAACACCGCGTCCCAGGCATCCAGCGAGACGCCGTGGGCCGATTGGCGGCTGGGCGCCCACGCCGTGAGGAGTTCCTTGTCGTCAACGAACCATCCTCGCCAGCGAAACCTCGGGGCGGTCCTGCGGAAAGCAAAGCCGTGCTCCAGTTTGATCTCTGTCCGCGGCGCTAGCTCCTGGTCGGTCCAAAACCAGAAGGGGTCGATTCCGAGCACCCGCTCGCTGACGGCGTAGATGGCGTAGATGAGGCCGCGGGGCCCGCCGCCGTCGACGCAGAGTACACGACGCCCCTCAGCCAGGCCGCGGCCGGACCGCAGCACAACCTCGTGTTCCTCGGGCGCGAAGACGCCGCGGTGCCCAGTCAGTTCCTCGACGGGGCCAGGGCCCACGGCCAGGATCGGCTCGGCGCCGGGACGCACCTCCCCAACGATGGGGGCGGCCGAGAAGACGTGGCGCCAGTCCCGCGCCAAGTCCTCGAGGGCGCGTCGAACCGGCGCGTCGAGGCGCGCGTCGAGCGCCCACACCACTTCCTGAGTCACGCTGGCCTGCATGGCCCTCCCTGCTTGCAGCGACGGCAGCGTCGCGGAGTCGAAGTAGCCAATCTTGGCAGGGAAAGGGCGTGTTGGGAAGCCCTCGTCGCCGCTTAATCGTCAGCGGCTTGTGGGCAGGCCCGTGATGCTGAAACGACTCCGAGTCGCTGGGCCGGGTAGGCGTTCTTTTCGTGAGGAAAGCCCTGCTGGTCGAGTAACTGGACGCGGAGCGGCCAGCGTGTAGAGACCCTTAGTAGGCGTGGTCGCCCAGGTCGCGACACGTCGCAGGGGGCTTCCCCCCGTGGACCCCGAAGCATTTGGACTCGCTCTTGCTTCCGCGACAGGCGGCTTCACCCCGTCACGGGGTTCCTCGCGAGGCTACGACCCGGCAGGTATTCGAGCCCTATCCCCTGTTGCGCCGACGTGCCCGCCCAGTCCGGATGCTCACAGCCCCGGCCGCGAGGGCGATGAGGAGCGCGCTGGCCCAGGGACCTTCGGGATCGCCGCCTGTGCGCGGGAGTCCGGGGCGCTCTGGGCGTGGCATATCGGCGCTCCGGCCCGGCGATGGAGTCAACGTCGGCGCCGGAGTGGGCCCGGGCGACGGGGTCGGCCCTTGGCTCGGGTTCCACGGCGGCGATGGGGACGCGGTCGGCTCCAGGGAGATCCCTGGGGTCGGCGAGGCGGACGGCCTTGGGGACTGAGTGGGCGAAGTCGGCGACGGTTCGGGCGACGGCGACTCCGACGGCTCAGGCGACGACGACACCGACGGCTCAGGCGACGACGACACCGACGGCTCAGGCGACGGCGACACCGACGGGTCAGGCGACGACGACACC
>JBHADA010000016.1:0-14197 GCA_041854805.1 Arachnia sp.
AACGGTCAACCACGAGGTCGCGCACCACGGGGAACGCGGCGCTGCGCAGCGGCTCGATGCGAAGGGCTTGGACCTCGCCGAACGCGCGCAGGTGTTGCCGGCACGAGGGCGTGTTGCGGACGGGGCCGTGGGGCACGTCGTCGACGGTGACCCCACACGCCCCGCATACGCCCTCGCGGCAATCCGACTCGAATGCCACGGGATCGGCACCCTGCTCGCACAACTGGTCGTTGAGCCGATCCAGCAGCTCCAGCAGGCTCATCTCGGGAGTGGCATCGTCCACGACGTGGGTCTCGAACCGGCCCGAATCCTCGGGGCCGTCCTGCCTCCAGATCTCGAGTTCAACCCTCATTTGTAGTTCCTCACCTGCAGCGGCACTAGAGCGAACTCCAGCGGCTCGACGTGTTTGATGTGTCGCCCGCTGGGTTGCGTGGCCCAGGCTGAGACGTTGCACCAGCGACTGTCGTCGCGGCGAGCCTCGCCATCCTCGGTGGCGTATTCCTCGCGGAAGTGCGCTCCGCAAGACTCCTCCCGGTCCAGCGCGTCGACGATCATGAGTTCGGCCAGTTCCAAGAAGTCGGCCACCCTCCCGGCCTTCTCGAGTTCCTGGTTGAGCCGGTTCGGTTCGCCCGCCACGAGTACGTCGCGCCAGAACTCCTCACGCAACGCGCGCACCTCGTCCAGTGCCCGCGCCAAACCGGCCCGGGTGCGCGACACGCCGCATCCCCGGTACAAGATCTCCCCGAGCCTGCGGTGGAAGGTGGCGGGACGGATGCTGCCCCGGTTCCCGGCCAGGGCATCGACCCGGGTGGCCACGGCGTTGAGTGCCTCCCGCACCTCGGGTGCGCCGAGCCCCAAGGTCGGTTTCCCGACAAACCCGGCCAGATAGTTGGGCACCGACAGCGGCAGCGTGAACCAGCCGTCCACGCAGGCGCTCAGCAGCGAGTTGGCGCCCAGCCTGTTGGCGCCGTGATAGTTGTTGCCTGCTTCTCCCCCGACAAACAGTCCTGGAATGGAGGTCATCTGGTTGTAATCGCTCCACAGCCCACCCATGGTGAAATGCGCTCCGGGCGCGATCCGCATCGGCACCGTGTACGGATCCTCGCCGGTGGCGTCGAAGTACATCTCGAACAGGTTGCCGTAGCGCTCCTCGATCCTCTTCCTGCCAAGCCTCTCGATGGCGTCGCGGAAATCCAGGTAGACCGAATTCTTCAGCGGCCCCACCCCGCGTCCGGCCTCGATCTGATTACGAGCCGCGCGGGAGGCGATGTCGCGCGGGGTGAGGTTCCCGTAGGCCGGATAGCAGCGCTCCAGGTAGTAGTCGCGTTCCTTCTCTGGAATATCGCCTGGGGCGCGACCGTCGTCTGGCTCGACGGGCACCCAGATCCGTCCGTCGTTGCGCAGCGACTCGCTCATCAGCGTGGTCTTCGATTGCCAGTGAGAGCTAACCGGCAGTGCCGTGGGATGGAACTGCACAAACGATGGGCTGGCGAAATAGGCTCCGCGACGGTGAGCCCGCCAGGTGGCGGTGGCGTTGGAATTCATGGCCAGCGTCGAGTGGAAGTACACCGAGCCGTAGCCTCCTGTGGCCAGCACGACGGCGTGCCCGGTCCAAGCCTTGATCTCGCCCGTGACCAGGTTCCTGGTCACGATGCCTTGGGCCCGGCCGTCGGCGACGATGAGGTCTAGCATCTCGGTGCGGGTGTGTAGCGTGACGGTGCCGCGCTCCACCTGACGCAAGAGAGCCTGGGCACCGGCCACCTGAAGCTGTTGGCCGGTCTGTCCACGGGTGTAGTAGGTGCGTGAGACCTGCACGCCACCGAAACTGCGGGTGGCCAGTTGCCCGCCATACTCGCGGGCGAAGGGCGCACCGATAGCCTGCATGTGGTCGATGACCCGCACGGATTCGGTGGCTAGCCGCACCACGTCGGCCTCGCGGCCGCGGAAGTCGCCGCCCTTGACGGTGTCGGTGACGAACCGGGCGATCGAATCGCCATCCACCTTCCGCGCCCGGGCCGCGTTAATGCCTCCTTGAGCCGCGACGCTGTGCGCCCGGCGGGGCGCGTCGTGAAAGGTGAAGCATTCCACTCGGTAGCCCAACTCTCCGAGCGCAGCAGCCACGCCGGAACCAGCCAACCCCGTGCCCACCACGATGACCGTCATCTTCTTACGGTTCGCGGGACTGACCAGCCTATATTCGGCTTGCCGGCGCCCCCAGGCCGTCATTGGGTCGCCCTCGGGCACGTTCGGGTTCAGCCCCTGAGTGCGGGATGGAGCGGGCGCGACGCGCGGGCCGAGCCGACGCAGGAACGGAAGCTTCATCGGAACACCCCCATGAGGACCAGCACTGGAATCAACGCATTGCCCGCCACCACGGCCAGCGCCAGTAGGTAGCCGATCGCGGTCCAGATTCTGCGCAATCGTGGCCCGGTGGCACCCCAGTCCTGCAGAAGGGTGCGCCACCCATGCGCCAAGTGCAGGCCCACGAGCAGCATGACTAGCACGTAGAAAGCAGCCATCCAGGGGCGGGAGAAACTCGCCACGACGTTGTGGTAAGCGGGGACCACGCCGTCGGCACCCGCGTGGCGGAAGGTTCCGGGAGCAGCGATGGCGCCAACGGTCAGGTCTAGCAGGTGCACGACAACGAAGATGAGGATCACCACGCCGGTAGGCAGCATGGCCCTCGCGGCGCTTGGGGTAAATCCCTGCATCCGGCGCCTACGGTGAGGGCCGCGAGCCTTCCGTCCCCGCGCCCACAACGTCACCGCGGCCACCGCATGCGCCACGAGCGAGACGGCAAGCACCACACGCAACGCCCAGATCACCCCATGCTTGGGCACCAGCGGATAGCCCACCTCACGTAGCCATGTGGCGTAGTGGTCGAGGGCTTCCTGGCCCCAGTAGATCTTGAGGTTGCCCACCATGTGCACGACGACAAAACCGATGAAGACCACGCCGGTGACCGCCATCACCTGCTTCAGTGCAAACGACGACACGCGACCCCGGGCCTTGGCCCGAGCCTGACGAACCTCGGACATAGCCTGACTTTACCCCGTGCCCGAGCGCTCCGGCGCGGGGGGTGATCTCACAAGCATCACGTCAGGGAGTCCCCTAGTCCTTCCCCCAGCCTGCCTCCAACACTGGCGGCAACAACGCAGCCTCAGTACCGTTCGGTGCTATGCCTGCCAGTGAACGTATTTTGTCGCCCGACGTCAACCGCGGCTTCATGCTGCTGTTCATCGCCATCGCGAATATCACCACTGCATGGGCAATGTTTGGTATGCGGCGGGAGTCGACGGCGCTCGACGTGGGGGTCGGCATGTTCAACGCCATGTTCGTGCATCAACGCAGCCTGCCCATGTTTGCGGCGCTACTGGGCTACGGCATCGGGATGATCATGGCTCGCGAGGCAGGCAAGGGGACCCCGTTCGAGGACTTCAAGAAGCTGCTGTTTCGCCGCTACGGCTGGCTGGCCGCGATCGGTGTGGTGCACTGCACCTTCCTGTTTTTCGGAGACATCCTGATTCCCTACGGCATCATGGGCCTGTTCATCGCCCTCCTATTCCTGCGGGTCAAGGAGCGTAGCGCGGTCATCTTCTTCTGGGTGATGTTCGGCCTTTTGTTGCTCGGTGCGGTCTTGGCCACGGTGGGCGAGATCCTGTTGCGGCGGGCCTACCCCGACGTTCTAGGAGGAGGCGACCTCTTTGAGCTCTGGGCGCGTTTCGGGAACTTCGGCGACTCGTATCTCGTGTTCCTGGGGATGGGAGCGATGGCCGCGTTGAGCAACGTCTTTGGCGGCTTCGTCGGGTTGTTCCTCATGCTCGGCCCAGTGATGCTGCTGGGATTCGTGGCTGGCCGGGCGCAGATCCTCTCCAATGTCGACCAGCATGCCGGTCTGCTGCGCCGGGTCGCCGTGTGGGGATTCACCATCTCCATCCTGGGGGGCGCGCTCGCCGGGGCGAAGTCCCTCGGTCTGCTCGGCGAGCCGTGGCTCTTTGGCCCCATGCTGCTCTCGTACGCCACTGGTATGCCCGGAGGTTTGGCGGCCGTGGCCCTGGTTGCACTCCTGTTGCGTCCCCTCCAGGCCAAGGTCCACGCGGCTGCCGCCGCCGGCGAGCCAGCCCGGCTGCCTCTCCTCATCGACATGCTCCAAGCGCTGGGCAAGCGCTCGCTGAGCGGGTATCTGTTCCAGTCCGTGGCCTTCCTCATCCTGTTGCCGCCCTTCACGCTAGGGCTCATGCCACGCTTGGGTGTGGCCACCGGTTCTTTGCTCGCCGTAGCTGTATGGGCGATTTCCCTGGTGGGCGCGTGGGTCCTGGAGCGCGCCGGCCGGCAGGGCCCCGCGGAGGCGCTCCATCGGCGCCTCACCTACGGGCCCAAGGCCGCGCGCTAGCGGTTCTGCCAGAGCCGCCGGACGACGTCTTCAATGCTGGCTTCCTCGATGGTCAGGTCTCGCACGGCGGCGCGTGAGCCGACGGCCTCCAGCACCGCGGGCACTGTCGTTGCCTTGGGGTCGAAGACAAAGCGTTGACGCATGCCGTGGCTCTCGGAGGCCTCCAGGCGCGCGTGCGGCAGGTCGCGGATCTCGTCGGTGGCGTCCCAGAAGTCGACGACTAGGGTTCGCTCGGCCCCGCCGAAACGTGCCAGTTCGTCGAGCGTCCCATCGAAGGCTTGACGGCCTTGGTCGATGATGATCACCCGTTCGCAGAGTTTCTCGACATCGCCCATGTCGTGCGTGGTCAGCAGCAAGGTGGTGCCGTGGGACCGGCGCTCCTCGGTCAGGAAGTCCCTCAAACGCTGCTTGCTGACCACATCGAGCCCGATCGTGGGCTCGTCCAAGATCACCAGGTCCGGCGAATGCAGCAGCGCCGCAGCCACCTCGGCACGCATCCGCTGGCCGAGGGAGAGCTGGCGCACGGGTACCTGCAGGGTTGGGCCTAGTTCCAGCCGGTCGGCCAATTCATCGAGCCGTGCGGCGGCCGCTTTGGGTTCCTGCGAGTGGATCGCGCCAAGGATCGCGAAGGACTCCGCTAGGGGCAGGTCCCACCAAAGCTGGCTGCGTTGCCCGAAGACCACGCCCACGCGCCGGGCTAGATCTCTGCGCTGCTTGATGGGGTCGAGCCCGCAGGTGCGGACCCAGCCACCGGTGGGCACGAGGATGCCGACAAGCAGCTTGATGGTGGTGGACTTGCCCGCACCGTTGGCTCCGATGTAGCCGACGGCCGAGCCAGGCTCGACGGTGAGGTCGAGCCCGTCGAGCGCCCGGACCAGCTCGGTGCCGCGCCTGAGCCTCGAGCCTGTCTTGCGCTTGTAGTGTTTCGTGAGCCCGGTCGTCTGGATGATCATCAGCCGCCTCCGCCTTGATAGTGCCGAATTCCGGAGCGCCACAGCAGCAGTGCGGCCGCCCAGGCCGTCCCGGCGACCGCGGGGAGGCCCCATGCTAGCCAGGCCGGCAGATAGTCGGGGCCGGGCTGGCCGAGGATGACCAGCGTCGGCAGATATGCGACGAAGGCCGCGGGGATCACGTAGGCGAACGCCATCCGCAGCGGAGCCGGGAACACGCTCGCGGGCTGGCGGGCGGCGTATGAGCCGCCGTAGGTGGCGGCGTTGACCATCTCCTCGCCGCGAATCAGGAAGAACTGCGCGGCGGCCGCCGCGACGAATACCGCCGCGAAGATCATCCATCCGAGCAGGAGCGCGAGAGTGAGCATGACTAGGCCCGTGACGCTCCAGGTCACCTGAGCCAGCCCCAGACCTACCCCGAGAGCCACGATCCCGACGACGGTGCGCGACAGCCGGCGCAGCGAGATCTCGCTGGTGATGAGCTGGGCCAGCACGGGTTGGGGCCTGAGGTAGAACACATCGAGTTGCCCGGCGGCGATGTAGCGAGGCAGACGGTCAACATGACCGACGACAAGGTCCGCGAGCGAAAATGATGTGGAGGCTAGGCCGAAGAGCACAAGGCCTCCGCCGACGTCGAGACCGCCCAGTACCTTGGCCGCGGTGAAGACAATCCAGACCTCGGCGAACTCCAGCACGCCGACCAAAAGCGACACGAGTACGTCGACGACGAAACTGCTCCGGTAAGCCATTTGGCTGCGCAGCCGCGATACGAGGACGGCGCGATATGGAGCCCACCGGCTAGCCACCTTGCACCTCTAGATGCCGGCGGCCGAGCCGCGAAATCCCGGCCACGAGCAGCCCCATAACCGTCAGCCAGGCGAGTTGGCCGCCGAACACGGCCACTGCCTCCATTCCCAGTACACGGCCCGCGGCGATATCGAGTGGGGCTTGCAGCATGCTGGGAAATGGGGTGGCGTCCGCGATGGCCGCCAGCCAACCAGGCATGAGCCGCACCGGGATGGCAAGGCCTGCCAGGAAGCTCCCGCCCACGGCGTAAGCCATCATGAATCCTCGCGTCTCGACGACCCAGAATCCCAGCAACGCGATCGAATAGACCACGAGTTGAGAGATGACGATCCCGGCGATGATGCTGAACGGGGCGATGAACCAGTTGATGGCATTGGGTGCGAAGGCTAGGTCGAATGCCAGCCAACCGATGCACAGGGCGGGCACGCCACGGGGCAGCAGCGTGTATAGCGCGGCACCAAGGTCGGTCGCGAGGTAGGCCCCGACCACAGAGACCGGCCGGGCGTAGTCGACGGCGATATCTCCTGCGCGCACCCTTTCGGTGAGATCGGTGCGTCCCCACATATTCAGTGAGCCCAGCAGGCCTTGGCCGAGCCAGACGAATGTCATCAACTCCGCGTAGCTGTATCCCGCGAGGTGGCCGCCCGCGGCGAGCAGCGTGGCGCCGAGGACCGAGGCCCGGATCAGGCCGAAGACAGTGTTCGCCAGCAGCCCGGCGAGTAGCGCGAGCCGGTATCTGGACTGGCGTCTGAAGCCCGCGAGCAGGATCAACCAATATGCGCGCCAGTGCACTATGGTTCGACGCCGGGGCGCGGCGAGTATACGAAAGCGGCAACCGGGCGGCCAGTGAGCCAGGCGGCCCACACTTCACGCGCGACGAAAGGGACGAGGGCTAGGCTCACTGCCCAGCGAGTCACCATCCTCACGGGCAGTTCCACGGTCAACGGCACGAAGCCGCACTCCCCCACACGGTTTGTGCCCCGGGAAGCGCATGCGTCGAGTTCCTGGGATTCGATCTTCACCTTCACCCAGGCATGACCTGACAGCCACCATGGGTACCCGAATCCTCGCACCCGGGCGGCGTGCACTAGCCGGGCCTCGAAGCCAAGCCGGCGCAGCACCCGCAGGAGGACGGTGTTGTATTGCTGGGACCAGCCGCGGCGGCCGGCCAGCGCCCGCGTCGGAGACTCCCATAGGTGCCACACGGAGTGCCGCTCAAACGCCTGGGCCACAGCTCGAATCGCTTCGCTCGCCAGCTCGCGTCCCTGCCGGCCGGATGTCAGGCATTGGGCCACGAGGTCGTCGAGCGTCGGCGCGGGACGGTTTCCAGGCTGTGCCGGGGCAAAGGCCACCACTGGGCCTAGCGTCAACGCCGCCACCAGCCCAAACCAGCGTTTCCTCACCGTTGTCTCCTCTTATCTCGCACGAATCCCCGCAGCGATCGGTGAGGCACCTCGTCGGCGAGGCGTTGATGCAGCCTCAGCATCGACTGAATGGTGCGTTGCCATGTGTAGCGTTGCGCCCTCGCACGCGCGGCCAAGCGAAGGGCGGGTCCGATCCTAGGCTTGAGCCGTTCGACGGCATCTGCGAGAGCGATGGGGTTTGGATCGCCCGATTCGCCGGAGGACTTGTCCACCAGTTCATGCGCCCCGCCACGGTTCGACGTGACCACGGGCGTGCCGCAGGCCAGGGCCTCCAACACCGCCAACCCGAATGTTTCGGCCGGGCATACCGACAGCGAGATGTCCGCGGCGGCGAACCTCTTGGCTACTTCCTCGCGGCCGCTAACGAAACCATGGAAATACACCGGTGCCTGTCCCGCCGCCGCCTCGAGTTCGGCTTGGTCTGGCCCGGTGCCATAGAGATCCAGCCGCACCCGGTGGCCTCGGCGATGCAGCTCCGCGACGGTCTCGACGGCCAGTTGGGGGCTCTTTTCGTGGGACAACCGCCCCACGTAGCAGAACTTCAGCACGCCGTCGTCGACCGGTTCGCCCACGCCCGGGTTGAACGTCTCCAAGTCCACGCCGAGAGGAACGAGTTCCAGCCGGGCCCCGGTGCCGGCGAACTCGTCTGCGGCGAACTGGCTGGTCACCACCACGGCGTCGAAATCCTTGGAGAGGCGCCGGTTGAGCGCGCCGACGGCGGCCTCAACCCCGAAGGATCGCCTGGCCCACATGGAGAGCATTTCGGAGAGGCGTTCGTGGCTGAACAGCACCGATCCGACGCTGCGTTTTGACGCCCATCCCGCGGCCGGGGACAGGGTCCACTTGTCGGAGACCTCGATGGTGGTTGGCCGGAAACGGTCGAGCACCTCGAGTGCCCGCCACGGCGTGAAGATCATGCGGTACTGCTTGGTGATGCGCGGTGCACGGATATGGACGTGGATACCGTCGTCGGCCTCCACCACTTTGTCCTCTGCGCCGGGCAGCACGAAGACACGTTCGTGCCCAGCATCGATATAGCCCTGCCCGAGCGCGTCGATGACGACCTTCATGCCACCAGAGGTGGGGCCCACGAAGTTCGCCAATTGGGCAATCCGCATGCGTCAGCCTCCGTCAGTCCAGGAGGGTCCTGTCGGACAAGCTGGCGCCTTTGATCTTTGAGAACTCCTCGAGAAGCCCTTCGGCGGTGATCGAGGCCTTGGCCGTCTCGTCCACCTCCAGCACGATGCCGCCCTCGTGCATCATGATGAGCCGGTTACCCAATTCGATGGCCTGATGCATGTTGTGGGTCACCATCAGCGCGGTCAGTCCGTGACGCTCCACCGCCTCCCCAGTCAGTCGGGTGATCAGTTCTGCGCGCGACGGGTCGAGGGCCGCAGTGTGCTCGTCGAGTAGCAAGATGGATGGCTTGGCGTAGGTGGCCATGAGCAGGCTCAAAGCCTGTCGTTGCCCGCCCGACAGCATGCCGACACGCATCTGCAGCCGGTCTTCAAGGCCCAGTTCCAAGGTCTGGAGCGCCTTGCGGAACACGTCCCGCTTGGCTCTGGTCACGGCCATGCCCAGCCCGCGGTATCTGCCGCGTTCGAATGCGATGGCGAGGTTCTCCTCGATGGTCAGGTGCGGCGAGGTGCCGGCCATGGGATCTTGGAAAACGCGGGAGACCCAGCGGGCGCGACGATGTTCCGGCGCGCGAGTCAGGTCTTGACCATCGATGATGATTTGCCCGCTCTCCGGGGTGTAACGGCCCGCGATGACGTTGAGCAGCGTGGACTTGCCGGCTCCGTTGGAGCCGATGACTGTGACGAAGTCGCCCTCGTTCAAGGTGAGCGACACGTCGTTCAAGGCGACACGTTCGTTCACGCTGTCGGGGAAGAATCGCTGCGTGACGTGTTCGAGTTTCAGCATCACGCCTCCCCCGCCGTGGCCGCCATCGCCTTGCGGCGGCGAGCCCGGAAGCGCCTCAAGGGTGCCCATTTGGGCACGATGAGGGCCAGCACCACCAGCACCGCCGAGACAAGCTTCATGTCGTTGGCATTGAAGTTATTGGTTAGGGCCAACTGGATGACGAGGCGGTACAGCACGGAGCCAACGACAGCGGCTAGGACAGCTTGCCACACTGCGGTGTAGCCGATGATCGCCTGCCCGACGATCACCGAGGCCAAGCCTGCGACGATGAGCCCGATTCCCATGGAGATGTCCGCGTAGCCCTGGTACTGCACCACGAGCGCCCCGCAGAACGCCACCATGGCGTTGGAGAGCATGAGCCCCACGATCTTGGCTCCGCCGGTGTTGATGCCCTGGGAGCGCGCCATCAGTTCGTTGTCCCCGGTGGCCCGCAACGCCACGCCGTAGCTGGTGCCTAGGAACCAGTAGAGCCCGACGGCCACCACGAGCACCAAAAGGAACAGTAGCCCCACGGATACGAACGACGTCATGAGCTTGGCCTGTTTGAGGGGCGTGAAGATGGTCTCGAGCCGGTTGAGCGGGAGGTTCGCCTTACCCATGATCCGCAGGTTCACCGAGTAGAGCGCGATCTGGGTGAGGATGCCCGCCAGCAGCGGGTTGATCCCTCCCCAGACGTGGAGTAGACCGGTGATGGCACCCGCGACGAGGCCCGCGCCCACTCCGGCAGCCAGTGCCAGCCACAGCGGTGCCCCCGTCACGATGAGGATGGCACAGGTGGCCCCACCCGTCGTGAAGGAGCCGTCCACGGTGAGGTCTGGAAAGTCGAGGACGCGGTAGGTGAGGTAGACGCCCAACGCCATGATGGCGTAGAGCAGCCCGATCTCCAGAGCGATGATCACCGGTGTTCCCTCAGAATTGCTTGGTCGCTCGTTTGGTGACCGCTTCAGGCAGGGTGATTCCCTGTCGCTGTGCACCTGACGAGTTGACGAACAGGTCGAACTTTTCTTGCACCTTGACCGGGAGATCGGACGCGGGGGTTCCGCTCAGCATCTTGAGCATCACGGCGGCCGCGTCCTTGCCCTGCTGTTCATAGTTGACGCTGAGCCCCGCCGCAGCCCCCCGCTTGATGGTGGACTCGTCCGAGCCATAGACGGGGCGTTTCTTGGTCTCGGCTACCTGGATCACGGATTCGGCGGCAGATACAACCGTGTTGTCGGTAGGGATGAGGTAGGCGTCAACGTCGAGTGACTCGGCGGCCTGTTGCACCTCGGACGAGTTGGTCACGGTGGCCTTGACGATCTCCATTCCGAGTTTCTTGGAGTTCTCCTCGGCCTCCTTGACCTGGACCTCCGAGTTCACCTCGCCGGAGGAGTAGACGATTCCCACGCGCTTGACGTTGGGGGTGATCTCTCGAATGAGTTCGAGTTGTTCCTTCATGGGGTTAAGATCCGACACTCCCGTGATGTTGCTGTCGGGCTTGTCCCAGTCGTTGATGAGTCCCGCCTTGGCCGGATCCGTCACAGCGGCGAAGACGATGGGCTTGTCAGCGATGACGTTGGCCAAGGCTTGCGCGGTGGGCGTGGCGATGGCGAAGTACCCGTCGCAGTCGCTGCTAGCGAAGGTGTTGGCGATGTTGGTCAGTGTGGATTGGTCTCCCTGAGCGTTCTGTTCGTCGAAGGTGACCTCGGTGCTGGAGGCTTCCATGGCCGACTTGAATCCCTTCGCCGCAGCGTCGAGCGCCGGGTGGGACACGATGGTGGCCATGCAGATCTTGTAGGACGCCGCTTCAGATGTGCCGCCGGTTCCCCCGCCGCAGGCGGTCAGGGCCAAGGCGGCCGCGATGCCGATCAAAGCCTTGAGCTTCATGATTCTCCTTCATACGCATGCCCGCCCAGCCTATTGGGTCTGAGCACGAAAGCTGGCACCGGTCCACGCCGCAACGGCAGGAGGGGCCCATGGGCCCCTCCTGTTCGTGCGTGATGCCTACTTCTCGTCGGCTTCCGCGTTGTCTTCGGACGTCGCGGCGTTTTCATCGGCCTCGGTCACGTCGTCTTCCTTGGCCGTTTCGACCGGCTTGGGCGTCGGAGACTTCGGCGCTGCCTCCGCCTTGGCGGGCTTGGCCTTGGGCGTGACGTCCTCGGTGATGATCTCGATCACGGCAAGGGGGGCATTGTCGCCCTTGCGGTTGCCCACCTTGGTGATGCGGGTGTATCCGCCCTCACGCTCGGCGACGGTGGGGGCAATCTCGTTGAACAGCTTCGCCACCACGTTCTTGTCGGTCACGGAGGTCATCACGAGCCGGCGGGAGTGTAAGTCGCCTCTCTTGGCCTTGGTGATGAGCTTCTCGGCGAACGGCTGCACCCGACGAGCCTTGGTCTCGGTGGTGGTGATCCGTCCGTGTTCGAACAGTTGGGTGGCCAAATTGCGCAGAATGATGCGCTCGTGCGTGGGGGTACCGCCCAGACGCGGGCCCTTGGTTGGCTTAGGCATTGTTTTGGTTCTTTCGGGTTAATGGTTGGGCGGTCAGTACTGCTCGGTTTCGGCGAAGTCAGCGTCCTGGTCCTCGTCGTAGCGTTCGATCGCCTGCATCGGGTCGAACCCTGGTTGCGAGTCGCGCAGGGCGAGGCCGAGACCGGCGAGGGTCTCCTTGACTTCGTCGATGGATTTGGAACCGAAGTTGCGGATGTCGAGCAGGTCCTCTTCGCTGCGGGCCACGAGTTCGCCCACGGTGTGGATGCCCTCGCGCTTGAGGCAGTTGTAGGACCGCACGGACAGTTCGAGATCTTCGACGGGCAGGTTGAGCGACTCCGCGATCTGCTCGTCCACCGGCGACGGACCGATCTCAATGCCCTCCGCATCAACGTTGAGTTCGCGGGCTAGGCCGAACAGTTCCACCAGTGTGCGGCCGGCCGAGGCGATGGCGTCGCGGGGCAGGATGGAAGGCTTGGTTTCGATGTCGATGATGAGACGGTCGAAGTCGGTGCGCTGGGCAACGCGGGTGGCCTCCACCTTGTAGGTGACCTTCAACACCGGGGAGTAGATGGAGTCCACAGGGATACGGCCGATCTCAGCGTCGGGATCCTTGTTCTGGATGCTGGAGACGTAGCCGCGGCCGCGCTCCACCACCAGTTCCATCTCGATCTTGCCGTTCTCGCTGAGAGTAGCGATGTGCATCTCCGGGTTGTGGATCTCCACCCCCGCCGGCGGCTGGATGTCACCGGCGGTGACCGCGCCCGCGCCAGCCTTACGCAGGTACATCACCACGGGCTCGTCTTCCTCGGAACTCAACACGAGACCCTTGAGGTTGAGGATGATCTCCGTCACGTCTTCGACGACGCCCTCCAGTGTGGAGAACTCGTGCTGATTGCCTTCGATCTTGATGCTGGTGACCGAGGCGCCAGGAATAGACGACATGAGCGTACGGCGAAGCGAGTTGCCGAGTGTGTACCCGAACCCTGGCTCCAGTGGCTCGATGACGAACCGGGAGCGATACTCCGAGACAACCTCTTCAGAGAGTGTCGGACGCTGAGCGATAAGCATTGATTTTCCTTCCCACGCCAACCGCTATTTGATGGCGTGACCGGGGGTCTCCCCCGGTTTTGGGCCGGGGCACCGCGCCCCGGATCCCACTCACGGGCTTCGCCCGTGAAGTCTTCAGTTGTCACGCGGGCTTCACCGCGAAGCGTGACCCACAAGTGAGTCCGCCCCCAACGGGTTCGGCCAGACCTTAAACACGCAGGGTTAGCGCTTCGCCACCAAACTCAACGCAACCGCCTGCTTGGTGAAGCCCTTCGGGGGCGATCCCGAGCAGACCTCTCCGCTAGACAACGCCCCGATGGGTCTCCCCACGCGGGCAGAATTCCCGTGCAATCTTCAGTTATACAAACTTGCACCCACACCAGAACCGGGCCACTACGCACGGGGCATCTGCCCGCGTGCCACCAAACGCGGCAAAGCCGCCTGTTTGGTGGACATCCAACTGGAGCGAAGCCCCAGCGTTACTTCGAGTACAACTCCACGATCATCTGTTCCTGGACGTCGATCACGATCTGCTCGCGGACGGGAAGCTGATGCACGAGAATGCGCATCCGGTTGGGACGGGCTTCCAGCCATGCGGGCACGGAACGTTCGCCGTGGGTCTCGCGGGCGATGACGAACGGCGTGAGGTTCATGGACTTCTCGGCGACGTCGATGATGTCGTGAGCGCGAACCCGGTAGGAGGGGATGTTGACGCGCTGCCCGTTGACGAGGAAGTGGCCATGGACCACGAGTTGGCGGGCCTGGCGGCGGGTGGCGGCGAACCCGGCGCGGTACACCACGTTGTCGAGGCGGGACTCGAGAATCTGCAGCAGGTTGTCGCCGGTCTTGCCGGGGATGCGGGCTGCTTCCTCGTAGTAGCGGCGGAACTGCTTTTCCAGCACGCCGTAGGAGTAGCGCGCCTTCTGCTTCTCCTTGAGCTGCAGCGAGTACTCGGAGTCCTTGGTGCGGCCGCGGCCGTGGACGCCCGGGGGGTACGGGCGGCGCTCGAAGGCCTTGTCGTTGCCGACAAGGTCGACGCCGAGGCGGCGGGACTTCTTGGTGATGGGGCCGGTGTAGCGAGCCATGTCTTAACTGTCCTTTTCTGTCTCGGGCCGGTTAGACGCGGCGGCGCTTGGGCGGGCGGCAGCCGTTGTGCGGCACGGGGGTGACGTCGGAGATGG
>JBHADA010000017.1:0-2837 GCA_041854805.1 Arachnia sp.
CCTCACTTTCTTGTCACGCACCATGGGACTCGTCGCCGATGGGGCATTGATGGCCCGGCTTGAGGCCGCCGATACCGCCGAGGCCGAAAGGCTGCTGCGCGACGCCATCATGAAGCAGGACTGATCCTCGTGTGCGGAGAATTCAAGCTGACCCCGTCGGTATTCGCCGCCGACTTGGCTGATTTCGCCGAGCAGGTCGCGCAACTGAAGGCATCGGGTGCCGACATGCTCCATTTCGACGTCATGGATGGCAGGTTCGTCGAGCGGATCGCCTTCGGGGCGGATCACCTGCGCATGCTTCGAGCCATGACCGAACTTCCGATCGAGGTGCACCTCATGGTCGAGCGCCCGGAGGACTGCATCGCATCCATGATCGAGGCTGGCGCCGACATCGTCGTGTTCCACGTCGAAGCCACCACCCGCGTCCTCAGTTGCCTGCGCAGGATCCGGGCATTGGGCGCGAAGGCTGGGGTGGCGCTCAGCCCCGCCACCTCCGAGGAGAGTCTGCGCTACATCGTCGACGACCTTGACAAGGTAATTGTCATGACGGTCAATCCGGGGGAGGGCGGACAGAGCTTCGTCACGGGAATGCTGCCCAAGATTCGGAAGATCCGAGCCCTGCTGGGTGACAGCCCCGTCGACCTCGGGGTTGACGGCAGCGTCGATGCCCAGACCATCAAGCTATGCGCCGAGGCCGGAGCCAACGTGTTCGTCTCTGGCGGCTACCTCCTCAAAGGCAGTATCGCCGCCAACATGGATTCGCTGCGGGCGGCGCTGTCGGAGGCCGGGTGAGGACGATGGAAACCGAAACCATCACAGCCGAGCTGTCGGCGTCATCGGCTCAGATCGATCCCGCCAGTCTGAGTGCCTTGTGTGACAGGATTCGCTCCGCCCAGCGCGTCTTCGTCTATGGCACAGGTCGCTCGGGCCTCATGCTGAAGGCCTTGGCTATGCGCCTCATGCAGATTGGGTGCACCAGTTATGTAGTCGGCGAGACCACCACCCCGACCATCCAGCCCGGTGACCTGCTCATCACGGCGTCGGCATCAGGCGAGACCGGCAGTGTGTGCGCCATGGCATCGTCGGCGTTGGAGCAGGGAGCGGCAGTGGCGGTCATTACTGCCACGCCAAACTCAAGCCTGGCCCGGCTACAAACGCCAGACCTGGTCATCGCGTCGCCGACGAAGCACGCCGAGTCATCCGCCAGCGTGCAACCGCTAGGCAGCTTGTTCGAGCAGATGCTTCTCGTGGTCTCAGACGCCTTGGTGTTGCGATTCACCGCCTCAGGCGAGGCCAGCAACGCCGGTATGGCGCACCGCCACGCCAGTCTCGAATAGCGGGCCTCTCTCGTGGTCTACGCCCTACCCACAAGCAACAAACGCAGCCAACGAAAGGAACTGATCCATGGGCAACTTCGAAGGAAAGGTCGTGCTGGTCACCGGCGCGGCGGCAGGCATCGGCAAAGGGATCGCGGAGAAGTTCGCGGCCGCCGGAGCCAACACGGTCATCGTCGATTATAACACCGGCCAGGGGGAGCGCACCGCGGAGGAGATCAGCGCCAACCATGCGAGGTCGATCTTCGCCCATGCGGACGTTTCCAACTTCGAGGCACTCGTGGCGGTACGCGAACAGGTATTCGCAGAATTCGGACGGATCGATGTGCTCGTATTGAACGCGGGCATCGCGGCGCGCAACATCGTCGCGGACATCACCCCCGAACAGTGGAACCGGACCCTCAGCATCAACCTGACGGGCCTGTTCACGACGGTGAAGGCGTTCTACGACGACTTCCTCACCAACCGGGGAGCCATCGTGTACATCGGATCGGGTTCCGCACTCAGCGGAACCGGCGGCGTCTCGTACCCGGCGTCGAAGGCTGGAGGCGAGGGCCTCATGCGTGGTCTAGCCAAGGAGCTTGGCCCCAAGGGGGTCAATGTCAACACCATCGCGCCGAGACTCATCGACTCTGGCGAGATGATGCGGGTGAATTACCCCACGCAGGAGGCGTTGGACACGGTTTTGCAGAGCATTCCGGTGCGTCGTTTCGGCACGATCGACGATGTCGCCAACCTGGCGGTGTTCCTCGCCGACAAGGACAATTCCTATATCCATGGTCAAACGATCCTCCTCGACGGCGGCCGTACCATCGCGTGAGGCAGCGGTTTAGGAGAAGAGGGCCTGGATGGTGAGTGGCCCTCGCTGACCAGGCCTTGGATCATGGGACCTTCTCCCACCGAGGAGGTTCGAAGTCCCACGAGTCGGCGTAGCCGATGTCCTTGCCGGGCACCGCGCCCCGCAGTAGGAAGACCTCCGTGGCGCCGGTGATCGTCCATTTCGGCGGGCAAGCCCATCCACATGCCGTACGATCACCGGCGTCAGTCCCGCAGACCCGTCGGGGCGGGCGTAGGTGCAGGTGACGCCCGTGCGCACCCAGCCGTGCTTGGGGCAGACGCCCATGAGGCGGCCAGCGGGGAATAGGACGCGGGTACCTCATGCAGTGCGGTGCCGTCGCCCTGCGCCGGGGGCAGGCAGGTGACCGGCCGGTCGAGCTGCGGGAAGGCCGGAGAGAGGTCGTAGTCGCCCAGCACCTGGCCCCACTGGTCACTCCCTGGGGACGAGGGGTCAGCTTTGGCAGTGGCCATCACAGAGAAAAGCAAGTGAATGACCGATGGCGCAGTGTTGAAATACAAGGGGCACGAACTCGATCTGCCCACCCTCAAGGCGACGCCAAGGAAACGACGGGTTCGATCTGGGACGGCTCCTAGCCAGCACCGGAGTCACCACTCTCGATCCAGGATTCGTCAACACCGCCTCCTGCGTGTCGGGGATCACCTTCA
>JBHADA010000018.1:0-14129 GCA_041854805.1 Arachnia sp.
CTGGACGAGTTCCCATACACGCTGTGGGTGCACAAGGGCCAAAGGTGCCCCGTCGCCGAGCATCCCGATCTGAAGATGATCGACGCCAACGTCGGCAAGAGCGTCGGTTCCACGATCATCTGCCAGTCCTGCAACGCGCGGCGGGGCATGGCCGAGGCGCAAGGAGCGAAGGGGCGGGAAAAGCTCCCCCAGGTATGCCGCGGACGCCATCCGCACCTCGGCGCCTTCTTTCCCGGCTGCGAGGCTCGGCCCGCGCTAATCATGATGGGGGCCTCGAACCTGTGGTTTTCCTCGACTCAGAGCATCATCGTCATGCCTCGTTCCGAGGCCGAGCAGAAGGAAGCGCTCGCCGATCAACTGCGGGTCGAACTGGACATCGAGGATGTCAAGCAGTTCGCCGGGCAGATCCCGGTCATCCGCGCACTCGCTGGTGCACGAAAAATCGACCTGGATGGTCTCTCCGATGCGGATATCGCCAGCGCGGTCGACGATGTGCTGGCACCCCCGGAATCTGAGGAGGTCCGCGAGGAGCGTCGAGCAAACTGGGATCCAATCGAACTGCTGATCCCCGAATGGCGCTATCTGCAGCAGCCAGCCCTGTTCCCCAAGCAACAGAACGACGCCGGTTTGATGGTCTCCGAGGTGTCGCGGGACCCCAACTTGCACCGGCATGTCCAGCGGGTCGTTGGCGTCAACAAGATGAAGCGGGTCAACGCGGTTCTTGGGTTCACGCGCCTGGACGAAATGGAGCGGGTCAGCGACATCGCATCTCGCCTGGTTCACCTGACACGCAACGGCAAGCCCACCTGGGTGCCAGCTACTGAGGACCGTGGCGAAGGCATTTTCCTACAGCTCGATCTCGACGCCGTCGCGCACTGGGAGAGCCAGGTCCAGGCTTCGGAGCTTTGGCACGCCCATGTGGAAGCTCACCGCCGGAACTTTGCGCGGCGCTTTTCTGAGACCGCTGCAGCGGTTTCCCCGGATTCCCGCTTGCCTGGGCCACGGTACTGGCTCCTCCACACCCTGTCCCACATCCTCATCCGGGAGATGGCCATGTACTCCGGTTACGGAGCCGCCAGCCTCACCGAGCGCATCTACGCCTGGCCCAAGGAACCAGGGCGTGAGCCCGCGGCCGGATTGCTGGTCTGCACCACGGCATCGGACAGCGAAGGCACACTCGGCGGCCTAGTCGCTCTCTCCGCGCCGACGAAACTGCAACGGATCCTTCAATCGGCGCTGCGTCGCGCCACGCGGTGCTCGTCCGACCCGGTCTGCGCGCAACGCACACCATCTGATCCCGAGGATTTCCTACATGGCGCCGCCTGCCACACCTGCTGTTTCGCGTCGGAAACCTCGTGCGAGAAGGCCAACCGATTCCTCGACCGCAGATTCCTGATTGACCTTCCTGCCCCGGATGGCCCAGCGGTACCCGCGTTCTTCGGGGCTGCACATGACCTCTGACCCCTTCGTCGAGCTCGGTAGATTCCTGACCGCCACTGAGGCGGACCGGATCGCAGCGCAGTTCGCGACTGGAGCGCCCGTCAGTATCGTTGTGCGCGAGGTCGCCGTGAGCCGACGTAAGCGGGCCAAAGAGCTGCTTTATGCGGCGGGCTTAGACCCAGGCGAGCCACTGCGTGCCGTGAACGTGCTGCGGGCGATCGCGGGAGCAAAAGGCGTGCTTCGCGAGTTGAGTCCTGTGTGGACGATGCCCGGACACGAGGCGAACACCGGTCACTTGACGAGCGAGTTCCATCGGATCGTCGGAGCGGCACGACAGTCGGTAACGGCGGCGACATACAACTTTCAAGACACATCCCAGATGTGGGCAGCGTTGAGGGCCGCCTCAGACCAGCCCGGTGTCGTCGTGACCGTGTATGTCGATGCCAGAGTCGCGGATGCCGCCGTGATCAAGGCCCAGCTTCCGAAGGCCACGGTCTATCGCTCGTCGGTCCTGCCCAACGGCGATCAGGTGGTTAGCCACGCCAAGTTTGTCGTGGTCGATCACGAACTGCTGCTCATCACCAGCGCGAATTTCAGCCACTCCGCTGAGAATCAAAACGTCGAATTTGGTGTCCTCATCCGCGACGCTGCTCTTGCTGCCTCAGTCGAAGCCACGATGTCCAGCAAGCATGGTTTGCTCTATGAGCTGGCCTGACCCGTGCGACGCAGCCGCTTGTCGTGGAAGTAGAAACGTTGCCGACTCGGCCCTAGGAGATCTAGCGACTGGCGTCTGGCCAGGTTACCGGTTTGCACGAACGCCCAGCCGTGATTTCCGCGGTGCTGATGAGCGGGGAACATTTTCGCTGGGAACGCTATTTCCTCGCACGCAACCGCTGATGCCAGGCCAAGGTAGACAATGCTGTTTATTGCCCGGGAGGGCGGTATCAGCGGTCGCTGAGCGGGTCCGTGAGGCCGTGGCGGTGGGCGTAGATGATGGCGTGGGCTCGATCCCGGAAATCGAGTTTGAAAAAGATGCGGTTAATGTGGCTCTTGACGGTGGCGGGGGCGAGATAGAATTCCTCGCAGATCTCCGTGTTGGACATCCCGCGAGCGATGGCGTGGAACACGTCCTTCTCGCGAGGGCTGAGGAGACCGATATCTCGGTGGGTGTCGTCGAGTTCTAACTGTGGTGCGGGTGTGATCCGGTGCGTGTACATCTCGATGAGGCGCTTGGTGATTCGAGGCTCAACCACGCCCTCCCCGCTGGCCACGACGCGAATGGCTTGGATGAGCGCCTCTGGAGGGCTGCTCTTGAGGATGAAGGCGCTTGCTCCGGCATCGAGCCCGCCGAAGGCGTATTCGTCGAGGTCGAATGTAGTGAGCACGATGACGCGGGTTTCGGGATGGGTGGCCACGATTCTGCGGGTCGTTTCGACGCCGCCCATGCCGGGCATGCGAACATCCATGAGGACGATGTCTGGTGCGGTGGCCTCGACAACGGGAAGCGCGGCCTCACCGGTGCGAGCCTGACCGACCACGACGATGTCATCGGTTGAATCGAGCAATAAAGTATTTCCCTCGCGGATGTAATCCTGGTCATCGACGAGAACGACGCGGATGGTGCGGTTTTCTTTCATGGGCGTTCTTCCTCCAGGGGCGCGGGAATGCGGAGGGTGGCTTGGGTGCACCATCCCCCACTGGGCCGAGGCCCGGCGGAACTGCTGCCGTGATAACGCGCCGCGCGTTCCGCGATGCCATAGAGGCCGCGGCCGGTTCCCATGCTCCGTTTCGGGGCCGAGGGCGCATCGTCGATGATCCTGATATCGATCTGTTCGTGGTCGGTGGCGATCTCGACGTCGATCCGGCTGGCCTGGTTGGCGTAACGCAGCGCGTTGGTGAGTCCCTCTTGAACGATGCGGAAGATGGTCATCTGCAATTCGGGATCGTCGGGTGGCAGGGTGCCATGCCGGCTGAGACGGACGGGAAGTCTGGCGCACCGTGACGCCTCGATCAGGCTGTCCAAAGATTGCGGGCTCGTACCTGGCTCGGTTCCGATGCCAGTGCCTTGCAAATCGGCGGGCATGAGATGGAGGGTACGGTTCATGTCGGCGAGTGCGGATCGGCCGACTTCGGAGATCTTCCTGAGCGCCTCGGCCGAGCGCTGCGGATACTTGTCCCAAGCGGAGGCGGCACCGCTGGCGAGGGCGATGATGGTGGACAGGGAATGGGCCAAGACGTCGTGCATGTCGGAGGCGATCCTGGCGCGTTCGGCCACCTTGGCATGCTCAGCGCGCTCGGCCCAGATGATGGCCAGCAGCGCCGAGCGTTGCCTGTGGCTTCGCACTGCGAGCCCGATGCCGAGGCAGAACAACGCGGGCAGATCGAGGATGGTGGGCGATCCTCGCTCAGCCAGGTTGAGGTAGGTGGCGAAGGCCACCCCCAGAGGAGCCAGAACACCGATGGCGTAGCCGAGTAGCGCTCGTCTGGGCCCCTCGAGGCTGGCCAGCGTGTAGAGCGCAAACGCGAACGCGATGCTGGGATAGTTCTGACCCAGCAGAACCAACGGAACGGAACTGGTGAGAACCGTGGCGACGAGGACCCAGAGGGGATAGCGTCGACGCCACAACAGCGGCGTGGCGCTGATCCCAGCCAGCGCCACGCCGAAGGGATGTCCGTTGGCGAGGGCGAGGATGCCCTGGAGGACGCCGCATGCTGCGGCCACCGGCCATGTGGTCAGGCGTGGATGGCGAGCCAGCCACTGGCGTAGAGGCCAGAGTCGGCGCGCGACGTCATCCCAGTCGTGGTTTGCGTCAAGTCCAGTAGTGGCCATGGCATCCTCGCGGGTCGTTCGCTCGCCTGGCGCCAAATCAAGCGTCGCGTCGCCTGAGGGAAAAGTTAGCTGCCAGGGCCGCGATGAAGGTCCAGCCTACCAGGATGGCGAAACCTAGCCAGGGACCCAGGTCGCCTGCCGCGCGAACCCCGAGCAACCGGGAACCGGCCTGAAGCGGGAAGTAGTCGGTCATGCTTGCCCCGGCCGCGGAGAAGATTTGGGGCACATAGGGCAGGATCAGGGCGAGGCATAGGACGGCCAATACGCTGGCCACGACGCTTCGGATGAGGGCGCCCACTGCGAGACCAAGGATTGACAGTACCGCCAGGTAGAGACCCGACCCGAGGATGAGACGGACCGCTTCAGTGGCGGGCAAGGAGTAGGAATAGTTTCCACTCGCGAGAATCCAGGGGGCCAATGCGTAAC
This sequence comes from Arachnia sp., assembly GCA_041854805.1. GTDB lineage: Bacteria > Actinomycetota > Actinomycetes > Propionibacteriales > Propionibacteriaceae > Arachnia. The sequence goes on from JBHADA010000018.1 coordinate 4,697, forward strand.
CGATGCCCGCGGAGACGACGCCGATGAGGAAACTGAGGAGGGACACGATGATTCCCTTGGCTAGCAGCATCGGCGTTCGCTTGGGAGTGGCGAGCAGCGTGGTCTTGATCTGGCCCGAGCGATACTCGTTGGTGATCAGCAGCGCAGCGAGAATCGCGAGCAATAGGCCAAGGTAGGCCGTCTTGTCGATGATCATCTCGGGATACGCGTCGTAGTCGGCCTTCTCCGACCCGCGATCCCTCAGGACGTATGCCCAAGGCATCAGGACCGCGTTGGCGACGATCAGGACGAAGGTGAGCCCTGCCAGCACTTGGTTGGACAGCAGCCCGCGGAACTTGATCCACTCGGAGTGCACCGCGCCCGGCAGGCCTCCCGAGGGTGGGGCGATCGTAGGCAGCGGAGGGATCGTTGTCTGGTTTATAGTCATCTGTGATTACTCCTTTGCCCAGCGGATTTATCCGCTGGGATGAACGGTTGGGCTCACCTCAGTGGGTGCTGGTGTATTGCACAGCGTCGCGGGTAAGCGCTGTGTAGGCGTCTTCGAGCGACTGTTGGCTGGGGGTCAACTCGTAGAGCAGGATGCCGTTGTTGAACGCCCGGATGGCGATCTCCTCCGCGGTGACGCCGACGAATTCCAAGACATCGCGCTCGTCGGAGTGGACGCTTATCCCCTGCCCGGTGAGCAGCGAGACGAGTTCCGGCCCGCGGTCGGTGCGTACCCGCACCCTGGGGCGAGGATCCGACGTGAGCTCTTCCAGCGGGGCATCGGCGATGATCGATCCGCGTCCGATGATGACCACATGGTCAGCCACCAACGCGAGTTCGCTCAGCAGGTGTGACGAGAGGAAGATGGTTCTTCCCTCGTCGGCCAGGGACCTCAGCAGGTTACGAACCCAAGCGACCCCCTCGGGATCCAGGCCATTGACGGGTTCGTCCAGGATGAGAGTTCGCGGGTCGCCGAGCAGCGCCGCCGCGATGCCGAGGCGTTGCCCCATCCCGAGCGAGAACCCTCCAACCTTGCGCCCAGCCACGGATGTGAGCCCGGTGCGCTCCAGGACGGCATCGATCCGGGCGCGTGGGATGCGATGGGTGGCCGCGATCGAGGCCAGGTAATTGCGAGCTGTGCGGGAGCGGTGGGCCGAGCGCGCGTCGAGCAGCGCGCCGACCTCGTGTAGCGGGGCGGTGAGTTCGCTGTACTTCTTTCCGTCGAGCAGCGCGGTTCCGGCAGTTGGGTGATCCAACCCGACGATGCAGCGCATCGTGGTGGACTTGCCCGCCCCGTTGGGGCCCAGGAACCCGGTGACACGTCCCGGGTGAACTGAGAACGATGCGTCCTTGACGGCGTACGCATCGCCATAGCGCTTACTCAAGCCATTGACCTCAATGACCATGGTCACCTCCATGTCCGATTCGGGTGAGAATGACGCTACGGCGGTGGGGAGCCGAACGCTTCAACCCTGGGTTCGAACCTGCCCTAGTGGATTGACAAGGCCAGATGATGTTCACGAGGATTCGTGATTCCTGGCTCGAGACGTCACGGCGGCTGCGAGGTAGCGTCGGCTTGCCTCGCAACCGAGCCGGACCAGCCCCATCCCTAGCCCCAGGGCCCCCACGATCACGGCGGCGGACCATGGCGCGGTCACCACAGAGATCGCCGTCAACGGGAACGTGGCAAACGTGGCGAGCGCGGCGGGTCCCACGACGGCTACGGTGAGGGGCGTCATCACCTGTTTCAGGTGTACGTCTTGCAGCATGGCTGTAGGCGTGCCCAGGTAACCCAGAGCCGTATAGAGATGCCGTCGCTCCGCGATGCCTGCGATCTGATACCACACGCTCGAGCAGGCGATCAGGAGGAAGGCGGAGAGGGTGACCACCAACACGACCCACCGAAGATCGTCGAAGAACTGATAGTGCGCCGCGGAGAGTTGGCTTGGCCCGCGGGCGACCGCGTCAAGGAATCCGAGCGCCGACACCGATGGCACGATGAGGAAACTTGTCAAGGCGAGGGGGGAGACGTGACGCCACGCGGCGGCTGGGTCCTCCAGTAGTGCCCGTGCCGAGACCAGTTCCTCGAGTGAATAGTCACGCCGTAGGAGTCTTTGTGCTCCTTGCCGGACGATGTAGGGCCCCAAGAGGTTCCATACCGCCATCAGGACCACTGCCGAAACGATGAGGACGCTGAGGATGCCTACCGCTCCCCAACTGGCGGTAGTGAGTTGCAACAGCACCAGGCAGGTGATGATCCCCAGAACTGCGCACACCACGCGGGTGCGTCCCAGTCTCGGTGGGCTTTCCCGCGTGCTGAGGCTCATCGGCTGTTCCAATGCTCGCCGTAGCCGACCGATGGCGCTGCCGAGAATCAGCGCCATCAAAGCGATGGCTAGCGCACCCTCAGCAACCCACGGGGGGCGGACGAAGGTGCGTTCGCCGCCGAGTGGGATGAGCGCCATCACCGCCGCGAAGCAGACGGAACATCCCCAGCCGAGCAGGAGCCCTATGCCCGCGGGGAGGAACGCATCCATAACGACAAGGGAGCGTGCCGTCCGGATCGGCATCCCCATCAGGCGGAGGGTGGATACCTTCTCTTCCCACTGCCGAGCCCGCATTCGCGCGGCGGCTCCGGTGACGGATAGGACCGGCACCACGAGCACGGCGAGGCATCCGATGGCCAGCACTAGATACCCGTCGTTTCGGGCGCCGAGGAGCCACAGCCTCCACGCGAGGCCGAGCACGGTGAATCCGACGAAGCCACCGACGGCTGACATGATCATGGAGGGAGAGGCCGTCCTGACGGCTCCAGCCGAGGGGCGAAGCAGCCACCAGCATGCCGTGCGATTCATCGGGAGGCTCCGTTCTCCCACACGCGTCCATCACGGACCTCAACCATGCGATCGCACTGGGCGGCGACCGCGCGATCGTGGGTCACCACGAGCAGGGTGCGTCCTTGGCGAGTGGTAGCGGAAAGGAGTTCTTGCATGACCGTGAATCCGGTATCGGGATCGAGCGCGGCGGTCGGCTCATCCGCGAAGACGATCTTGGGCTGGGTGGCGATGGCTCGGGCGATGGCGACGCGCTGGGCCTCGCCACCGGATAGCTGGCCAGGTCTCCTGTCCCAATACCCGCCGAGCCCCACCACCGAAAGACGTTCGATGGCCGAGGTGAGGGCCGCCTGTTTCGTCAGCCCGGACAGCAGACACGGCAACGCGACGTTCTCCTGCGCGGTGAGTTCCGGCAAGAGGAGCCCACGTTGGAAGACGAAGCCGAGATGATGCTGCCTCAGTTGTGTCCGATGTTTCTCCGGCAGCGCCGACACCTCGATCTCTTCACCTTGAGTGCCATATCTCACCCAGCCCGAATCCGGCACCTCGATGCCAGCCAGGAGATGGAGCAGCGTCGACTTGCCTGAACCACTGACCCCGGTGATTGCCAAGGATGTGCCAGCGGGAACGCTGAGGGTCGCATCCTGTAGGACGCGGAGCTCTCCGAAGGCCCTCGATATGTCCGACGCCTTTACTTCTCCGTTCAACAAGAGTTGGGATACCCAACCCCGTTCGCTACTGTTGTTCATTTTTCCGAGGCTAGGCTGCCAGGGGAGTCAAAGAAACCAACCAAGGGTTGATTCTCGGATGCTCGCTAGAACTTAAGTTTCTTCTGTGCTGCAGCGCTGATCGTGGCAACCGCGACGGTCATGGCACTAGTAAGGAAGGAAGAGCATGTCGAAGTCTGTGTACAGCGCACCGGCGATGGTCAAGGTCGGCGGGTTCGATGAACTGACCAATGCCACGCGTATCGGCTACTGGGTCGACTTCTTCGGTGGTTGGTGGCTCTGAGCCCTCATAGCTGAAGAAATCAAAGGGTCGCCCATCGCATCGTGCCGATACGATGGGCGGCTCTTCTGGCAGGGATGTGGAGAGCTGGAGATGGATGTTTGTTTCTTGCCCGATTCCGATGCCGCCCGGCCCGTGACGAGACGTCTTTTCGAATATGGTTACTCGTGCAACGTGCGTCATGAATCGGGCAGGCCCTGGATCATCGGCTCCTGGAATGACCATGAACTTCACGAGGCGAACGTCCCTGGAATGCGTGTTGCCCTGCTGGGTATCGTGAAGCCCATCGGATGCTCACTTGTGCAAGCAGTGGGTGGGTTGCGCGCGTTCTCGGACGCCGACGATCTGTACGAACGGGTCGCAGGATCCTATATCACTGCCTTGGCGAGTGCGGAGAGCGTCCGGGTTCACGGAACTCTCTCTGGGGTTCATGAACTGTACTACGCCGAAATCGACGGCGCCGTTGTCGCGGCGAACAAGAGTGACATGCTGGGGGCTCTGAAGGGGCTGGGGATTTCGGAGAGGATGATGCCTGCCATCCTGCTGGCGCCGAGAGCCCCGTGGCCCGTGTCCGAGAAGACGCTGTGGAACGAGGTTCACCATGTTCCAACCACGGACTCCGTGGAATTCGGCCCCGATGGTAGGGTGCGTCTCGCCCCGCGGTGGAGGGTCCCGGGTGCCCGGGAGCCATTGCGTGAGATTGCCCCTCGTCTGAGAGCCGCATTGCGAGCGAGTGTCGAGAGCCGCGCCGGCGCCGCGTCCATCCTCGGGGCGGATCTTTCTGGTGGTATGGATTCCACGACGTTGGCGTTCTATGCGGATCAGAGCACGGATGACCTCGTCACCGTCAGGCAAAATGCTTACGACCGTACGAACGATGACGCCTACTGGGCGGAGCTGGCGCAGACGCATATGCGAAGCCGAAATCATATCAGAATCGCTCCCGAAGATACGCCTGCGTGGTACTCCGATTGGCAACTGGAGGCGGATGATGATATGGGATTCCCTTACCCTGCGGTCCGTACACTGGGTCTGCATCGCCGCCTCTCGGAACGACTCATGGAAAAAGGGGTCACCGTGCATCTGACTGGGCTGGGTGGAGACGAGCTATTTTCCACCTCGTTCGTCCACCTCCATTCCCTGTTTCACGATTCGCCTTTCCGGGCCTTGCGCCCGGCTCGCGGCATGCAGGCCATCGCACGGTGGAAGACGTACGCGACGTTTCGCTCCTTGATGAAGTCGACCAGTCATGCCGAGTGGCTGCGAGGACAGGTGGCTCACCTGAGGGATGAGGTATGTACTGGCCCGGGGCTTTACTGGGAGCCAGAGCCGCGGATGCCTCCCTGGGCTACTGAGGAAGCAGTGCAGGCTACGGCGAAGCTCATCGCGGAGGCGGCCTCCGCTCTCGATGCTCGCGCGCCAGGGGCGGAACCGGTCGATTTCGAGATGATGACTCTTGTGAGGGCCGACGGGACGTTGATCCGGAGGATGTCGCGAGCGGGAGAGCGGGTTGGTGTGAAGTTTGAGGCGCCCTATTTGGATGATGCGGTCGTCGATCTAGCGTTCAGGACGCGTCTCCAGGATCGCGTCGCACACGGGGTGTTCAAGCCGGTTCTTCGTGCGGCGGCGCCTCCGGGGTTTCCCGAACGATTGTTTGCGCGTCGCTCGAAGGGGGACTATAGCGCGGAAGCTTACAAGGGGCTTCAGCGTAACGGTGTGAGCATGCTTGAGGTGTTTCGTGATGGAACGATTCTTGAGAGTATGGGATTGATCGATGTGAAATCTTTTCTTGATTTTCTCTCGGGAATCCATCCAAACACGCAACCCCTTCGATTCTTGGACGCCACGCTCGGGGCGGAGATGTGGTTGCGAAACGTGAAGAGAATTTAAAGGAGATCCGAGTGTCTTTGATGCTTAGCGGTAAGTTCCGGTTCAGCGAGTTGGAGGGAGGGGGTGTGCTTCTCGACCTGGCCAATGGCGAGTACTGGCAACTCAACGAACTCGGGGCCCGGGTCGTCTCCTGGCTGGTCGCCGGGTGGAGCCCTCACGACATGATCCAAGAACTCATGGCTCAGCACCCCGAGGAGGCCTCCAGGGTGCCGAGCGACGTCACGGGCATGGTTGAACAACTTCGAGGGATTGGAGCCATCGTCGATGAGTGATTTTGTTGTCGTCCCCCGGTCCACCATGCGACTGTCGCTACCTCACCGCGTGCAGGCGCTGCTCGCGGTCGCCTATGCGCGGTGTCTGGCGCGGCGGGATCCGCAATGGTTGGAGCGGCGTCTGAGGAGGATTAGCCGGAACGCTCGCCCGGCCACCGCCAGCGAGACGCTCACCGCCTACCAGCAGGTGATTTCGGTGAGCACCCGGTGTTCTGGACGCTGGTGCCTCGACCGTTCGATCGCCGTGGCTCTGCTCTTGCGGATGCGTGGTGTCTGGCCCGAATGGCACACGGGCGTATGCCTCAACCCCTTCCGTGCGCATGCCTGGGTCGCGGTTGACGGAAAACCCATTGGTGAACCGGATGGCCTCGAGGAGAACTTCCAGACGCTCATCCTCGTCGCGGCGAATGAGGCGAATGAGGAGCATGGTGCGTCACAAGAGGACTGAACTTCAGAATCGACGTGAAAACGACTATCTAGGCTTGCTGATTGGGCTCCTGAAGCCCCAGTGGCGAAGGTTTGCCGGCGCGGTCCTCCTCAGTGTCTTGGCCTCGGGGGCGAGCCTGATTCAGCCAGTGATCGTGGCGCGTATCGTAGGCGGTCTCACGAATGCGACGGATATCCTGCCCTGGGCCCTCATCCTGTTTGCCCTACTATCCCTCTCGGCGGTGCTCACGGGGCTTCAAACATACATCCTTAATACGCTGGGAGAACATGTCACCAGCAGCATCAGATCCTCCTTCGCCCAGGCCGTGCTGCGCCTGCCGATCTGGAAGATGGAGTCGTACCGTAGGGCAGATCTCGTGGCTCGAGCCACGGCCGATAGCACAGTGGTTCGTCAAGCACTGACCGATGGCGCCGGGCAGATCATTGCCGGAACGATCATGTTCGTCGGGGCATTCATCGCCATGGCGCTGGTCAGTTTCACGCTGCTGATGGTGACGATCGCATCGATTCTCCTAGGCCTCGTATTCCTAGCCGCGATGTCGGGGCGAATGCGGCATGCCTCCTCGCTCGTGCAGAAGGATGTCGCCAAGCTGGGAGTGTCCTTGGATCAAAGCTTGTCCGCACTCAAGACGATTCGTTCGCTCGAGGCGACGGACTGGGCGATGACACGTCTCGATGGGTTCATCCAGTCGGCCGCTCGCTCGGGTGTGCGCTTCGCGCGAGTGGCGGCGACCGTGACGCCTCTGTCCGGCGTATTGTTGCAAATCTCGCTCGCGATCGTTCTCGGTTTTGGCGCCTATCAGGTGGGCAATGGCTCATTGGCGGTATCTCAGTTGGTGGCTTTCGTCATGTACGTGTTTCTTCTGCTCGGGCCAGTGGCCCAAGGGATCTCAGGAGTGACCTCACTGACCCAAGCGTCCGCTGCGGCCGAGAGGCTCGCAGAGATCCAGAATCTCTCAGAGCCACGAAGTGAGCGAACGATGAATTACCCAATCGAATTTTGTAGAGGGCTTCCTCCGGCGGCGCCAGCGGAGGCGATCGTGTTCGATGATGTCGACTTTGTCTTTCCCGGGTCCGAGGGGGAAGGAGGAGGCGTCGTTTTTGGGTTGTCCAAGGTTTCATTCTCGGTTCCGCGTGGCGCTCGAGTGGGTATCGTCGGCCCATCGGGAGCGGGGAAAAGTACTATTCTCAATCTTATCTCTGGGTTCTATTCTCCGACCAGCGGAACCGTTGCCGTGCAGGGCAAACACTCAGGGCCTGGGCTTATCGGGTTGGTTGAGCAAGACGCGCCCGTGGTAGGGGGGACGGTTCGAGATAACCTTACGCTTGGGGACGATCAGATTGATGACGCCATGTGCCGCGAAGTCCTATCGCGGGTCAATCTGGAATATCTCTACCGGCGTGAACAAGGTCTGGACCTGGAGCTCTCGGACGACGGGGCTAATCTCTCGGGTGGGGAGCGGCAGCGGCTCGCTATCGCTCGAGTCCTTCTGCGTGACTGCCCGATTCTGCTCCTGGACGAATCGACCTCGCATATGGACAGCGAGAATGAGACCAAACTCAGGGCCGCTATCGCGGATGCAGGGGGTGATCGAACGATGGTCGTCGTTGCCCATCGGCTTTCCACCATCGTGGATTGCGATTTCATCATCGTTGTACGTGAGGGGAAGATCGAGGGAATCGGTACCCACGCTGAATTGGTTCGCACCAGCCCCACCTACTCCATGTTCGCCTTCCAACAGAAGCTCTGAGCCGACGTCGGCGCGATGTGTAGCGGGTCGCCGCGCAGGGCTGCGCCCCATGAACCCCGAAGGGTTCGGACCTCGGCTGTTCGTGCCTGGCAAGCGGTTATGCGCGTCGTCGAAGCTGTCGAGCTCCCGGTGAGCATACGTCGCCGAGGTCTCGATGCGCTGGCCGCTGCTGGATGCCGATCGCTAGGTTGGCGTGAGCATTCCTGGGCGATGGTGGACGAGAAACCGCCTCCCGTGTACCTTGCACGCAAGTACAACTAACTCTTGGGGGACACTATGCGCATAAGAGCGCTCCCGCGTCGTGGGCGAACCGTGGTGTTCGCGCTCATGGCGCTCCTTGTGGCCACGGTGGCCAATCTCCAGGCGTTGCCGGCGCAGGCGGCGCAGATCGAAGCCATCGATCCGAATTCCATCACGCTGACGAACGAGTCTCGCCCCGGGCAGAAGATCTATCAGCACGACACCGCGCAGATCCACGCCACGTGGTCTATGCCGGCCGGCGGGCAGGCCGGCGACACGTTCTCGCTCGGCCTGCCGCCCGTCCTGCAGAGCTTGGGGGGCAACTTCGAGCTCAAGGGCACGGGTGCGCAGAGCGACGTGGTGTTTGGCACGTGCCAGGTGGAGGGCACCCAGGTGACCTGCACCTTGAGTGACGCGGTAACCGGCAAGAGCAACGTGGGCGGCGATCTGTGGGTGAGGGTCCGCGCAAACCAGACCTACACTGGCTCGACGCTGACCTTCACCATCAACGACAGTACGACCAAGGAGGTGCCGCTGCCTGAAGGTGCAGACGGAATCGGCTATGACCCGTGGCTTCCGAGTGAATACTTGAAGCTCGGATACTTCAACGATGATGTGTTGGTATGGCGCGTCGTCATCCCTGGAAACAAGATCGCCGGACTGAATTCCCTGAGCATCAACGACGTCTACGCCGTGGAGGGGACCAACTTCACTCTCGAATCTGCGACGTTCTACAAGATTCCCAAAACATCGGAGTGCTGGAACAACAGTACGGACCCGACCTGCCGCACCGCGATGTGGGACACCACCGGCACCAACACGGGCGGGATCAACTTCGACGTCGACAACGACAGGGACGCGATCAGCGGAACCGTCTCGGGACCCTTCGATGCCGACGCCATCTACACCCTGCACCTGAGGCTGACTACGGATTTCCCGATCTACCCAGGAAGCGAGTTCCCGAATACGGCTATGGTCAACGGCGAGGCCGTCGAGCGGATTGCGA
>JBHADA010000019.1:0-5206 GCA_041854805.1 Arachnia sp.
CCGCCCAGGACTGGAATCAGGCCGCTCCCGCCCAGGACTGGAATCAGGCCGGACAGGATTGGGGCCAGGCCCAGCAGGCTCCCGCCCAGGACTGGGGCCAGGCTCAGGGTCAGGACTGGAACCAGCAGGAGTGGAACCAGCAGGCCCAGCAGCCCACCTCCGCGGTGGATTGGAACCAGGTGTCTCAGGGCCAGGAATGGGGCCAGGCCCAGCCTCAAAGTTCCGCACAAGACTGGAACCAGCAGGCCCCTGCCGGCGACTGGGGCCAACAGGCCTCTGGGCAGGAGTGGAACCAAGCCCAGCCGCAAGCCTCCAGCCAGGAATGGAACCAAGCCCAGCCGCAGCCTTCCGGGCAGGAGTGGGGTCAGCAGCCGCAGCAGGACTGGGGTCAGCAAGCCCAGCCCAGCGGCCAGGACTGGAACCAGCAGCCGCCCCAGCAGGACTGGCAGCAGCAGGGACAGATGGTGCCCGGCCAGTGGCAGCAGCCGCCCGCGGCGGGCGCGGCAGCCAACCCGTTCGACTTCAGCTTCCGTGACCTGACCCTCCCGAAGTCGGCCAAGCTCATCTTCATCCTCGGCATCGTCGGCGTCGGCGTCGAGTGGCTCTTCCAATTCCTCGCGGCGGTGACCGGCGCCACGGCCGATGCCGCTGTCGGGGCCTTGAGCAACTCAGGCGCCATGGTGCTGCTCAACCACCTCATCGGCGGCCTGGCCGGGGTGCTGTTCAAGATCCTGGTGCTGCGGGTCCTCATCGAGATCGGCATGGCCGGGGCACGCATCCTCAAGAAGCAGGAGACCCCCTCCGAATGACACCCACCCCAAGCGCCCCGGTTCGCCGGGGCGCTTTCGTTTGCCGCGACGCCGCCTCAGTACAACAACGCCAACGCCGGCTCGGCCAGGATGGACGCCACGTCGTGTAGGAAGCGGGAGCCCTGCTCGCCGTCGATGATCCGATGGTCGAAGGCCACGGCCAGCGTGGTCACCCAGCGGGGCTCGACGCGTTCTTGAGGGCCCTCACCCACCACCCAGGGCCGACGCTGAATGGAGCCCATGCAGAAGATCGCCGACTCGTCGCCGTTGATGATGGGGGTTCCCGCATCGATGCCAAAGACGCCCACGTTGGTGATGGTGAAGGTGCCGTTGGCGTAATCGGACGGCTGCAGCTTGCCCTCCCGGGAAACCTGCACGAGTTGATTGATGGCCTGACACAACTGGAGCAGACTCAGCCGGTGAGCCCCCTTGATGTTGGGCACCATGAGCCCCCGAGGGGTGGCGGCCGCGATCCCCAGATTCACGTCACCGTGATAGACGATCTCCTGCGCCTCGTCGTCCCACGACGAGTTGAGTTCTGGGTTGCGGCCCAGCGCTAGGCAGATGGCCTTGGCGTAGACGAGTAGCGGCGAGACCCGCAGCGCGGCGAACTCCCGCCGCGACCTCAGGGTCTCGACGAATTCCATGGTCCCGCTGACGTCGACCGTGATCCACTCGGTGACGTGCACATGCTCCCGGACGGAGCGCACCATGTTGTCCGCCGTGGCCTTGCGCACACCCTTGATCGGCACCCGTCGCTCCGCGCGCCCCTGGAATGGGTCGAACCCGCCCAAACCCTCGGTCGGCCCGAACCCTCCACCGAACGAGGAGCCTTGATATGACGTGCCGGCGTGACGCTCGGACGCCTCGGACGACTGGAACGAGGCCTGGTCGTTGAGGACACGGCCCTGCGCGGGCTCGCCAACGAGTCCCTGAAACGCGGCGGCCGCCTCGACATCGCCGCGGGTGATGGTGCCGTCGGGTCCGGTGCCGGTGACTGCCCCCAGGTCCACGCCGAGTTCCTTGGCGTAGGCCCGCACGGGCGGTTTCGCCTTGACGCCGCCGGGGTCCGAGGCCAAGACCAGCGTCGACTCGGACGGGGCCTTGCCTGGGGTGGGCAGCGGATCCCCCGTGGGTTCGGCACGAACCGCCGCGGCAGGCTGCACCTCGTCCGAGCGGCGGCCGGGCTCGTGCTGGCTGTAGGCCTGGCTCATCGCCTCAGCCGCTCCGGCGTTCTCCGGCTCCTTGGCGGGCCCGCTGGCGCGGCGGCGCCGCCGGCTGGGCGCCTCGGTGGCGCCATAGCCCACCAGATTGGGCTCGGCCGCCGGCTGACCAGCGTCCCCTTCCGACGCGTCGAGGTCATCGATGACCACGATGACCGTGCCCACATCGACGGTGGTGCCCTCCGCCACCAGCAAGTCCGTGACGGTACCCGCAAACGGCGACGGCAATTCCACCAGCGACTTGGCGGTCTCGATCTCGACGAGGACGTCGTTGACTTCAACGGCATCGCCCACGGCCACGCGCCACGCGACGATCTCGGCCTCCATGAGGCCCTCACCCGGGTCCGGCAGCAGGAACTCTCGCTTCACGTCAGTCTCCTTGTCAGTAGGCCAGGGATCGGTCGACGGCGTCGAGGATCCGGTCCACGGAGGGCAGATACTCCTCCTCGACCCTCGCGGGCGGATAGGGCATATCAAAGCCTGCCACGCGCAGCACCGGCGATTCCATGACGTAGAACAGGTCTTGATGCAGCCGGGCCGCGATCTCCGCGCCAAGCCCCAGCGTCAACGGCGCCTCGTGCACCACGATGGCCCGCTTGGTGCGCCGCACGGACGAGATGACACTCACCCAGTCGATGGGCGACAGGGTGCGCAGATCCACCACCTCCAGCGAGGTGCCCTCCTCGTCGGCGATTGCCGCGGCGTCGAGGCACGTTTTGACCATGGGCCCGTAAGCGAGCAGGGTGGCGTCGGCCCCGTAGCGGACAATGTCGGCTTGGTGCATGGGCTTGGGCCGCGATGTGAAGTCGACGGCGCCCTTGGCCTGGTAACGACGCTTGGGCTCCAGGAAGATCACGGGGTCGTCCGACTGGATCGCCTGCTGAATCATCCAGTACGCGTCGTTGGGATTGGCGCAAGCCACCACCTTCAGCCCCGGTGTGTGCGCGAAATAGGCCTCGGGCGATTCGCTGTGATGCTCGACGGCGCCGATGCCGCCGCCGAAGGGGATGCGAATCACCATGGGCATGGCGGTCCGGCCGCCTGAGCGCATGTGAATCTTGGCCACCTGGGTGACGATCTGGGAGAACGCGGGGAACACGAATCCGTCGAATTGGATCTCGACGACAGGCCGGTAGCCGCGCATGGCGAGACCCACGGCGGTACCGACGATGCCGGATTCAGCCAGCGGCGAGTCGATGACGCGGTTCTGTCCAAACTCGGCCTGCAGACCCTCAGTGATGCGGAACACGCCGCCGAGTCTGCCGATGTCCTCCCCCGCGAGCAGCACCTTCGGATCCGCCTGCAACGCGCGGCGCAGCCCTCGATTGAGCGCCTTGGCGATGGTTAGGGTTTCGTTCATGCGTCGTCTCCAAGGCTCGCGGCGTAGTCGGCGTAGTCGCGGCGTTGCGCTTCCAGGGCGACGGTGGGCTCCCGGTAGACCGTCTCGAAACAACGCTCAAGCGTGATGTCGTCGATGGCCTGGACGGTGCGGCGCACGTCGGCGCCGAAGTCCTTGGCCTCCTCGTCCATCGCGGCCTGCCAGGCGTCGTCGATGATCCCTTCCGTGCGCAGATGGGCGGTGAGCCGGCTGATCGGGTCTCGCCCGCGCCAGGCATCCTCGTCGGAGCGATACTTGGTGGGGTCGTCAGAGGTGGTATGGGCGCCCATGCGGTACGTGAAAGCCTCGATGAAGGTGGGCCCCTCACCCGCGCGGGCGCGTTCGAGGGCCCATTCGGTGACGGTCCTCACGGCCAGCACGTCGTTGCCGTCCACTTGGAGCCCAGGGAATCCGAATCCCTGGGCACGCTGAAACAGCGGAATGCGTGACTGGAGCGCGATGGGCTCGGAGATGGCCCATTGGTTGTTTTGACAGAAGAACACCACGGGCGCGTTGTAGGAAGCGGCGAACACGTAGGCCTCGTTGATGTCGCCTTGCGAGGAGGCGCCGTCACCGTGGTAGACGATGACCGCCTCGCGCTTCTCCTCTGGCGCATCGGGGCCGACGACGCCGTCGAGCTGGAGCCCCATGGCGTAGCCGACGGCGTGCGGACCCTGACAGCCGATGACGATCTGATAGTTGCGGAAGGTATCCAGGCGTTCCCAGTCGCCTCCGTTGGAGCCGCGGAACAAGGCGAGCAGGTTCGCGATGGGTACGCCCAGCACCATGGCTACGGCGTGCTCGCGATACGACGGGAAGACGCTGTCGCGTTCGCCAAGGGCCCGCGCCGAGCCCACCTGCGCGGCCTCCTGCCCCAGCAGCGGCGTCCAGAGCCCCAGTTCGCCGTGCCGCTGCAGGGCCGTGGCCTCGGCGTCGAACCGCCGGGCGAGCGTCATGTCGCGCAGGTATTGGACAAGGTCTTGGGTGGTACCGCCGAACTCGAAGTCGTCGTTGGCCACACGTGTCCCATCGGGGCTGAGCATTTGGACCATCTCGTGGCTTTGTCCGCGCATCTGGCCTCCTAACTTACTGAAGCGTAACTTACGCCAGCGTAGATTCGAAACCGAGGCGAGTGGGCCATCAGAGGTGGCCAACCTTTCGCGGTCGCCTTAGTGGGGTTCCTCCAATTCGCGCAGGAGATGAGTGTTTCAGCCAATGGACCCATTGCATTGACCGCCCATCGCTCATGTAGCGTGAGCGCTCCCATAACCAAAGGAGGAGAAATGGCATTCATTCGACCACGAATCACCACCGCGCTCGTCGCATCGCTGATGGCGGCCGGGGCGTTGACTCTCGGAGCGTCGCCCGCCTCGTCCGAGGAGCCTAGTCCCAAGGCCTCGGCGTCATCGTCTCAGGCTCCGGAGCAAAAGACCTGGAAGCTCGCCTGGTCCGACGAGTTCAACGGCACCAAGGTTGACGAAAGCAAATGGAACGTCGAGAACAAGTCGACCTACGGAGACGGCAACGGCGAGCTAGCCTGTCTGATGAATAGGCCAGAAAACGTCAAGGTGACGGGCGGCCAACTCCGCATCACGGCCCAGAAGGAAAAGACGCCGTTCAAGTGTAGAGATAACGATAGAAAGCCCTTCAAGGAGGCGGGCGGCCGTAGCTACACCTCGGGGCATCTCCACACGAAGAACAAAGCCGCCTTCACCTATGGCCGGATCGAGATGCGCGCCAAGCTGCCCACCGCGGCGGGCAAGTCGAAGGGCCTGTGGCCGGCCCTGTGGATGCGC
>JBHADA010000020.1:0-8178 GCA_041854805.1 Arachnia sp.
CTCGCTGCTGCCGCGTCCGACAGCACCACCATCGCGCCGAGGCCGTGGGAGACGATGTCGTGGATCTCTCGCGCGATCCGGGCGCGTTCCTCGGCGACGGCGATCCTGGCCTGGGATTCGCGTTCCCGCTCGGCCTGTTCCGCCCGCTCCCGCAGGCCGGCGATGTATTGGCGCCGAATCCGCACCAGCGTGCCCCACGTCCACGCCCACAACGTCAGCAGCACCAGCGCGCCGAGTTCGCCGAGGTCGAGGAAGTCGGTGTGGAGCCGCGGCAGCACCGCGACGAGGAGCCACCCGATCGTCGCGGCCGCACCCGCCAACGAAACCCGCCAGGGGTGGCTGGTGGCGACGTTGTAGAGCGAGAGCAGCAGCATGGCATCGGCCGGGAGCACCCATGCTCCGAGCAGTAGCTGGGTGCAGGCTGCCACCAGGAGCAGCCCCAGCACCGGCAGGGGGTAGCGTCTCCGCCAGGGATAGGGAGCGCATAGCGCGGCCGATACCAGTAGCACAGCGGCGGTGCTGGCCGGGCTGTGGGCGTAGAAGGGGACGAGCGGCAGGTTGTACCCGAACACCGCGGCGGCGACGAGCGCGTCGACCAGCCACATCCGGCGTCTCAGCCACGCGCCCAGCCCAGCGGCCGGGGTTGTCGTGGCTGAATGCTCCATGCGCTCCTACGCTACCGGTCCCTGGTGGACGTGGGGTAGACCGGGACCTCGATGGTGGTCTCGGCTAGCGCGACGATGCCAAGTTCGTGAACGGCGTCGCCAGGGGCTGAGTTCAGTTCGTCCACGTGGTCAATGCAGAACTCGCCCGCAAGGCCTGCAATTGCCGTGATATGTCGTGGATTCGTGAGCTGCATTTGGTGATCTGATCACTCTAGACGGGCCGCAGAGTTGCCTTCGAGGGCTCGCAATAGGCGCTGTCGAGAAGAGGGGTCCCAGTTGCTGGCCAGATGCCTGCCTGCGAGGTACGGGCCGACTAGGGTGTCATCATAGTCCCACATTTCACAAACCTTGGATTCGCTCCAAATTCGCTCTGCCTCAGGCCCGTGGTACGTTGCTTGAATCAATGGGCCTAAATCTCGGGCATCTTTGTGGGTCGTTTCGTTACGATATGCCCAGGCGATAATCTTGAGCCCGATCATGGAACTCAATGTTGGGACACGAGTTGGGATGCCCTCAATCTCGATCTCTTCTGCGCCAGCCGCAGCCTCCCGTAAACCGGTGATGTCTAGTGTGACTCCCGCAATCGGCTCAAGGATTCCATCGGGAGCTAGGCCTGGACCATAGGAAATGATATCGACGTGGATGCCGTCGACCCGGACCCTGGTGGGCATCGGGTGGGTCGCGACCTCGACGGTGGTCTCGTCAAGCGTGACGATGCCCAGCTCGTGAAAGGCGTCGCCTAGGGCTGAGTTCAGTTCATCCACCCGGTCAATACTACTGACCGGCGCGACAATTTGACCGATGGCTCGGCCCGACGCTCGGCTTACTCGGCCGGGACCCCCGTCAGGTCCACGAAACCGATCTCCTTGTCGTCATCGTCGAATACGACGGCCTTCTCGCCCAGGTCGATCATGGAGTGGTGGCCGGCGTCGGTGATGAAGTGCCAGCCGATGGCACTTTCCCCCTGGTACTCGGCCGTCGGGTCTCCCGCCGTGATCATGTCCAACTCCCAGCCGTGCTCCGCGCAGATGACGTCGATGACTCGCATATAACGCGGCTTGTTCGCCTCCCATTCAGCGGCCCGGCGCGCGAGCCGCTCCTCTAGGTCCTCGATGGTGGCGATAACCGCGTCGAGCCGGGTCACCAGTTCTTTCTCCTTGACCACCTTCAGGTTGGGCAGGCCGCGCAGGAAGGCGGCGTTGAGGTCGATGAGATCCTCCCCAAGGTCGAAGAACTCGTCGCTTAGCTGGTCGAACGCGGTGCAGCGGTCATCGGTGAATAGGTCCTCGCTCATGACGGCCAGGACCTCGTCGTCCAGCGAATCCACGGTTTGTTGCACCCGGGCAAACAATTCCTGGTGACGTTTGGCCCCGATCATTTCCAATCCAGCGACGACATGGTGGATCACCTCGGGCGCCCAACCGGAGTTTGCGACGAATTGATCTATGCCACCGTTGGATACCTGCGCCTGGTAGAAGTCGACGTGATAAGACGCCAGTGCCTCGGGGCTGAGTTCGGTCATTTCCGCGCCCTCCTCGAGCAGGTAATTGACCACATCAATGTTGCATTGGATGACGTCGTAAGAAGTCTTGCTCTTGAGGGACTTCCGGGTGAGGATAACGTGATCGAGCAACAACTTTGGACCTTTCAACTGGGCGGCGACCTCTGCCGTCGGGGTGTCGCGAGTCTAGCGGAGGGGCAGAAGGCGTCCGTGCGGATCTCCTCGGGTGTGGCCCGAGGGTTTTGGGGGGGGCCAATCGCCGAATACCAAGTGGCCGAGCTCGTGAGCTAGCGAGCTGCGTTGCCTCAGCGGGTGGTCAGTGGCGGCCACCCCCATGAATACCGCGTCTCGTGCCGGGTCGCGCAGGGTTAAGCCGAGTTCATCAGACTCCGCAGACACGATGGCGACGTCGTACCACTGACCCGTTCGATTAATGCCAAGAGGTCTTCCAGGGACTGGCTGCCTAGGCGGTGGTTAGGTCTGAAGTCGTCAGCGGCCGTTTTGGCCTGTTGTTCGGTATAACTCACCGGGCCAGGATTCCTTGGCCGTCGAGGTAGGCGTCGAGTTCCAGAAAGTGAATGAGCCGCTGTCGCATGGAATCTATGCTCACCCCGTTGGTGGAGCGAGCGGCGCATTCGACACGTCTCGTGACGTCTGTACTGGTGAGCTGCGTGACGGTGCAGCCAACGATGTCAGCGATCAAGATTATCTCCGGCATCTTCGCGGTGCGGCCGCCGCTGAGGATGCGGCTGAGTGTGGCTTGTGAGCAGTGTGTCCTCAGCGTCGGGTCGGGTCCTCGTGTTCTCAGACCACATCACTGACGGCGTCGCGCACCTGCTGCGTGTCGCAGGGCTAAACGATCTTGACCTTGGCGGCAATGCCTGGATCGACGACGACACGCTGCTGATCGATGTCCGGGGGCGGAAGTCGGCGCGCGCCACCAAGTTGCCCCCGGTCGGCTTGACGAAGGCGGGTCTGTTTGTGGCGCTTTCCCTGCTTAGCGACCCGACCCTCGCTGCGACAAGCGTGCGGGAGTTCAGTGCCCGTTCTGGAGCCTCCGTCAGCTCGGTCCAGGCGACTTTGAAGTGGCTGCGCGCAGGGCGGTTCCTGGACGACACAGGCTTACGCCGTGGGGCCGCGTTGCTCGATGTGTGGACCAGCGCCTATCTAACTCACGGAGGTCTCCACAGGGGAGCCGAGACCTTGTTCGCGGACCGCCCTATTACTCCTGTAGAGGGGGAATATCAGCTCAGTGGAGAGGCGGCCGCGCGACGTCTGGGTTGGGGCATCCGCGGCCCGTCAGCGGTCATCTACACCCGTGATCCTTTGCAGGCGCGCAAGACTTGGCGCCTGATGTCGAGGAAAACGGAGCACCCCGTGGAAGTTCAGCGTGCTTCGCTTCCTGCCAGCGACAACCAGGATGGATTGGCAGCTAGCGCCTTGATCCGGGCGGACTTGATGTTGCTCGGCGACCCCCGAAACACAGAGATCGCATTGGAGGTGGCAAGCGTTGACCCCAACCTTCGACGCCTCGAAGCGTTTGACTGAGCAGCAACTCAATACGCTGCGCACGTTGGACCGTTGCTTGGGAGTCAGACTCTCATGGTTATCGGCGCTTAGGCTCGGGATCTGGATTTGGAAACTCCAGCCGTGCGAGCAACACGCGATATTGATGTCGTGCTGCCTACGGCTGACGTTGATGATTATCGCGCTATCACATCAAGACTGCCGCATCAAAGAGGCGACGCGCTGCATAGGTTTCGGATTGATGGGGTCGAAGTTGACGTAATACCGTTTGGTCCTATCGCTTGTCGAGAGCAGGTGGATTTTCCGGGGGCGATCCTTGATGTCATGGGGTTAAGTGCGGCTTGGGAAGCAAGCGTCCAGGCGGAGGTGGGCGAAGGGATCGCCGTACGCATTGCTTCGGCTTCAGCGCTGTGTTGCCTCAAAATCATTGCTTGGCGAGACCGACATGCCGACACCCCCAAAGATGCGATCGAGCTTGTCGCTTTGCTTGACGCCTCCCCGTATGGAGAACGTCTGGACATGCTGGAGTAGGACGAAACCAGTCTTCTTACCTGTGACTACGTATGGCACCAGGCCGGGGCTTATCGCACGGGGCGACTTGCCGGGGGGCTCTGGATTCCGACACCATTTCCCAGTGCTGCGACATCTTGGACGTTAACGTGCTCCGCATCGCGGGTGATTCGGGTGCCAGTACGCGTTGGGCTGAGGAACTACTATCGGACTTTCTTCTGGGGGTGGGGTCCGATTTGTAGCCTGTAGGTGGTGAGCGAGAGAACTCTAGCTGTCCCATCCGGGACAGTACCGGCAGTCGAGGAAAAACAAGTCGGCTGCAGCCGGATCGTCGAGTTGTCTCCCAGCATGAACAGATGGGGGTCGCTGGCCAGTACGCCAGCCCGTGGCGCACCTCAAGAAGGGTCGTCGATGTGGCGGCTTCACGGTCCAACCCGGCAGGATCTCCGCTGCCCTGCAACGCGCTATCTCCAAGGGCTGCGTCGGTGTTTAGCATCCCTATTCCCGTTCTAGACGAACGATCCCGAGGTTGGCTCAAATTTCACAGGCGGCACCGACAGAGTTCGGGGCGGTCGGGCTTGCCACCGCCGATTCCAACATTCCGCTTGGTTCGTGGCCTTTGTCGCTGGGCGAGCTGTCTTGCCCGTACCCGGACGGGGAAGGCTGCGCGCCTGACTCGACGACGCAGGGCTTGTGGCCTCGTCTCGTCTGCTGCGCACTGAAGTGGTGCGAGTATTGCGTCGGGATGGCCGTGAATTAAGTCAGGCCAAGCCTCTCCTGGAGCGTGTGGGGCTCATCGACATTACGGCTGCCATTCACAGCATCGCCGAGTCGATAGAGCGCCATGTTCACACTCTGGATGCGTTGCACCTAGCCACGGCCCGGGATCACCGTAGCCAGCCACGACACTCAACTGAACGAGGTAGCAGCGGCGTTAGGGCTCAACGTAGCCGACCCCGTCGACGCCATGACTTGAGCCTTTCCAGGAGTCGGCCGGTAGTGAGCCGATACTCGACCCAGGGTTAGCTGTAGGCCCGAATCGTCAACACCCGGCTATCGAGCTGCCAGTCGAATTTTCCGAGTTCATTGAGCCCGGCACAAACATCGACGGGGTCGAGATCGTCTGGGATTGGGATGATCAGCTCTTCGATCTCACGAAACCGATGCGGGACGGCGCAACCATCCTCGGTGTATTGGGAATCGCCGAACTCTCGCAGGATCACCCCGTATGGCTGGTCGTCGCAGAGCATTCTCGCCTGGGCGTGTTCAATTCCCAAAGACTCGAAATAGGCGAACAATTTGCGGTACTTCGTGGTGCTCAGCAGTCCACCGCGACGGGCGCGCTCTTGCTCGATTCGGCGCTGGTGCCGATCCTGCCACGCGTCCCGGTGACCCATGCCAACCTCCTTGGGTGATGCCCGACGTGGATCGTATCGCGGCGATGCCCGTCCGCCGATAGTGACTTGGATGTCGTGCATCTGGACGCTGGCAAAGCGGGACGTCACCGTTGGTCGACTCGGGTGATCGTAGGGGAGAGGCATGCGGAAAGTCGGCGAAGCTCGGCTTGGACATAGTTCATCGGCCGCCGCGATCGGACCAGGGACACTTCAGTTTCGGCACGGCATCCCTTTCGGAGCCATTGATTGGGTTTTTCCCTGAAAACACTCCATACGTGATCGGCCCGGGCGATCTCTTACTGTTGTGTCTTCTAGGACGTTGAGGCTGGCCGGTGTGGATGCATCGCCAGGACCCGTCAAACGCAATGCCCCCTGGGGGATTGGTAGTCAGAGCCGACGCCACGAGGTACCACCCATCGAGTAACTGCGGCCTTGACCGCGGCAGCGGGCCTGGGACGGCGAAGTAGGCTTGAGCGGAGGTGGATGTGTTTCGACTGTTGTTCTGGCCGGTGCTCGCCCCATCGTTCCTGTTCGCCGTAGGGATGGGGGCTGTGGCGCCGGTACTCGTCGTCGGAGCCCTGCGCGCAGGTGCCTCGGACGCGTTCGCCAGCTCAATCATCGCGCTCGCTGGAGCCGTGGCGCTGGCCGTCACCGTTCCCGTGGGGGTGTTCATCGACCGCGTCGGCGACAAGCGAGCCATGACCCTCGCCACCCTGACCGCCGCGATCCTGTTCGGAGCGACGGTGGTGGCTCTGGCCTTTCCGTCGCCATGGTCGCCGGCGCTCTACGTCGGCAGCCTCCTGCTGCGCACCCCCTCGGAGGTGGCGTGGAGTTTGGCCCGGCAGTCCGCTGTCGCCGAGACCGTCCCGCCCGCCATGCGGGGTCGGGCCATGACGGCACTGGGCGGCACCATGCGGGCCGGTAACCTCGTCGGGCCCCTTGTGGGTGCGGCGTTGCTGGCCTTCTTCCCGCTGTGGTCTGTATTCGCGTTCTGTTCGGGTACCGCCCTGGCCGCCACCGGGATGCTGTTCATCCGACGCCTCAACGCTGAGTTCGATCGACGCGCCCCTCGCCAGTCCAAGCCAATCGAGGCGACCGAGGGGGTTGACTGGCGGGCCGTCGGATTTGCGGGGGTAGCGATCGTGACGCTCGCGGTGGGCCGCGTCGCCTACACTATCCTCGTCGCCCTGTGGGGGTTGCGGATCGGGTGGACGGAGGCGCAGATCGCGCTCATAGTTGCCGTGGGCGCCGCTATCGAGCTGGTGCTCATGGTCCCGGGCGGCTACCTCAAGGACCGGCTCGGCCACACGCCGGTGCTTGCGGTGTGTTTGGCGGTCTTCAGCGCCGGTTACCTGGTCATGCCGCTATGGCCGACGACGGCTGGCCTCGTGGTGGGAGTCGTCGTGATGGGGGTGGGCAACGGCTTTGGCGCCGGCATCAACATGACGATCGGGGCCGACTTGTCGCCGTCGGTCGGTCGGGCGAAGTTCTTGTCGATCTGGGCAATGTTTAGCCAGGGCGGGATGCTGGGTGGCCCGCTGGCGATCTCGGCACTGCTCGCGTTCGTTGGCCTGCCTGCGGCGGTTACGTTCGTCGGCTTGCTCTCGGGGGCGGGGGCAATCTGGACCGCGGCCGTGGCCCCGATCACCAGGCTTCCCGGTCGGCGCGGCCCGCGACGCTGATCCGTCGCGATCACCATCAAGGTGACGCGATGGGAGCCCTACTTCGCGAGAAGACGATCGGTGGCTGCCTTGATCTCGTCGATGCGTTCGGCCTTGCACTCGGCGCTGGCCCAACTCACGATTGACTCCCCTGGGCAGGGGTGCCCCTTGCGAAAGAACTGCTGGATGTCGGTTACGAACCGCGTCCGACTCTGTCAAAACATGTCGACTTGGTCGACATATCCATGGAACCTGTCGAAATCACGGCCGTATTTCGACACGTTTTCGGTGGCTGGAGTAGGCTCACCGCATGTGGCACTATCCCGACCGGCCATACCAGGAGCTGCCCGCGCTGCCGACGGCACGTGAGGTGGAAACTCCGGCAGTGCTGCGCGCCACGATCAGCGCGAGCCGCGCTCTGGCCCGCCTCGACGGGGCATGCAAGCGCCTTCCCGATCCCACAATGCTGATCAACTTGATCCCGCTGATGGAGGCGCAAGCCTCCAGCGAGATCGAGAACATCGTCACCACCAACGACGAACTGTTTAAGGCGGCCAACGGCACTTTGGTGAGTTTGACTCCGCAGGTGAAGGAGGCCCTGCGCTACCGAGAGGCGCTGCGCACGGGATTCGAGTCACTACAGTCGCGTCCGGTCACAACTCAGACTGCAATCGAGGTCTGCTCCCATCTTCAGGGGCGACACGCGATCATCCGAAACCAGCCGGGGACCTTCATCGGTAATCCCGCCACGAAACGCCGGGTCTACACCCCGCCCGAGGGTGAGCAGGTCGTCTTGGACCACCTCTCGTCGTGGGAGCGATTCATCCACGGCGATCATGGCATCGACCCGCTCGTCGTCATGGCAATGGCGCACTATCAGTTCGAGGCGATCCACCCGTTCTTCGACGGCAACGGCC
>JBHADA010000021.1:0-16902 GCA_041854805.1 Arachnia sp.
GGACTTCCGGCACAGTGCGCGGCCGCATGGTCCGCACTGGAACTTGACTGGTGACGCCCTAGCGCCCGGCACCGGGATCCCCGCCGCACCGCATCGACACCGTGGAAGACGAGACAATCGCCGGCGCATCCCAACTCCCCGAAGCCCACGAAGTAGATCTCCCGTGTCCTTTCGTTGGAGATAAACCATGAAAATCGACCACCCCTGGTATGAATTTAATGCATTTCACCTCTTCCAGAACGCAGAACGAGCACGATCTGCAAGTCATAACACGCTACACCGCAGGGTTTCCACGCCACACAACCGAATACCAAAAACGACCAATTTCAAGGGACACGCCGCACTTTGGACCGGCGATAACCTTCGAGCTAGGATTCTGGCGTGCCCATTCTGGTGCACTGCGGGGGGACATATAAATAATTGAATTCCCTCGCATCATTCGACGAGGGAGAGTCATGCCCATGACCACGAACCAGATCAGACGACGCAGCGTACTCAAGGGCGCCGGCGGCATCGCGGCCGCGTCCCTACTCGGCACCGGAGCCGTCACTCTCGGCACCACCCCGGCCCACGCATCCCCCATTCGTGTGCTCAACCGCACGGTCGACGGTCGGATGCACACATTCCACATCTCCTCCCCCTCCCTGAAGAAGCAGCCACGAGTCAACGTCCTCCTGCCCAGCGACTATGACAGCGGGAAGCGCTACCCCGTGCTCTACCTGTTCCACGGCGGCAACGGCTCCTACAGCGACTTCGATAAGAACAACAACATTCGCCAGATCACCGAAGGGAAACCTCTCATCGTCGTCATGCCCGACTCGGGGGTGAGCTGGCACTCCAACCCCGCCCGCAACGGCCTAACAAACCGGCAGAAGAACTGGGAGACGTTCCAGATCCAGGAGCTGCTCCCCTGGATCGATTCCACCTTCCGCACCCATGCCACAGGAGCGGGCCGGGCCGTGTCGGGATTCTCCATGGGAGGGTTCGGCGCCCTCAAGTTCGGGGCAAAGTACCCGCATCTCTTCGCCTCCATCAGCGCCCACTCGGGTCCGGCGAACCTCCGCCGCGATGGGCATATCGTCACACGATGGGCCAACCTCACCTCGCGTTTCGAGCTTGGTTTCGGTGGGCTTTACGGGCTCCCGTGGAACCAGGCACGCATCACTGCGGACAACCCCATGGAGAACCTCGAAAGCTATCGCGGCAAGCGCGTTTTCCTCGTCGCCGGAACCGAGATCGCCACCTTCGATGATGGGGTCCAGATCGACGATAACAGCTTCGGTCGCGTCAACGAACGCTACGTCCTGCGCGGGCAGCGCGACTTCGGTGCCGCGCTCGCCAAGGCAGGCATCCGTCACGAGCGTTACGAAGATCCTGGCGCTCACTTCGTGCGCCCAGAGCGCTTGCGCCAAGATATCGACGGCGTCATCGCGCACCTGACCAGGGCCTCGTAACCAACGCCCTACGGGAGACAGGCCAGGCGCCCAAGGACACGCCTGGCCTGTCTGGCTTTCGGGAACTACTTCACGAAGGAGAGAGTCACCTTGGTGGAGTCGTTCTCACTGGTTCCCTTGTTCGGTGTCACGAGCTTGCTGGTGACCGAGCCGTTGGCCGTGTTGATCTCCAAGGTTCGCACCGGGTTGTTATTCGAATGCAGGGTCGTCAGGTAGGAGACGATCGTGTTGCCATTATCGCCCTTGTCCAGACGTGTACCCCACTGTCCCACGTGCCCCGAGAACACCATCTTGATGTTCGGATACACCTTGATGAGATTGTCGAACAGGTACTGGGGAGTGGTGGATCCGTATTCCTTGTCCTGCCTGATCTTCCGGTCGCCCGTCAGGTACGAGTGGGTCACCACGATCACGTTGCGCTTCGGGTTCGCCTTCACCACCTGCTTGGCCCATTCCACAGCCTCGGCGCGTGGGTACAACTCCAGCGAGAGCACGAGCCAGTCGACCCCACCCGCGCTAAACGTCTGGTACATGTTGTCGCTTTTACCGTTCTCGAACGTTCCTCCGACGCCCTTGAACCGGCTCGCAGGGAAGGCGGCGTTCCATTCCTCGGTGTGACGCACCAGCAACCGAGAATCGCACTGGCCCGCGCCAAGCACCTTCGGGCAGTCGGGATGATCCTGGTAGGCCGCTCCGCCGGGCCCTGGATTGTTCGGGTTTCCGTTGTAACCGACCGCCCGGGTGTCGTGGTTGCCGATCGCGGCTTGATACGGGATGCCCGCGTTATCGAGCACCTTGAAGGCGTCGGAGGCCATCGTGTACTGGGACTTCTCGAGCCAACCCCAGTTGGTCACGTCCCCCGAATGCAGCACATGGCGCAGGTCGAGCGACGCCTTGTTGTTGACCAACCACTGCATGCGATCCTTGAAACGGGTGTCACGCTGGTCATTGACCTCGTTCTGCGTGTCGGGCAGGGCCGCCAAGCTGAATACCGTGTCCGTGTCATTCGCCTTCGGGGCGGCAGGCACCGCGTAGAAGGAGACACCTTCCTCCTTCCATCCGTCAGCGGTCAAGGCATCCCGCGCCTCCTGAGACGCTGCGTAGTGGTGCGTGGTTCCTTTGAGGTAGCGATACACGGGAGTGCCGCAGTCGCCCTTGCTGGCCAACGCGTGGAAGAAAACTCCTTGATCGGCGTAGCCGAACTTGGAGACGGCGCTGTCTTTCTCTGGGCCGGGCGGAAGCCAGACGAAGTCACCGGTCGCCGCCCGGTACAGACGATGCATGGGGACGAGCCCGTCGCCGGCCTTCGTGCTGGCCTTGAACGCCACGCCGTTGTCCGTGACGTATCCGTGGTTCTGGGCCGCCTTGTCCGCCTCCGAGGCCCACGGAGTCAGCAAAGTCGTTCGCTGTGCTGGGTTCGAGCGCTGATAGATGGGGTCCACCAGGGCATCGCAGGAATTAGCGGCCCAAGCGTTTGTCTCGCCGCCGACAAGCCCGGCCGTAGCCACCAAAGCGCCGGCCACAAGAATTTTGAATGGGGTCTTCAAAGTCACCTCCAGGGGGTTGATTGCCTGGAGGTAAACTTAATCTGGCAATGGCTCGGTTTCCTCAGAAAACCAGAGGCGCCCAATGGGTCGATCAACCCATGATGAGGCCAATGCCACAAGAACTTGTCCGTCCAAGATCTACCGCGGCATGGGTCACTCGGACCATCCCAGCTCGTCCCATGCCCAAGCCGGAATGAGCCGGTCGATCCGGTCCAGCACGAAACTCGGCCGCGCCGTGTCGGCAAGCCCGGCGACGTCGTCCACGGTGGCCTCGCCGGTCAGTACGAGTGCCGACAGCATGCCCGTGTCGAGGGCCATCTGGATGTCAGTGCCCAGACGATCCCCCACCATGACGGAGTTGGGTACCGACGCATCAAGACCCCGCATTGCCTCGGTAAGCATGATGGGGCTGGGTTTGCCCAGAGAGACCTCGCACGTGGTGTTGGTCGCAGCCTCGATGGCGGCCGTGATGGCCGCACAGTCCGGCTCCCCACGGCCGCCGGGGAATGGGCAGTAGCGGTCGGGATTGGTCTGGATGAGGATGGCGCGTTTGTGGTACCAGATGGCGTCGAAGGCGATTTGAAGCTTGCGGTAGTCGAAGCTGCGGTCATAGGAGGCCACCACCACGTCGATCTGAGCGGGATCCTCGCTCATCGGGATACCCGCCTCGGCGAAAGCACGCACGAGAGGCTCCTCCGCGATGGGAAAGACCACTGCCCCTGGACGATTCTCAACGAGCCATCGCGTCGTGGTCACCACCGTGTTGGCAATATCCGCGATGGGGGTGGGCAGCCCAAGGCGCTCCAGCTTCTCCGCATATTGCCGTGGGTCCTTGGTGGGATTGTTCGACAGGAAACGCACGGGAATCTTCCGCCTGCGCAGTTCCTCGATCATGCGCGCCGCGCCGGGAAGCAATTCGTCGCCGAGGTAGATCGTGCCATCCATGTCGAAGACGTAAGCATCGTAGAACCGATCTGGCGTCACCACGTGAGTCATAGTCGTCACCCCTGGTCCAGTCCGAGCGCACGGTGCACGAAGGCGATGGGGTGCACCGTGGTGACCCCGGTTCCCTTGCGGATCTGCCAACGGCAGGTCTCCGTGTCGCAAGCTGCCGAGGGCCCAGCGGTCTCTTTGATCATCTGGAATAAGGGCTCGCCCACGGCCTGAGCAATGGCGTACTTTTCCTTCTTCAGGCCGTACGTGCCCGCGATACCGCAGCATGTGATGTCAGACTCCACGACGGTGAGCCCTGGGATGAGGCGCATCACCTCGGCGGCGGGCAGCCCCATCCCCTGCGACTTGAGCTGGCAGGGCGCGTGGTAGGCGACCGTCTCGTCGATGGCGGCAAACTCGTCGACGGGCAATTCCCCGGCCTCGTCCAACTCCAACAGGAACTCGCAGATGTCACGGATGCGGGTGCCGACATCGGCCAGCTCAGCATCGTCGATGCCGAGGATCTCGTGGGCCTCATGCTTGAGCATGCCGGTACACGATCCAGACGATGACACGATCGTGAGATCCGTGCCCGCCGAGCGGAGTTGTTCCACGAGTTTTCGAACCGAGGCGGCGGCCTCCTTAAACAGGCCGTTGCTCTGCTGGGCCAAGCCGCAGCATCCCTGCTTCGGGACGAGCACCTCATAGCCGAGGTGCTCCAACACTTCAATGGCCTGGCGAGAGGTCTCGACCTCGAAGTAGGCCCCGGCGCAACCGTGGAAGTAGACGAGGGTTCCTCGGGTGACGGGAGTGGTTCGGGCGGGGCGGCGCTTCAGCCATTGATGGATGGTCTCGCCCGGAGCCACAGGCATCGGGGCATCGCGGTCAATGCCCATGACCTTCTCCACGACGGTGCGGATGGCCCTGTTCTTGAGGGCGCCATTGGCGATGGGCGCCACGGGATTCATGGCACGGCCCATGAGCGTGGTGCGAGAGATGAGCTTGTCACGCAGCGGCATGCCCTTCTGCTCTTTCAGGGCCGCCCGAGCCAGAGAATTGATCTCGGCCACCTTGACTCCCTGGGGGCAGGCGAGGGTGCAGGCGCTGCAACTGGAGCAGTAGTCGACGGAGATATCCACCGAGTCGCCGTGCCGGAACCGCTCCCCCTGCGGGCCCACAAACTTGGGTCCGGTATAGATCGGCGTGACAGCGGCCACGGGGCATACCGTCTCGCAAATGGTGCACTTGACGCAGTGATCGAGGCTCTCGCGGGCGAGCGCGTTGTAGAGGCGGGCGGCCGCGTCGTCTGATGTACTCATTTGCCCTCACACTCCTGAAGGATGGTTTCGGCCGCGCGGTATCCGGTAGCGGCGGCGATGCCGTCGCCCGATTTCTCGCGCCATCGATTGGCACCGGCAAGGATTCCCCCGGCGGCGTATAGATTGTCGTACACGGCTTCTCCCGCGGCGTCGAGGACCCGCCCGCCTCCATCGGTGCGGACACCGACCCGGAAGAGCGCCTGCTCGGAGCCCCAGAAGTCGGCCGAGATCAGGCCGGTGGAGTCGTCCGCGGTCAGCGGCAGCCCAAGCGCCGGTTCGTGGATGCGCCACGTCGAGTCGACGGTGAGGGCGCCGCTTTCGAAACCGCCTGGGGCGTAGACGAACCACCGGGCCCTCAGGTCGACGTCTCGGCCGGCTTGGGCGGTGACCAGGGCCGTCACTCGGGAGCCCTCCGTACGGGCGCCGATCACGGAGGCCCCGTTGATGAGCCTCACCCCGGCCGCTCGCGCGGAGTCGGTGAGGGCCTTGGCAAGCCGCATTCCCGGCACGCCGGGAGGAGGCAGCGGGATCTCTGCCACGGGATGATCAAGCCTGGCTGCGAAGTCCTCGAAGGCGTGTGCTGTGAGCCCGAGCATGGCGGGCAGCAGTACCGTCTCTCCCGGGTCGACCAGCAGGGACACCTCTCGCGCCAGGCGCTCCCGGAATTCCTCCCCTTCCAGAGCCCTCGCCCAGGTCAGGGCAGAGCAGTCGTATTCGCCGTCGCGAGGTGAGATGTGGGTCCACGCCGCGCGTGCCTCGATCCGCCCACCGCCTGGAGGGCGGGTACGTGCCAAGTTGCCTGCCACCAGCCCGGCTGGGAAGTCCTTCAGGTGCTTGAACCCCACCGCCACGAAACGCTGGCCATCCGTCACGTCTCCGGCCAGCATGCTGGGCGGCGCACACAGCGTCGGCCGCACGGCACCTACCGCGGTGGGAAGCTGCACATTGGTGGCGGCGGGCGGCGCCAACACCCCGGGGCCTGCGGCCTCGGTCACCAAGGAGATCGCTGCCCTGATGGTTGACGTTGAGGTCGAGGCATAGGGATGGTCCGGGTTCTGCTGAATGAACGCGGGCAGGGCGGCGAACGGATCGCTCACCCGATCCGGCGAGTAACCGAGCACGTCCAAGGTTCCTTGGGAGAGCTGAAGGCCACCCAATCCCTTGGAGACGAGCGCCACCGAGGCCCCGGCACGCGCGAGGCGCAGCGCCGCCGTCAGGCCGGCAAGCCCAGCACCAACCACCACCACGTCGCGTCCACTCATCGCACGACCTCCTCGTCGGGCTCGGGCAGGTGCTCAATGTCGAGCGTCCCCTGCCACATCCAATTGTCGAGCGCCACTTGACGCACCTGATCGCCGTACAGAATGGGCCAGATCCCGATCCAGCGGTTCTTGAGGAAGAGCCGCAGCAGTCCGGTGGCCCGTTCCACGTCGGCCACCCCCTCATCGAGAGCGATACCCGCGGCCCGGGGGGTACAGAAGCCGCCCTGGCAAGGCCCCATGCCTAGGCGGAGTTGCCGACGCAGGTCGTCGAGGGTGCTCTGCGGCTGTTGCTTCATCAGGGTGGTCAGCATGGAGCGGCTCATCAGTTCGCACTCGCACACGATCTCGTCTTCGGTGCGATCCTTCTCGCGATCGCCCAGCCGGTGCGTGACGACGTAGTGCTTACGTCCATCGGGATAGCCGATTTCCTCGTCCGCGGTGCGGCATTCCCGCTTGTCCCCCAGTTGCTCGCACATGGCATCGACGATGTGCTCCGCCATGAGGCGATACGTGGTGAGCTTGCCTCCGCCGATGGTGAGCAACCCCCGGACCCCATCGCGTTCCAGGTGGTCGACGACAGCCATCCCACGGCTCATGTGTCGCGTATCGGAGGCGGCAACCCTGTCGTCCTTGATGAGGGGACGCGAGCCGGCCCAGGCGTGTACCGCGCGTGCCTGCCGGAACCCTGGGATGAGTTGCTCGCCCGCGTCGAGCATCTGCTGCACCTCGTCGGCGGGGATGGGCAGATGGTCGGGGTCTTGTTCCTTGGAATCGGTGGTGCCGATGATGGAGACGGTATGGACGGGCACGAGGATGTCGCCGTCGGCAGGGTAGATGAGCCGGTTCACCACGGTGTTGACCAGCCGATGGTTCATGGCGATCATGATTCCCCGGCCAGGAACCACGGGCACCGGAGGCAAACCCGTCATTTCCGTGATCTGCCCCGCCCAAGGGCCCGCGCAGTTCAGTACGAAACCGCACTCGATGACCACTTCTTCGTCGCTCCGCTGGTCATGACAGACCACGGCCTTGACACCGCCATCGGCGATATCGATGCGGACCACGGGATGGTACGTCAGCACATGCGCCCCGTATTGGCGGGCCGAGTTGACCGCACCCCACACGAGTTGCCAGCCATCGACGGAGGCGTCCTCCACCTCGATGGCGCGCAGCAGGCCAGGGTTGAGCCGAGGCTCGCGTCGCAACGCCTCGGCGACGCTGATTTCGCGGGCTGGAACACCGGTAGCCGCCGCACCCTCTAGGAAGCGGTCACCGTAGGCCGGGTCGTCGCCGGGCACGGCGACGAACATGCCGCCCGTGCGTTCGATGGCCGGTGCCTGGATGCGGCTCAGGATCGCGTTCTCCTGGGCACACTCGGTGGCCGATCCCGGGTCGCTGACGACGTAGCGGCCGCCGGAATGAAGCAGGCCGTGGAACCGTCCGGTGGTGCCTTGGGCAAGATCCGACCGGTCCACCAGAATCGCCGAGTAGCCTCGCATGGCGGCATCACGCACCACGCCAGCCCCGGTTGAACCGCCGCCGATGACGACGACGTCCGCAGTCATTTTCCTCACGCTAATCACCTCTACGCCGAGCGTTGCCCCGAGTCTAGGGCGTGCCCTGCCCAGGGAGGTGTGCGGCGAGAATCACTGCACGTCCGCCACATGGGGCTGCACGAACGTGCATCGCTACCAGCAAGAACGACAAGCCGCCTTCGCGGTCAACGTCCAGGCGCGAAAACCGCCGGCGGCCCGATCCCAGATCAGGCCGCCGGCGGATGTGTGAGCGTTGAGCGCTCAGAAGGCCATCATGATCCCTGCGTAGACGGGGCCAGGCGGGTCAGTCAGTGCCGTGCGTCATATCTCCTATGTGGAGGACGTGCGTCAGCGCGAGACCTTGCCCGCCTTGAGGCAGGAGGTGCACACGTTGACGCGCTGAGGTGCGCCATTGACGGTGGCGCGGACCCGCTGGATGTTCGGGTTCCAGCGACGGTTGGTCTTCTTCTTCGACCAAGGCACGTTGTGACCGAAGCTGGGTCCCTTGGCGCAGATGTCACACTTGGCGGCCACTGGAATCTCCTTGTTGTCTGTGCCCAGGCATCTGGCCTGGTCGTGAGCTATTGGTTCCCGCCGATGCGGGCAACCTCGACATGATAACCCGCACCGGCGAGATCGGCCAAACGGGGCCTCACCGCTTGCGGCGACGGTTGCCCTTGCGTTCCCCGCCGTCGGCTGGCCCCTGCGAGTCGACCGGCTCCTCGAACTTCAGATAGCCGGCGCCGTGGCAGTGGTCACACTCCTCGGTGAACGCCTCCTGCAGGCCCGTGCCAATCCGCTTGCGGGTGAGCTGCACGAGGCCAAGGCTAGTCACCTCCGCCACTTGGTGGCGGGTGCGGTCGCGACCAAGGCACTCGACGAGACGGCGAAGCAGGAGTTCCCGGTTGCTGGGCAGCACCATGTCGATGAAATCGATCACGATGATGCCGCCCAGGTCCCGCAGCCTCAGTTGCCGCACGATCTCCTCGGCGGCCTCCAGGTTGTTGCTCGTGACAGTGGCCTCGAGGTTTCCGCCCGATCCGGTGAACCGGCCGGTGTTGACGTCGATGACCGTCATGGCCTCGGTCCGGTCGATAACCAAGGAACCACCGGAAGGCAAGAAGACTTTCCGGTCGAGCGCCTTGGCGATCTGCTCATCGATCTTGTACTGCGCGAAGACGTCCTTGCCGTCCTCGCCAGCCTCGAATTTAACAAGCCGCTGCGCTAAGTGTGGGGCAATGTGGCCGACGTAGGCGGAGATGGCCTCGTACTGATCCTCCGGCCCACCGTCGCCCTGGACGACCAATGTCCCAAAGTCCTCCGTGAACAGATCTCTCACGATACGTAGGGTGAGGTCCGGCTCGGCATAGAGCGCCTGCGGCGCACCGCCCTGCTTGGCCTTCTTCTCGATGACTTCCCACTGCGCCTTCAAGCGGTTCACGTCGCGGACGAGTTCCTCCTCCGAGGCACCCTCCGCCGCGGTGCGCACGATCACCGACTCCTCATCGGAGATAAGTGCGCCGAGAATATCGCGGAGACGGTTGCGCTCCACGTCGGGCAGCTTGCGAGAGATCCCGCTGAGGTGTCCCCCTGGGGAGTAGACGATATAACGGCCAGGCAGCGAGATGTGGCTCGTGAGGCGCGCCCCTTTCGCACCGACCGGATCCTTGGTCACCTGCACCAGAATGCTCTGCCCGGATTTGAGGACATTCTCTACCTTGCGGTCCTCGCCCGTGACACCGAACGTGGCCCAATCCACCTCGCCGGCGTAGAGGACGGCGTTTCGCCCACGCCCGATATCGATGAACGCGGCCTCCATGCTGGGCAGAACGTTTTGCACTTTGCCCAGGTAGATGTTGCCGATGAGCGACGTGGCCGATGCCTTGTCCACGTAGTGCTCCACCAAGATGTCGTCTTCCACGACCGCGAGTTGGGTGTAGTCCTCGCCTTGCCGGATGACGAGCTTGCGGTCGACGGCCTCCCGGCGCGCGAGGAATTCGGCCTCGCTCAGGATGGGGGCCCGTCGGCGTCCGGCGGCACGCGACTCCTTGCGACGCTGCCGCTTGGCCTCCATTCGAGTGGAGCCCTCGATGCCTGTCACCTCATCGTCGGTAGAGGACTCCCTGTCCTCGCCGCGACGGCGGCGCCGGCGGCGACGACGCGTTCCGCCGCTGCTCTCCTCGTCGCCGCTGTCGCTTTCCTGGGAATCGCCCTCGGTGGATTCACTCTCGCTGTCGTCACTGGATTCGTTCGCGTCCTCGTCCTCGCTGGACTCATCGTCGCGGTTCCCCCGGCGACGGCGGCGGCCACCCCGGCGACGGCGGCGACGCGACGGCTTATCCTCGCTCTCCGCGCCGTCGTCCTCGGCGTCTTCCCCATCCTGCCCTTCGGTTTCTTCCTCGCCTGGGCCCTGCTCAGCCTCCGGTGTGTCCGCCGAGTCATCGGCGGCCTCATCCTCGGCCGAGGGTTGCGTCACGTCCTCATCCGACTCGTCCGACTCCGCAGGCTCAACGTCCTCGGCGGCGATGGCCCCCGCGAGCGCGGCCAACTGCTGGTCCCGAGCCTCGGACGTGATGAAGGGATCCGCCAGCACCGCCTTGCGGGCCTCCGCCAGTTCCTCGGCCTTGCGCAGCGCGGCGGCAATCGGGTCGTCCTGCGCGGCTGCCTCCGTCACCGGTTCGGGCGCCGCGGCCTTCCGTGTGGCGCGGCGGCGCTTCGGTTTCTGCTCGGGGGCCGCCGCTTCCTCCTGAGCCGGCGTTGGAAGGGCCGCATCGGGACCCTCAGGCGCTTCGGCTGACTCCGTCTCCGGTTCGGCGGAGGAAACTTCCTTGACGCGGCGACGCCTGGCCGGCTCGCCTTGGATCGCGGTGCTCGCACGGCGCCGCTTCGGTTTGAGGTCCGCCTCGGGCTCCTCGGCGGCTGTTGCCACGACCACCGCATCCCCTGCCACGGGTTCCACCGGCGAAGGGTCCGACACAGGTTCGGGCGTCGGCGCTGGTTCCACCTTCTTGGGAGCGCCCGCAGGGCGGGAGGCGGCGCGGCGGCGCCGAGGTGGGGTCAAGCTTTCCGGCTCGGTGGACGTGGACACGTTCTCGTTCTCGAGCATGCGGCTCCTTACGCGCTTACGCGCGGACCGGCACAGTTGGCGCTGTGCACTAAGACTGATGGTCGACCTGGGCGCTGAGCCGTCGCGGCAGGACTGCCGCGGTGCAGCCTCGCTGCCCCTAGGTTGGCACCGGCGGTGCCGTGACCTGGCCGTTATTCTCGCACAGATTCCCACCAACCCACGCATCGCGTTCGCGACGCGCTGAAAACCCAGCCCCTTACTCAGCGCAATGGATCTCCGATCTCGCCGCTGGTGACAGGCCCTTGAGCCAGCCGCGTCAGCATCGCCTGCGCCGGGATCCTCTCATCCATCTGACGCAGCGCGTTCACCACGTCATCCGGCCGCACCAGTGGCGTCTGGTGCAGCGAACGCAGCCTCACCGTCTCGTCATCGACCGCCTCGATGCTCAGCAGCGCGGCCCTGACGTCGAAACGGCGAAGCCCGTTCTTGGTCATCCGCTCCACGACCACCTCTCCACGACGCACGAGTTCGTCCACCGCTCCACGCACAACCCCGGCCTCGGCCCCGGCTAAAACGATCACCCAGTCCGACGCCTGAAGTAGGTCCCCCAAAGATTCCCCGCGCGCCTCGGCGGCGTCGAGCACAACGAACCCGGCCGGCAGCACCGCATTCAAAGCGGCCATGACCTTGCCTGGGTCCAGCACCTCCTTGACTGCCAGTTCGACATACTCCGCCTCGGACGCAGCCGACGTCGGAGCCGCGTTGGCATAGGAGATCCGCGGATGCGGCGAGAAACCCGACGAGTAGGCCATGGGAATACCTGCCCGGCGGAGCGCCCTCTCCAGGGCGCGCCCGAAGTCACGATGTGACGTAAACCTCCCGGGCCCGCGCTTGGCGTAGCGCAGGCGCAGCCTCTGCGCGGGGGGCGCCTGCTGAACTGGCGGTTGTCGATTTCTCACAGCAGAAGTGTACGGATGACAAACATCTGACACGTCGCCTGTGGCTTGGCCACACCTTTGGGTTAGCGTGAGGGTATGACCCAACCCCCAACGTCCGAGCCGCGCCTCAATGCTCTCACCTGGCTGCCCCACGAGCCGCCCATGGCCGTCCTCGTGGTGGCCCACGGCCTCGCCGAACACGTCGCCCGCTACCAGGAACTGGCCGAGACGATGATGGCGGCTGGGGTCGCGGTATACGCGGCGGATCACCGTGGTCATGGCCGCACCGCCAAACGCGCGAAAGACCTCGGCCTATTCGCGGAAGAGGACGGATGGGACTTGGCGCTCGACGACCTCGAGTCCGTCGTCGCACACGCCTCGGCCATGCACGACGGTCTGCCCGTGTTCCTCTTGGGGCATTCGATGGGCTCGGCCCTCGCCCGCTGCTACGCCATCGAGCATTCGGACAAGCTGGCCGGCCTCATACTGACGGGCACGATGGGCGACCCGGGCCTTAGCGGCAAGATCGTGATGGGCCTCGCGCGGCTCATCCGCGAGTTACGCGGCGCACGATACCGCAGTTCACTATTACGATCGCTGTGCTATGGGCCTTACAACAAGCCCTTCCGCCCCAATCGGACCGAGTTCGACTGGCTCAGTAGCGACCCCGCGGAAGTGGATGCCTATATCGCCGATACCCTGTGCGGCTTCGTCCCACCAGCCCAAATGTATGTCGACCTGATCTCCGGCCTGCAACTGGCGTCGAACCCCGAGCGCGTGGCTCGGATGCGCCCCGAGCTGCCCGTGCTGATAGCTGCCGGAGGTGCCGACCCCGTGGCAGCCAAGACCGAATCCGTGGAGGCCATCTTCCGCGGTGCCGAGATCACCGACGTGACCTCTAAGGTCTACCCCGATGCCCGCCATGACCTCTATCACGAGACCAACCGCAAGGAGTTCTTCGACGACCTCACGTCGTGGCTGCAGAAACATCTCGCCAACGCGCAGCAGGCTCAGAACGCAGCGTCATGACCGTCGGGAGCGTCCCGGCGGCTCCGCCATGGCATCGCACGGATCCGGCGCCCTCCTAACGAACTGCCCTCGCGGCAGGCATCGGGTGCCCCCGATTCCCACTCGCGGGTGACACGGCAACGTTGAGGGTGCACACTGGGACAAAAGGTCTCGAACAACTCCTCACGGATCCGCCCGTGCCGTGCACCGCCAACGATTTGTCCGTGCTCGCCCGGGCCCGCCAACAGCAACGGATGAACGGAGACATGATGCACTGGCTTTCCATTTCCCACCATCGAGACTGGCTCCAGCAGGAGGCCGAGAAACTCCTCGCCTTTGGCGTGGGCTCCCCTCAGCAGGGTCTTGGCGCCGCGTGGCTCGACGGGTCCGGGCACCCGGACCTTACGCAGG
The DNA here is from genome assembly GCA_041854805.1 of Arachnia sp. Lineage (GTDB taxonomy): Bacteria > Actinomycetota > Actinomycetes > Propionibacteriales > Propionibacteriaceae > Arachnia. The sequence goes on from JBHADA010000021.1 coordinate 13,475, forward strand.
CCCCCCAGACGTGGATCACGAGCCGCATGGTGCATGTCTATGGGCTCGGCCATCTCATGGGCATCCCGGGCTGCCGGGCGATCGCGGCCCGTGCCATGAGCGGCCTCACGGGCAGGTTGCGCGACGAGACCTACCGCGGCTGGTTCCACACCGCCGACCGCGAAGGCGACAAGGTGGGCTACGACCATGCCTTCGTCGTGTTGGCCGGTAGCACCGCGAGCATCGCGGGGATTGAGGGAGGCCAAGCCCTCCTCGAGGAGGCGCTGGACATCTTCGAGACCCGGTTCTGGGACGAGGATGCTGGGCTCATCGTCGACGCGGTCAGCCCGGACTTCGCCGTCGTCGACGAGTACCGCGGTCTCAACGCGAACATGCACGGCGTGGAGGCGCTGCTGGCCGCGTTCGACGCCACCGGGGACCGGATCTGGCTCGACCGGGCCGAACGTATCGCCCGCTTCGCTGTGGCCCAGGCCGCCAACAACCAGTGGCGGCTGCCGGAACACTACGACTCTGCCTGGCGGCCCCAACTCGAACTCAACGCCGACCGCAAGGACGATCAGTTCCGTCCCTATGGCGCCACGCCTGGCCACGGCATGGAGTGGGCGAGGCTGCTCCTTCACCTGGAGGCCACGCTCGCATCAGAGGACCCGATGTGGCTCGAGAGCGCCCGGGCGCTCTACCACCGCGCGGTCGCCGACGGCTGGGACGGGGCTGGCTTCGTCTACACCACGGGCTGGGACGGAGTGCCCGTCACCCCGGACCGTTTCCACTGGGTGGCGGCGGAAGCCATCGGCGCCGCCGCGACGCTCGCCATTCGCACGGGGGAAGACGGTTACGCAGACGACTACTCCCGCTGGTGGGACAACGTCGCAGAGCATTTCATCGACACCGAACGCGGCTCCTGGCACCATCAGCTCGATCCAGCCAATCGCCCCAGCGATACGGTGTGGCCCGGCAAACCAGACCTCTACCACGCCTTCCAGGCCACGCTGATTCCCCGGCTCCCCCTAGCCCCGTCCATGGCCAAGGCGGTGGCGGAGGGACGGCTGACCTAACCGGCTACGAAACGGCTTTGACGTGGGCGATCATCACGTCGCACCACCACTCGAACATGTCCTCGTAGCTTGCCGCGTCGCCAGCCCGGGTCACATCGGCCAGATGGGGGAACGTTTCAGGGTCCAACGCACCGAGGAGTTCGGCGTCACGGGCCGCCCGATCCGGCGTCATGGCTGCCGCTGCCGACGCCAGCGAGATCAGGAACAGCGCCGACGAGTTGGCCATAAGTACCGCCTGCCCAGCCGGCACCCCCGCCTCACGAAGCAGTCCCAGGCCGGCCTCCACCACCGCCAGCGACGGGCCAGTCACCCAGGTGCGCTGGCTCAGCAACGGCAGCACATTGGGATGGGCCAACAGCCCATCCCATAGGCGGCGATACCCCTGACGGAGCCGGTCTTGCCAGTCCTTACCCACCACGGTGAGGTTGATCTCTCGAACTGCTGCCTCGACGACGCCGTCCAGCAGGTCTTCCTTGCCTCGGATGTGCCGATAGGCAGCCATGGGGTCGACGCCCAGCCGCGCCGCCAGCTTCCGCATGGACAGCGCAGCTAGCCCTTCCTCGTCCACGAGTTCCAGCGCCTGCTCCACCAGGTACTGCCGCGACAACCCCTTCGGCATGTCTCCTCCTTACCCAACCCTAGTGCCTGTATTCCTAGATAACTTGACGCTATCCGGCCGAAGGCTAGTGATGATCATGTCCTGGCCCCTTGGGCCGACCATAGGTCTACACTGTAGACATGGTCTCGACGTTGCGGAACTCCATGGCGGTTTGCACCGTCGCCCTCCCCGCCGCACTCACGGCGTGGCTGGCCCCACGGGGACCGTGGACAGCGGTAGCCGCCCCGCTCAGCGTCCTGGTATGCGCCGCCGCCGGGTACGCCGCGGGTGTGCTCGCGCGGCGAAGGGCCTACCTCGGCCCGCTGGCGTTCGGGCTGGTTCTTGAATTGAGCCGGCTCGACGTCGTGGGCCCCACCGTTGCGTTTCCCGCCCTGGATCGACTCGCCCAGCCCGCGACGTGGCTGGTTACCCTATTGCCTCGGCTGCTCCACGCCTTGATCAGCGCCGTCCCCATGGTGCTGGGCACCCGGATGGCGCTGGTGGGCTGGGTGCGGGCTCCTCGCCCCTGGATCTCAGGAGGCGTCGTGGCGGTACTCGCGGCAGTGGTGGCCATTCCTCCAACTACTACCCCGTTTCCAGGCGGCGTCGCCGAGTTTCGTTCGGTGACACTGAACGGCCGCACGACGACGATGCTGATTCGGGGCGCTGACCCAACCAAACCGGTACTGCTGTGGCTCTCGGGTGGCCCCGGGGGCACCGAGTTGGGCATGACTCCTGATGCGTTCTCGCCGCTGGAGGCGGACTTCGTGGTCGTCACCTGGGATCAGGCGGGTGCGGGCCTATCCGCATCCGCCCTGCCGCGACACGGGCTGAGCTTGACCGATGCTGTCGACGACACCATCGCCGTCACCGACTACCTGCGCCGCGAATTCGGGCAGGAACAGGTCATTCTCGCAGGCAACTCCGGCGGCACCATGGTGGGGGTCTTGGCGCTGCGCCGTCGGCCAGACCTGTACCGCGCCTACTTCGGCTCAGGGCAGATGGTGGACGTCACCGCCACGGACAACGCGATGTACGACGACACGCTGACCTGGGCCAAGGCCCACGACCCGGCCCTCGCCGACCGGCTCACGGGCTTCGGTCGCCCTCCTTACCCCAGCGAGGATGCACTGGACTACCTGCCTGTGCTCAGCACGCCGGGGCACAGCTACGGGCCGGCCTCAAGCGTGGGAGGAACGTTCCCGGCCAACCTTGCGAAGCGGGAGCTGGGCCCCACCGGCGCAATCGGGTCGGTGTTAGGGATGCTGGACACATTCTCGATCACCTATCCCACCTGGGATGGCGTTGACCTGCGTCGCGAGGCCCCCAGCTTGGCCGTCCCCGTCTACTTGCTCCAGGGCCGCCATGAGCACCCAGGACGGCAGACGCTTGCCCGCGAATGGTTCGACGCTCTCAGGGCCCCCGCGAAAGAATGGATCGAGTGCCCGGATGCCGGCCACCGTTGCATGTCGGAGGATCCTCAGCTTTGGGCCACCACGATCCGCCGGGTTGCTGGTTGAGCCATTGGGCCCTGCGACTGAACCGAAACACCCGCAGTCGAGTAACTTCGTGACGCGGCGTAGCCGCCTGTCGCGGAGGCGGAAGCGAACGGAGCGAGTTCCGAATCCTTCGGAGTCCACGGGGCGAAGCCCCGTGTGACGTATCGAGACCTCGCCCTCGGGGCCCAGTGACTCGACCAGAGACTTTCGGATCAGCGGATCCGTCAACGCTTTCGGTAGAGCTTCTTGGTCTGGTACACCGGCTCGCTGGTGACC
>JBHADA010000022.1:0-16163 GCA_041854805.1 Arachnia sp.
ATCGCTGAAGAGCTCAACGAACGACCCCGCGCCACACTCGGCTTCCTCACCCCACGCGAATCCTTCGAACGACTCCTCCTCGGACACCCACCCATTGCTTCCACGACTTGACACCGCCCGGCTCTGGTTGATAAATTGGTTGACCGGGGTTATAGCGTTCGTGTGGTTGAGATTCATGCTGAGAAGGAGTTCTCCGAACAGAGTGTATTCTTGCGTTATCTTCGGGATCAAGAGCGAACTGAAGGGCGTTATGTCCCCACCGAGGTGATTGAGAGTGTCTACAGCCCGGATGGGACCTCCCGACCTCGGCAGAGCGTTCAGGGTTTGTTGGAGGCCAGGCCGGGCCAGATCGATGCGTATCGTCGTTTTGATGCCAGGACTGTTGGTCAGCCTCCGGTGCTCACCCAGCGTGGGTATAAAGTCAACGGTCGTATTCAGCTTGAATCCGTCTCAAGCGAGCCGCAGCGCGCCACAGCGACGCAGGCGCTGCCCACGAAGTCGACCGTCCTAGCATCATTCCCGAAGCCCCCGGGTGCAGCTTCTTCCGGCCGCTCCGCCACGCTTCAGCAAGCCAAACTGGGCAGGCGTCCTCCAACCAGGCGCGAAAGGGGTCGCGGGCGTTGACCGTAAGTGAAGGAACCGGAAACGGATGCCTTGGCGCGGCGCATAGCTTCACTCGCCAGCGAGTCACGCACGCAAGCAGTGCACATCCGCTGGTCCTCTAACGGACGCGGGTTCCTTCGGGCCTCAAATCGCTCAGGTCAGCTCTTGGGCATTGCATCCTTGCCAGGACAAGAAAGGCCCCGGTCATTTGTGCATTGCCCGCGAGGGCTAGAGGCCTGACCGGGGGTCTATCAATCTCTACTATACGCCACCGGGGACGAGCCAGGATTCCCCAGGCTGCCCCGGCGGGTGCCGGGGCAGCGGAACGGCCAGCTACTCAGGGACGATCGAAACCAGCTTCGGGGCGCGAACGATGACCTTCTTGACCCCGCGCCCATTCAGCGAGCGAACCGCGCCGGGGGCGGCCAGCGCCAAGGCCGTCAGTTCGTCGTCGCTGATGCCCGGGTCCACCTCCAGCGAGGCGCGGACCTTGCCCTGCACCTGAACCACGCAAGTCACTTTCTCCGCTACTAGCAGCGACTCGTCAGCAACCTCAGGGAACGGTTCGTGCGCCAGGGACTCGGTGTGTCCCAGCTTCCGCCACAACTCCTCGGCGATGTGCGGGGCCACGGGGGAGACCATCAACACCAGGGCCTCGATCGCCTCGCGCGGCACCTCCGCCAAGCCGGTCAGGTGATTGTTCAAGGTGATCAACTTGGCGATGGCGGTGTTCATCCGCATTGCCTCGTAGTCCTCCCGCACCCCGACAATCGCCTGGGCCACTTGGCGGCGCGTCGCCTCATCGGCGGGCGCATCCACCACCCTCACCTCACCGGTGTGCTCGTCGACGACGTTGCGCCACAGCCGCTGCAGGAAACGCTGTGAGCCGACAACGGCGCGGGTCTCCCACGGGCGGTCCACGTCCAGCGGGCCCATGCTCATCTCATACACCCGGAACGTGTCGGCCCCGTAAGCCTCATACATGTCGTCGGGTGTGACGATGTTCTTCAGCGACTTGCCCATCTTCCCGTACTCGCGCTTGACGGGCTCGCCCTGCCAGACGAATCCGGTGGCCTCGTCACCGGTCACCTCGTCGGCCGGCACGTACTGGCCGCGGGCATCCGTGAAGGCGTAGGCCTGCACGTAGCCCTGGTTGAACAGCTTGTGGTAAGGCTCCGACGAACTCACCACTCCCAGGTCGAACAGCACCTTGTGCCAGAACCGGGAATACAGTAGGTGCAGCACCGCGTGCTCGACACCGCCGACGTACAGGTCTGTGCCGCCCGAGGTGTTACCCCGCTCGGGGCGCGGCCCCATCCAGTAGGCCTCGTTGGCGGGATCGATCATCTGAGTTTCGTCGGTCGGATCGACGTAGCGCATCTCGTACCAGCACGAGCCCGCCCATTGCGGCATCGTATTGGTTTCGCGGCGGTACTTCCTCACCCCATCGCCCAGATCCAACTCCACCTCGACCCACTCGGTGGCGCGACTCAACGGCGTCTCCGGGGAGGAACCGGCGTCGTTGGGGTCGAACGAACGCGGCGAGTAGTCACTGACCTCTGGTAGTTCCACAGGCAGCATCGACTCCGGCAAGGCGTGGACCTGCCCGTCCTCGTCCCACACGATGGGGAACGGCTCGCCCCAGTACCGCTGGCGGGAGAACAGCCAGTCGCGCAGCCGGTAGGTGACCGCTGCGCGGCCCAGACCCTTGGCCTCCAGCCATGCGGTCATCGTCGCCTTCGCCTCATCCTTGCTCATCCCGTTTAGGGAGACCTCGCAGTTGGCGGAGTCCACGGCCACGCCGTCGCCCACGTAGGCCTCGACGCTCAAGTCAATGCCGCGCGGGTCGCCGGCGGGGCCGATGGTCTGGACGATGTCTAGGCCGTACTTGGTAGCGAATTCGAAGTCGCGCTGGTCGTGCGCCGGCACCGCCATGATCGCGCCCGTGCCGTAGCCCATCAGCACATAGTCGGCGACGAAGATCGGAACGGCGGGGTTGTTGACGGGATTCTTGCCAAACAGGCCAGTGAACACGCCCGTCTTGGTCCGGTCCTCCGCGGTGCGTTCCTCGTCAGAGGCCGATGCCGCGTAGGCACGGTAGGCCGCCACGGCCGCCGTCGGAGTGGCATGCCCGCCCGTCCACTCTGGACGGGTGCCCTCCGGCCAGGTCTCGGGCACCATCAAGTCGGCGGTGCCCAACATCGGATGTTCTGGGGCCACTACCATGAACGTCGCGCCGAACAGCGTGTCTGGACGCGTGGTGTAAACCTGCAGCACCTCACCCAGCGCGGGCACCTCGAAGCTGACCTCGGCACCCTCGGAACGGCCGATCCAGTTGCGCTGCATCGCCTTGACCTTCTCCGGCCAATCCACGGTGTCCAAGTCCTCGGCCAACCGATCGCCATAGGCGGTGATCCGCATCATCCACTGGCGCAGGTTGCGCTTGAAGACCGGGAAGTTACCGCGCTCGGAGCGGCCATCGGCGGTGACCTCTTCGTTGGCCAACACCGTGCCCAGACCTGGGCACCAGTTCACCGGCGCGGACGACACGTAGGCCAAACGACGCGAATCAACAGCCTCGGCCCGCTCGCCCTCGCTCAGATCTGCCCACGGCCTGCCGTCAGGGGTGGCGACCTCGCCGGATTCCAGCTTGGCGATCAACTCCGAGACGGGACGGGCCGCTCCCGCACCGCGACCATCACGGCGCGGTGCGGTCGGGTCGAACCACGAGTTGAAGACCTGCAGGAAGATCCACTGAGTCCAGCGTACGTAGTCGACGTCGATCGTCGCGATGGAGCGGCGTGGGTCGTGGGACAGGCCCAGGCGACGCAACTGGCGCCGCATGTTGGCGATGTTGGCCTCGGTGGAGATACGGGGATGTTGACCGGTCTGCACGGCGTATTGCTCGGCGGGCAGACCGAACGCGTCGTACCCCATGGTGTACAGCACGTTCTTGCCTGTCATGCGGGTGAACCGGGCCACGACGTCGGTGGCGATGTAGCCCAGTGGGTGCCCGACGTGCAGTCCCTTGCCGGATGGGTAGGGGAACATGTCCAGCAGGAAGAATTTCTCCTTCTCCGCGCCGGGCCCGGCCAGAGCGCCGACGGGGTTGTCGGAGTGGAACGTGCCCTCCGCTTCCCAGCGGTCCTGCCAGGCCGTCTCGATGGCGTCGGCCAAGTCTGCGGTGTAACGGTGCGGTTTGGCGTCCGCGGGCTCGCTGGTATTGATGGGCTGTGTCATGTTACGTCTCCTCGACGAATTGGCTCTCCAGAGCAGGTGCATACACCGCAGCGAGGGTGCCTGGCTCAGAAAGGTTGGGCCTCGCTGCGGCGGCCAAGGAGCAAGAATGGGCCTGCCACGGCCAGCAGTTTAGCAGCGCGTCCGGAACGCGGCGGGCGCCGCCTCCACAGCCGGCCTCTGCCGCGCTGGAAACGCCGCAGGCTGTGCTTGCCGCGCGAAGGTGCCTGGCCGCACCTAGTAGCCTTGAATTCATGACCACTGCAATGTTGGGGCGTCTCGTCATCGAAGGCCTTGGGGCAGTGCGTCGCGTAGACCTCGACATCACCACGGACGTGACTGTGTTGATCGGTGCCAATGGGGCGGGCAAATCGAATGTGGTGGGTGCCCTGGAGTTGATCTCGCGGATCTGGGATGACTCATTTCAGCAGCAGATCGTGGATCGAGGTGGTATGTCGAGCATGATCTTCGAAGGGATCGACGGGCCCGCGGAACGCACCCGCCTCGAGGTCTACGGCACTCCGGATGAGGTTGAATGCCAAAGTGGGTATCGCGTGGATCTGAGGGCAGCGGACGACGACTCAGCCATCCTCACCGAGTCATTACTCTTCCACGACCGGTCGCACTATCCCAACCCGTACGAGCAGTGGCTGGGAACCGGGGCGACCAGCAAGGCCCGGCGCGTCGCAGCCGAGTCAGAGGATCAGCGGTTGCGTAATTTCGCGGGTTACGTAACACCCTTGCTGGCCGGCTGCAGGGTCTTCCATTTCGATGACGTCAGCGCGAGTGCCCCAGTGAAGGGATGGGCTACCGAGGGGGACGACGTTGCCCTGCGACCCAACGCCGCCAATATCGCGGCATACCTGCTGCGGGTACGCGATGAGCATCCGCGGCATTACCGGCGGATCGTGGCAGCCGTGCGCCAGGTGACCCCGTTCTTCGATGACTTCGTTCTAGAGCCTAACGCGGCAGGGCGAATCCGGCTGCGCTGGAAGCAGAAGGGATTGGATCGCACCTTCATGGCGCGCGAGGCCAGCGACGGCACCCTCCGCTTCATCTGTCTTGCCACCCTGCTCCTCGGGCCCGACATGCCGAGTACCGTCGTGCTGGACGAACCGGAGTTGGGGCTCCATCCAGCCGCGATCGCCGTGCTGGCAGACCTCGTCCAGTCGGCGGGCCAGACCGGGCACCGGGTGATCCTGGCCACTCAATCGGTGCCGCTGCTGTCTCACTTCCCATTGGAAGATGTCGTAGTTCTTGACCGGGCCGCTGGGGCCACCGTCGCCACCCGGCCAGACTCGGCGGACCTAGTGGGTTTCCTGGAGGAGTTCTCCGTTGGTGCGATGTGGGAGATGAATCTTCTTGGTGGACATCCTGCGTTAGAGACCCAGCCATGAGGCAGATCGCGGTGCTTGTGGAAGGACTGACGGAAGAGCGAGTGATCGCCGAAGTGCTGGCTCCGGCTGCGCTCGCTCGCGATGTCGTCTTGACCCCGATCGTCGTGCGGACTTCCGCTGGTCATCGCGGAGGCGGATCGTGGGGCAACTACGAGATCAAATTGCGTGCTTTGCTGAAGCAACCACAGTGGGAAAAGGTCGGGCTGCTCATCGACTATTACGGGTACCCAATCGGGGCTCCTGGGCGCGCGCCGGGACCATTGCCCTCGCGGGAGGCGCTTACTGCTGCCCTCCTCAAGGCTCATCCACAAGCAGTGTTCGCGCCTCTGATTGTTCCGCACGAATCAGAGGCCTGGGTCTTGGCGGCGATCGATGCTGGGGCGGCTGATGGCCAGATTCGACCCGCGATCGTGTCGTCGATTCGGGACGCTGTCGCGAAGGCAGGTGACGCTGAGCGGGTGAATTCGCGTCCCGAATTTGCACCATCCAAGCGCTTGCTGAGCGAGTATCCGAAGTATTTGAAGACTGTCGAAGGGCCCCAATGGATCGCGGAGGCTGGTCTCGATGCCGTCCTGCAGCGATGCCCCGCCCTCGCGGCATGGTGGAAGGACTTACTCCACTAAACCTGGCATGGGGCCCGGAGGCTGGGCAGGTGATGCCATCACCCGAGGTAGCCGAGGCCGACGAGGATGCTCCGCATGAGCTCGGGGTCGCCAAGCACGTGAGTGAGGCTATGCCCAATCACCACCGGGGTTAGGCTGCGGCGGCCCCAGACATAGATGGCCGACAAAACGGCGAACATGATGAAGCTGAACGCCGCATACAAGGGCGAGAAGTGTAGGCCAATGAGGCCGTGGTAGCCGCCCATCACGATGCCGCCGACGGCGATTTGGAGGATGGCTGGCACCCTGGCCCTGTGCAACTGGGTGAGCATGAAGGCGCGAGCCGCCTCCTCCGCGAACGCGATGTAGACCCCCAAGATCATCATGATCGGCCGCTGCCACGAGAGCTCCAGGGGATTCCCTCCGCGGGAATACCCCATGGCCGTCCACAACACCCCGAAGAGCACACCAACCGCGATGGCTCGCCGGGTCGTCGGCCGTCGCCAGCCGATGTCTGACAGGGTCTCTCCCAGGCGTCGCTGCCATGATCGCAGCGCGACGACCACCACTAGGGCTCCTGCGGTGAATACCAGTGACAGGAAGAAGGCCCCCTGGATCGTCGCCCCGAATGTGGAGTGAACCCATCTGGACCCAAACGAGAAGCACCCGATGCCGAGGATCACCCAGAGGATGGCTGCCATCGCGGCCACTCTTCCCCACGCCTGTCCTGGGGGGAGGACAACGGAGTCTGGTATGGAACCACGATCAGCGTCGAACGAGGTCATCATTCCTCCAAGCACGTTTTGGTCGTGAGCCTATCGCTTGGGAAGACGACGAGGGCGTGAATGGAAAAACACGTGGAGCCCGCCGCGAACGCGGCGTGTCGCCCCGGCGTCGCCATCCGTGGCCACGACCCTTGACACCATGGGTCTCCTGGAAGTGATTGCCCTCGGGGCGCCCGACGCGGAGCGTGCTGAGGAAGGCGGGGCCGACCGGATCGAGCTGGTGGGCACCATGAACGACGACGGCCTGTCGCCAGAGCCTCGCCTCGTCGACAAGGTGCGCCGGGCCACGTCGATTCAACTGCGTCCCATGGTTCGCTTGCGCGGCGGATTCACCACCGACGGCGGTGAGGCCACACGGCTCAAGGGGCTTATCGCCAGCTATCTCGATGCGGGGGCAGACGGTGTGGTGCTCGGGTTCCTCAACGGGCTCAACCGGGTGGATACGCACGTAGTGACCGAACTCATCGGGGAGGGGCACTATCCCTGGACGTTTCATCGCGCCATCGACCATTGCCTTGATGCCAACCAGGCATGGGCCGACGTGATGCACCTGCCTCGCGTCGATCAGGTGCTGACGGCGGGATCGGTGCGTGGTGTGGAACATGGGCTGGATGATCTCCTCAACCGGGCTCAGGCCAGCCCGGCTGCTGCTCGCCTCATCATGGCCGGTGGGGGACTGGCTCCCGAGCACGTTCCATGGCTGGTGCGCGCGGGAGTGCGTGCCTTCCACATCGGATCCCCAGCGCGTCCCGGCGGAAGTTTCAAGGCCTACGTCGACCCTGGTCTCGTGGCAAGCTGGCGTGACTTGATCGACGACGAGGTGGCCCATGCCCGACACAACTGACCTGCCCATCAAGCGTCGTGCGGGAGCGCGCGTGATCATCGTCGCCGGCGACGAGGTGCTTCTCCAAGGCGACACCGACCCTGGCATGCCCGGGTCGCGCTTCTGGCAGACCCCCGGCGGCGGCATCGATCCTGGTGAGGATGCGCGCGAGGCCGCCGCGCGCGAAGTGCTGGAGGAGACCGGGCTCAAGGTCGCGGCTGGGCGGCTCGAGGGGCCCATCGCCACCCGGGTGACCACCCACCGTTACTCGGATCGCATCCTCATCCAGGATGAGACCTTCTTTCGTCTGCGCTGTGAGCGATTTGAGCCTGTCGAGAGAGGGCTTACCGCCCGCGAGCGGGCACGTGTGCTGGAGACGGCGTGGTACAGGCTCGATGCGCTGCCTACGCCCACTTGGCCGGCCGAGGTCGGTGAACTGGCCCAGTGGCAAGGAGGGATCATCGATCTCGGCGAGGTGGATGAGTCTCCCGTCCCACCGTCCTGACCCTGCTCATGAGAGTTACCGTTCGCGTAGCCCAAGAACCAGATAGGCCACACCCATTCCAACGGAGGCGATGCCCCAGAGGGGACCGGTGGCCGGTTCAATGGCGTTGATGACGAACGCGAGCGCGCCGAGGCCGATGGCGATCAGCCACATGTGTTTGGTTCGCGCCGTGGTCTGGCTGGTCAGCGCGCCAGCGACGATCAGCGTGAGCCCAGCTAGGCCCCACAAAATCGCTCCCACGACGCACAACCCCGCGGCGGCGTAGATGAGGCCGCGTGCCGTGGCGTTGGCGCCGGCTGGCTGTTTCGTGTAGGGACGTGGGCCTTGACCGGACCATGCCAAGGGCTGTCCGGGGAGACGCTGCCCTGGGGGAGCCCAAGGAGACCCGCTAGGCGGGGCGAGAGGGCGCCCAGTTGGCGGGGGGAGAGGTTGGCTGGATGGCGGGGCAAGGGGGCGCCCAGTGGGCGGCGGCAACTCATCGTTGTAGCGGGAGGCCGAGGTGGTGAAGGGCTTGCGCGGGTCTCGCCCGTCCGGCCCCGCGGGCGCCTCAGACAACAGCATCGAGGCCACGGTGAACGACTCTTTGGGGTCGCGCGTCACCCGGTCAACGACCTGCAATTGCGCGAGCGGAGGTTGAGGCTGGGCGTCAAAGGCGCGTGGCCGGCCGACTGCTCCCGGCGTCGTGGCTTGGTAGGGCGGGGCCTCCTCCAGCGGGGCGGTTTTGGGCGTGGCGAACCCATCGGGACGCTCCACAGGCGCGTACGCCGCCCCATCCTTCCAACTGGCCATGTGCCCATCCTATGGGCTGCCGGTGGACACGCGGGACTGGTTTCCTGCGACAGGACGAGGAGGCCGGTTTGGCGGGTGGGCCTTCTTGCGCGCGGCGCCGGTGATCGAATGGGCTCTTCTGTGAGTGATTTTCAGGTAGTGCATCGGCGCGCCCCTATGGTCTGGCTCAACAACCTCTCCCCCGAAGGAAGTACCCATGCACATTGTCCTCTGCGCGGACGCCAAGGAAGTCGGCGAGGTAGCGGCCGACCATGTGATCGAGCACATCCAGGGCCGGCCCACACCCGTCCTTGGCCTTGCCACGGGCAGTTCCCCGCTCGCCCTCTACGCGGAACTCGCCCGCCGGGTCGAGGCGGGCACGGTTGACCTGTCGCACGCCCTTGGGTTCGCGCTCGACGAGTATGTAGGAATCGACCCAGCTCACCCCGAGAGCTACCACAGCGTGATTCACCGAACCGTCGTCGAACCGCTGCGCCTGTCGCCCCAGCGAGTGCGTGTCCCTAACGGTAGAGCCAAGGACCTCCAGGCCGCGGCCGACGAGTACGACCAAGCGATCAAGGATGCAGGCGGAGTCGACGTCCAGATCCTGGGCATCGGATCCAACGGGCATCTCGGCTTCAACGAACCCTTCTCGTCGTTCTCGTCGCGAACCCGGGTCAAGTCGCTGACGCCCAAGACCCGTCAGGACAATGCCCGGTTCTTCGCCTCGCCCGACGAGGTGCCGCGGTTGTGCGTCACGCAAGGGTTGGGCACCATCATGGAGTCGCGCGTGGCGGTGCTCGTCGCCACCGGAGAGCACAAGGCCGACGCGGTCGCGGCCATGATCGAGGGCCCGGTCGCTGCACGCTGTCCCGGCTCGATCCTGCAATTCCACCCCCGCGCCATCATCGTCGTTGATGAGGCCGCCGGTGCGAAGCTGGAGCACGGGGATTACTACCGTCACGTCGCCGAGCAGACGCGCATTCTCGCCCGGGGCTGACCTCTGCCGGCGGCCGCCCAGCCAAGTTCCGTGCGTCAACGGGAACGGATAGACTGACATTTCCTTAGTTTGTTGACGAGTCAGAGCGAGGGCGACGTGCCGACCGGAAAAGTGCGCTTCTTCGACGCCGAGAAGGGCTTTGGGTTCATTTCCAAGGACGATGGCGGAGATGTCTACGTGCGAGCCAACGCGCTCCCAGCCGGCGTCACGGCGCTCAAGGCTGGGCAGCGCGTTGAGTTCGGGGTGATTGAGGGTCGCAAGGGCGAGCAGGCACTCAGTCTGCGGGTGCTGGAGACCCCGGTGTCTCTGTCCAAGGCGGCCCGGAAGAAGCCGGAGCAGATGACCGTCATAGTCGAGGACCTCATCAAGATGCTTGACGGTCTTGGCAATGACTACCGCCACCGCCGTTACCCAGACACCAAACATGCGCGCAAGGTGGCCCAATTGCTGCGCCGGGTCGCCGACGAACTGGAGCTCTAGTGGCCAAACCCAAACTCGACGCAACGACGGCGGCCGCCGTCGACCTGGCTCGCGAGGCCGCACTCGCCGATGGCGGGGAAGATGCGGTAGGCGAACATCTCGGCGTGGTTGCTGAGGGAGACCGCGTGGTCACCCATAGCTTCGCCTGCGAATTACCTGGCTATCGCGACTGGCGTTGGGCCGTAACACTGGTGCGTGCCGCCCGAGCCAAGACGCCCACCGTCAACGAGGTGGTGTTGCTGCCGTCGGCCGATGCCTTGCTGGCGCCCGCTTGGGTGCCCTGGGAGGATCGGATCGGTCCTGGGGACATCGCCCCGGGCATGCTCATGGCCACGCCAGACAACGACCCTCGGCTTGAGCCTGGGTTCGCGGCCACGGATCTGCCTGTTGACGCCGACACCGCAGATTGGGTGCAACTGCGTACCACGGTGGCCGAGTTGGGCCTGGGACGGCCGCGGGTGCTCAGCGCCTTCGGGCGAGACGAGACCGCCGAACGCTGGCTAGCTGGAGGACCTGGCGCCAAGGACGATGCCTCGCGGGAAGCCCCCGCCAACTGCGCCACCTGCGGCTACTTCGTGCCCTTGCGTGGATCGCTCGGGGTGCTGTTTGGTGCTTGTACCAACAAATACTCGCCCTCCGACGCTCGCGTGGTCTCCTTGGAACACGGATGTGGCGGTCATTCCGACGTCGTGGCTGAGCAACGCCCCAAGGACCTGCCTGCGCCGGTGTTCGACACGCTCAGCATCGACGAGTCGCTGTTCGACTGAACCAATCGATGGTCGAGCCCATAAGCCGGGGCGTGCTTCTTGGAAGGAAAGCCCCGCTGGCGCGTCACCCGCGCGGGGCTGCGCTCCGTGGGCCCCGGGGGCGGATCTGGCTTCGTTCGACGTTTCTTGCTTCCGTGACGACGGCAGCGAGTTCATCAACCACCACCTGCTCCACTACTGCGAAACCCACCACATCACTTCACCCGGGCGTTTGGGTAAGAAGATGTCGAATACGAGCGAGGGGAGGTCGCGTTGGCGGGGCGACCCATGCGTCCAGCGTGTGACGCCTATGATCAGGGCACGTGGTAACCAATACTCCCAAGGCGGCGCGGCATACACCCGAGCCCGAGTCCGGCCTCGAATCCTACTTTGAGATCACCAAGCGTGGCTCCACCGTGGGACGCGAGGTGCGTGGCGGCTTGGTCACGTTTTTCGCGATGGCCTACATCATCATCCTTAACCCGCTCATCATCGGCCTCCAGCCCGATGCCAACGGCAACCTCATCTCAGGCCAGCCGGCGGATGCTCCGGGAGCGGCCGCTGCGTCGCTGGCGATGGTGGGTGCAGCCACCGCGCTCATTGCTGGAGTGCTGACCGTCCTCATGGGCCTGGTGGGTCGCTTCCCGATGGCGCTCGCCGCCGGCCTGGGCCTCAACGCCTTGGTGGCCTACTCGCTGGCGCCGCGTATGACGTGGCCACAAGCCATGGGACTGGTGGTGTGGGAAGGCATCATCATCACAGTCTTGGTGCTGACGGGCTTCCGCACGGCCGTGTTCAAGGCGGTGCCCAAGACGCTGCGCACCGCGATCAGCGTGGGCATCGGCTTGTTTATCGCGTTCATCGGGCTCGTCAACGCCGGCTTCGTGCGGCCCGCCGTGAGCACGCCCGTGCAGTTGGGTACCGACGGCTCGCTGCGAGGCTGGCCCATTCTGGTCTTCGTGCTGGGGCTGATCTTGCTCATCACCTTGCACGTGCTCAAGGTCAAGGGCGCCATGCTCGTGTCCATTCTTGCCACCACAGTGCTCGCGGTGGTGGTGCAGGCCTTCGCGCACTTGTCGACAAAGGGCGACCCTGACACCCCCGACCCGCTGGGCTGGTCGCTCAACGCCCCCGAGATGGGCAACTTCGGTTGGCCGGACCTCGGTCTGCTGTTCCGCGTCGACCTCACCGGTGCGTTCTTTCCCGACGGCCGCTTCTCCATGACCAATTTCCTAGCCGTGCTGCTACTCGTGTTCTCGCTCCTGTTGGCCGACTTCTTCGACACCATGGGCACCATGGTGGCCGTCGGTACAGAGGGAAAGCTGCTTGACAAGGACGGTCTGCCGCCGCGAACCACGGAGATCCTGCTCGTGGATTCGCTGGGTGCCGCCGTCGGCGGCCTTGGGTCCGTGTCGTCGAATACGTCCTATGTCGAGTCCACGGCCGGCGTCGGCGACGGGGCCCGTACCGGATTGGCCTCCGTGGTCACTGGAGCGGCATTCCTACTGGCCGTATTCCTGTCACCGCTGGTAACCCTCGTTCCATTCGAGGCCGCGTCTCCGGTGCTGGTGTTCGTCGGTTTTCTCATGATCTCCCAGGTAGTCGACGTCGACTGGACGAACCCGGAAGTGGGAATCCCGGCGTTCCTCACCATCATCCTCATGCCGTTCACCTACTCCATCACGGTGGGAATCGGCATGGGTTTCATCGCGCACGTGGGCATCAAATTGATCAAGGGACACGCCCGCCGCATCCATGTGCTGATGTATGTGGTAGCGGCCATGTTCATCGTCTACTTCGTCCAAGGCGCCATCATGTCGCTCGTCCAAGGCTGACGCCGAAGGCCCTGACGTCAAGGGACGCCGTCATCGTTTCGGCGGTGACGGCGTCCCTCACGCTTCTCAGGCCAGATCGATGGTGTAAATCTGCCTTCCGTTCTCCTTGCTGAGCTTGGCCGGAGCACTGCCCGACACCTGATCCCCAGTGACGGTGAGTTTGCCATCGCTGTAGCTGTGGGAGCCCTTGGGCAGAGGGACGTGGTAGTTCTTCCCGTCCGGAGCGAACACGGCTGGAAGCCGTACCGTGAATCGCCCTCCCTTGGCGTTGAACTCGAGCTCTGGATTCTGCAGCACGACCTTCCCTTGATACTTGTAGGACCCTTCGTAGGCCACCTGGGCCAGGTTCCCCGTGTACGTTAGGTAAGCCACCTGTGGGTCGGCCAAGGCCTTGTCCACCGCTTGAATGGCGGGTGCGGCCTGATCGTTGGTTTCCTTGACCACCTTCTCCACGCCCGCTCGGATCTCGGGCTCCTCGCTGTCCTTGACGGGAGCAACTCCGTCGAGCAGCACCTGTACGAGCGTCTTCCCGCTAGCGTAGAAGCTCTCCTGCCATCCCGGCTTTTGTTGATCGAGCAGCAGGCCGGTGACGAATCCCAGAGCATAGGATTCGGAATCTGCCGCGGAATAGTACTTGGAGTCTTTCAGCCCGGCGCTCAGGGAATCGGTCTGATCGGCGGCTTTGGGATCGATGTTGGCGAGGTAGTTCTCGAAGTAGTCAGCGGTGCCCTCGCGAATGTCATATACGCGGATCCCTTCGGCCTCTTGGGGGTACTGGCTACGCCACTGCTGTTCCCAGTAGGCGGCCTTCCCCAGGAGGGCAGCGCGTCCGTCTTTGTCCTTGCTGGCCTGGTGCAGCCGGTGCAGAAGCATACGGCGCAGCAGCCGTGGCTTACTGTCCACCGGATAGGCGGTGTCACGGCTCGCTCCGGCTGAGGCCACGGCAGAATCCTGGTGGTAAAAGTGGACCAGTTCGTGAGTGCCGACCCGGAACAGGTTCTCGGCGTCGCGCTCGGGGCCAGCCGGCTTGTCGACGAGGCCTTCTTTCAGGGTGCTGAGCAAAGTCTGCATGGACAAGACGGCAGCCGCCCGGCCCTGGAAGTCCAGCTTGTCGAAGGTGGGGGGCACGGTGATCGAGGCGTACTCGTCCTTGGACAACTCGCGTGCGCTCGTGGTGTTGATGAGCCAGGCCTGCTGGACCTTCAGGTCAGACGTGGTGGACAGAAGTACGAGGTCATGCTTCGCATAGTCCATGCCAGGCCACGCCTTCTCACTCAATGGCCAGCGGGTACGGACCATCTCCGCGACAGCGGCGACCGTGGGATTTCCGATCGCCGCGGTGGGGCTGGGGGACCCTGTGGGCGACGCCGACGACGAACCCGACGAGGATGCGCAGCCGGAGACGCCGAGGGCGGTTCCAGCCAGGCCAATGCCCAGTAACCCCAAGAGTCCGCGACGGGGGATAGGACTCTGCGTCAGGGGGGTCACACGGGGGGTGGGCTGTGCCTCAGTCATGGGCTCTCCTTGCTCGTAGGTTGTGGTTTCCAACCGAACAAACGGCACTGGATGCCAGCAAGCTCCCAAATTCCTCACAGATGAGACCCAGGATGATGTGTCAAGACTGCTGTCGCACTCGGAGCCGGCGACGGGTCCTACCCCGGGAGGGCATGCGCGGTCGAGCGATGAGCCATAGGTTGTGGTGGGCGCATCATCGAGCTCTCGGTTCGCCCCGCGTCACCATGGGCGACTCAGCGGATTCCTCCGGTGAGCCGCTGTGCACCCCCGCGGGTTAACCCGTACGCCGCCACGCCAGCGGCCAGGGCGAGAACACCCAACGCGAAGCCTTGCCACGTGAGCGAGATGTCCTTGCCGGGGAAACCCGCTAGGAAATCTAGGTGACCATAAGACTGGACGACGACCACGAGGCCATAGGTGACGAGTGGGCCGAGTGCCCCGATCCCTCGCCCAGCCGTGGCCTCCAGCAGGAGACCGAATCCCGCGCCCAGCATGAGCAAGGGCATCAGCGACAGGAAGAACGCCCATGGAAGCTGAAGCTGGACGGGGACGAACTCCACGAGCTCGAGCGAATCGATGCCGGGAATCATCTTGGGCGGCAAAGAGCGCAGCACCAGCCCCACGAAGACCGGCAGCAGGATGCACGGCATCACCGCGACCAGCGCGCGTGCCATCGCTTGCACGTCTAGGCGTCGTGGGGAGGTGGCCACCATCCACGAGGCTGGGATATGGATCGTGAGGATGGCGATAGAGATGGCGATAAGTGGGAATCCCTCAAGCGCGATCACGGTCCTCGGGTGATATTGCCCAGCCAGGTTCGTGTGCATTCGAAGATGCCACCACAACGCGGTGGCGATCAGGCAGGTGGCCTGGGCGGCCACGAGCCACACAGGGTGCCATCCCCGCGAGAACGCGAATCTATGCATCGAGCATCCGAGGGGTCAACCGGCACGACTCGATGGCGGCCCGGTTGGTGCGCCACCAGTTGTGGAAACGACCTTCGCTCAGCGCGGCAAGGGCGTCGTGCCCTGAAGCGGGGTGACCTGCCCGTTGCAGCAGCGTGGACGCGACGAGTTTGGCGCTCTCAAGGTGTGCGGACTGCTCTTGGGTGAGCTCCGTCGAGGTGGGCGCGCTGGCGGTGCATCGCCTAAGCGCCACAGCCTCATAGGCCACGGCCTGAGCGATCTCCTCGCGATATCCCTCGCGCGTCGCGGGCAGGGACTCAGAGATCACACCCGCGCCGTTGGTTTCAAGGCCAGACTCGACAATCCTGATTGGTGACGTGTCCGGAGGAAGCTGCTCCACGATGTCTCGTCCGGCTGAGGCCATATCGGGCAGCACCGGCTCGTGCGCCTGAAACACACAGCCAGTGAAGCGCCCCTCGGTGACGCACCGCGCCTCCGCGAGGCTTGGGCTGAGCAACCGTGGAGAAACCCACGTCACACTCACCGCGAGAACGACGGGTGCACACAACCAGACAGCGGTCCTGAACACCCTGGTTTTGGTCATCTCCGAACGCTCGGTAAATGCCAGGGCAGCCAACAGCGCACACGCGGCACACAACAGAAAGAAGGCGGCGCGGAATGCCTCGATACTGAGCCGAAAATCCCACTGCCCGTTAGGAGCCAGAAAACCCCACGTGACGGAAGCAGCGAGCGAGGAACGCCCAGTATCCATCAAGGGACCGTCGTTGACGATGACCAGCCAGACAGTGGAGCCGAGCGCCAAGAGGGGGGTGCTTACCCAGGCCATGGGGAACGGGACCACCATGGCGAAGGCGTGGGCGAGAGCCACTAGGAGCCACAAACTGGCGGCCCAGGACAGCAATGCGACCCAGCCATTCAGGCTCGCTGAACTAGCCCGCAGC
>JBHADA010000023.1:0-6311 GCA_041854805.1 Arachnia sp.
CTACCTGCGCGAACTCATCTCGCAGTTCCAGGCGCTCCTGGCCGAGGCCAAGATCACTGCCACCGTGTACGGCAGGCCCAAGCACTACTACTCCATCTACCAGAAGATGATGGTGCGCGGGCGCGACTTCAAGGACATCTACGACCTCATCGGGCTGCGGGTCCTCGTCGACACGCCCAAGGACTGCTACGCGGTGCTGGGCGTCGCCCATGCCGCGTGGAAACCGATCCCCGGACGTTTCAAGGACTACATCGCGGGCCCGAAGTTCAACATGTACCAGTCGCTGCACACCACGGTGCTGGGGGCCAACAACGAGCCCGTCGAGTTCCAGATCCGCACCCATGAGATGCACCGGCGAGCCGAGTACGGCGTCGCCGCCCACTGGAAGTACAAGCAAGATCTTCGCGACGGCGTCACCGCGGAGCAGGCCGGGCTCAGGGCCATGCATCAACTCGGCGTGATGAGCAAGGAGACGGAGGACCCGAGCGAGTTCCTCGACTCCGTCATGTTCGAGATCAACGCTGACGAGATCTACGTGTTCACCCCCAAGGGAGAGGTGATCGCCCTCCCCGTGGGCGCTACCCCGGTGGACTTCGCGTTCGCCGTCCACACCGAGGTGGGGTATCGCACCATCGGGGCCAGGGTCAATGGGCGGCTCGTGGCGCTCAGCACCCCCCTGGTTCAGGGCGACAAGGTGGAGGTGCTGACCACCAAGGCCGAGGGGGCTGGCCCCAGCCGCGACTGGCTGGGATTCGTCGTCTCTTCCCGGGCCAAGCAGAAGATCAAGAGTTATTTCAGCCGCGAGCGCCGGGACGAGGCGATCGAACACGGCAAGGACGCGCTGGCGCGGGATCTGCGGCGCACCGGCGTGCCCATGCAGCGCCTGCTCACCCTGGAGAACCTGACGGCGGTGGCCAACGAGCTTGGCCACAAGGACATCTCCGGCCTCTATGCCGCGATCGGAGAGGGCCATCTCGGCTCGCATGGGGTGGTGGAGAAGCTCATCCAGCTTTCCGGCGGCGAGGAGGAGGCCGTCGACACGGTCACCGAGGATGTTGTCGTCAGGCAGCCACGCCGCCCGGTGCGCGACGGGGCCACCATCCTCGTCGACGGGGACGACACGGTTGCCGCCAAGCTGGCCAAGTGCTGTTATCCCTTGCCGGGCGACGAGATCGTGGGGTTCGTCACGAAGACGGAGGGGGTCTCGGTGCACCGGGCGGACTGCACCAACGTCCCGTCGCTGATGAAGGACCCGGCACGGATCGTCAACGTGTCCTGGTCTGGCCGGGAGGGAGCGTCGTTCCTGGTGACCATCCAGATCGACGGGCTCGACCGTCAGCGCCTGCTCTCTGATGTGTCGTCGGTGCTGTCCGAGCAACACATCGACATCCTGGCCGTCAATCTCACCACGAACAAGCAGCGCCAGTTCAGCGGCCGGATCACCTTCGAGTCGGCCGACCCCACGCACCTGACTCACGTGATGAACCAGGTGCGCCGCGTGCCGGGCGTCTACGACGTCTTCCGAGTCGCGAGCTGATGCCCTTTAACGCTGGAAGTCGGCCAGGGTGAGGCGAGCCTGCTCGAGCCAACTGGTGTAGGTCTCGATGGACTTGGCGGCGTCCTTGGCCTTCTTCGCGTTGCCCTTGGCCTCGGCGTCGGCCAGGTCGGCTTGGAGTTTGGCGATCTGCCCTTCGAACATGGCGACGGTGTCCTCGGCCCGGCGGCGCGCCTCGGGGTCCGTGCGCCGCCACTCCTCGGCCTCCAGGTCGGCCACTTGGTTGGCGACGGCGCGTACCTTGGCGTCGAGGTCTCGCATGGCGGCTCGAGGGACGTGCCCGATCTCGTTGAACCGGGCGAGGAATTCACGGTGGGTCGCCTTGGCGGCGGCCACGTCGGTGACCCCGTCGAGATCAGCCACCACCTGCTCGACGAGGGCCTGCTTCGCGGCAAGATTTTCGGCCTGCTCGCCGTCAGCAGCGTTCTGGGCCTCGGTGCGGGCTGCGAAGAACTGATCCTGGATGGCGCGGAACCTCGTCCATAGGGCGTCGTCCTCGCTGCGGCGGGCGCTGCCGGCGGCCTTCCAGCGCTGCATGAGTTCCCGGAACGCGGCCGACGTGGCTCCCCAATCGGTGGACGTGGCCAACGGCTCGGCCTCCGCGATGATGGCCTCCTTGGCGGCCTTGGCGGCGTCGCGGCGCTTGTTGAGTTCCGACGTGTGCGCCTTGCGGCCGCGGTCGAAGGTGGAGCGGGCGGAGGAGAAGCGGCGCCACAGTTCGTTGTCTGTCGCCTTGTCGGTGCGGGGCAGGGCTTTCCAGTCCGCGAGGAGAGCCGTGATTCGGTTGTTTCCACCCCGCCAGTCCTCGTTGACGGCCAGTTTTTCGATTTCGGCGATCATCGCCTCCTTAGCGGCCACTGTGGCGGCGTTCTGCTCGGCCCGCTGCGCCTTGCGCTCCTCGATTTGGGCGGGCAGCAGCGCGGCGAGCGCGTCGAGGCGGGCCTCCAGGGCGGCGAGGTTGCCCACGGCGTTGGCGTCACGCACGTTACCGAGGGCGGTGTCGATTGCTTTCTTGGCGTCTTCCGGTGACATGGCCTGGGCAGCTACGCGTGACTCAAGCAGGCTCACCTCGGCGTCGAGGTTCTCGAAACGGCGCACGTAGAACGCTAACGCCTCCTCGGGAGTTGAGTCGGGGATCTGCCCAACGCTGCGTTCTCCGTCGGCGGTGGTGACGTAGACCGTCCCATCCTGGTCGACGCGGCCGAAGTCTGCGGGTGCCTGCGGTTGGCTCATGGGCCCAATCTAGCGGGCAGTCTCCCGTGTCGGAAGTTTGCCAACCCTACCCGCCTTCGGAATGCGCGCTTGGGCTGGTCAAAGGCCTTAAGGTGAGGTCGTGCTCATTCAGCGTCTGGTGGTCTCACCATGGAAGTCGAACTGCTATCTCGTCTCCGAGGGGGAGTCGAGCACGCAGTGCGTCATCGTCGACCCAGGCATCACCGGGGCCGAGGCGGTGGAAGCCGCTTTGGCGGAGCGGGGGCTGAGCCCGGTGGCCATCCTCGTCACACACGGGCATGTCGACCATGCGGGTTCCGCCCACACCCTCGCCGCGCACTGGGAGATTCCCGTCTACTTGGCCGAGGCCGATCAGCATCAGCTCACCCGTCCGGGCGCAGGGCTCGGCCCCAACGGCGATGCCATCGTCATCCAATACCTGGGCCGGGCCGACTTGCCCGCCATCGAGGACGTACGCGATTGGGACGGTTCCTTCGAGTTGGCTGGTCTCACCGTCACGCCTCGGCCCGCGCCGGGACACACGCCGGGCTCGACCCTGCTGGAGGTGAGTTCGTCCGAGGCCACAGCCGTGTTCACCGGCGACGTCCTGTTCGCGGGCACCATCGGCAGGGTCGATCTGCCGGGCGGTAGCATGACCCAGATGCGCGACACGCTGCGGCGCATCACCCACGAGATCTCCCCAGACATCGCCCTATTGCCTGGGCATGGGGAGCCGACGACCCTGGCGCGTGAGATCGCGACCAATCCGTACCTGCAGCCCGACAACTAGGACGCACCTGTGCCTCGCCCCAAGCCGCTGAGCGGCTTCCCGGAGTTTCTGCCCGCCGGCCGTTTCGTCGAGAACGCCGTGCTGGGTACCGTCACGTCGACGTTCGAACTGCACGGTTTCGCGCCTATTGAGACCCGAGCCGTGGAACCCCTGGAACAACTCGCCCGAAAAGGGGAGATTGACAAGGAGATCTATGTGGTGCGGCGGCTACAGGCCGCGCGCCACGGCGGCGGCGAGGCGGAGGCGGACGAGTTGGGCCTCCACTTCGACCTGACGGTCCCGTTCTCGCGTTACGTGCTGGAGCATGCCGGGCATCTCGCATTCCCGTTCCGCCGCTACCAGGTGCAGAAAGTGTGGCGCGGGGAACGTCCGCAAGAGGGCCGTTACCGTGAGTTCACCCAGGCCGACATCGATATCGTCGGCCAAGACGCGCTGGCGGCGCACCACGACGTGGAGATTCCGCTCGTCGCTCTCGACGTGTTCGAGAAATTGCATCGCGACCTCGGCCTCCCCACGGTGAGCCTGCACATCAACAACCGCAAGCTCTCCGAGGGTTTCTACCGCGGCCTCGGCATCGAGGACCCATCCATGGTGCTGCAGCGCGTGGACAAGTACGACAAGATTGGCCCGGACAAGGTGCTTGAGCTCCTCACCAGCGAGGTGGGGCTGAGCGCCGCGCAGGCCAAGGCATGCGTCGATCTGGCTGGCATCTCGGCCACCGACGAGGGCTTCGTCGACGAGGTGCGAGCCTTGGGCGTCACGCATGAGCTACTCGATCAGGGGTTGGAGGAACTCGCCGCCACCGTCCGGGTAGCGGGCCGCGCCGTTCCCGGGCGTCTAGTGGCGGACCTCAAGATCGCCCGCGGCCTGGACTACTACACAGGCACCGTCTACGAGACCTTCCTGGATGGCTCGGAGGGGCTGGGATCGGTGGCCTCCGGGGGGCGTTACGACTCCCTCGCCAGCGACGGGAAAATCACCTTCCCAGGGGTGGGCTATTCCTTCGGCATCACCCGCATCCTGGCTCCGCTGATTGGGAAGGGGGTGCTGACGGCGTCGCGTAGCGTGCCGAGCGCGGTGCTGGTGGCGGTGGACGCCGAGGACACTCGCGAACGGGCGATCGCCGTGGCCGGGCAACTTCGTGCCCGGGGAATCGCGGTCGAGGTGGCGCCCAAAGCAGACAAATTCGGCAAGCAGATTCGCTACGCGCAGCGCCGAGGCATCCCGTTCGTCTGGTTCGGCGCGGGCTATGACGACTCGGTCAAGGACATTCGCAGCGGTGAGCAGGTCCCGGCCGACCCGGCCGCGTGGACCCCGCCAGCCGAGGACGCCCGGGTCCGCGTGACGTACCCGACGCAGTAGCGCTCAACGGTTAGGCGCCGAGTCGCTCCCACAGGAAGGTGTAGGCCAAGGCCGACATGTGCGCCGCCTGTTCGTTGTTGGCCGCCCCGCCGTGGCCGCCCTCGATGTTCTCGAAATAGGTCACGTCCTTGCCATGTTCCAGGAGGAGAGCCGCCATCTTGCGGGCATGTCCGGGATGCACCCGATCGTCGCGAGTGGAGGTCATGATGAGCACCGGCGGGTATTCCCGGGCGGGATCGACGAGGTGATACGGGCTGAACGTACGGATGAATTCCCATTCCTCGGGCACGTCAGGGTCACCGTATTCTGCCATCCACGACGCCCCAGCCAGCAGGTGTGAGTAGCGCCTCATGTCCAGCAGCGGAACCTGGATCACCACGGCGCCGAACAGATCCGGGTAGCTCACCAGCATGTTCCCGGTCAAGAGGCCGCCGTTGGAGCCACCCTGCACCCCAAGCCGCCGAGGGATGCTCACACCCCGCGCGACGAGGTCGCGGGCCACCGCAGCGAGGTCTTCGTAGGCTCGCGGGCGGTTCTCCTTCAAGGCGGCTTGGTGCCAGGCGGGACCGTACTCACCGCCGCCGCGGATATTGGCCAGGGCAAATGCCCCGCCTCGCTCCAGCCAGGCGGCGCCCAGGGCGGGGGAGTAGGACGGGGTGAGTGAGATCTCGAAGCCGCCATAGGCGTACAGCAAGGTGGGCGTGCTGCTGTCGAAAGCCATATCCGAGCGCCGCACCAGGAAATACGGAACCCTGGTGCCGTCTTTCGAGGTGACGAAGTGCTGCTCGGCCACGAGGCCAGAGGAGTCGAAGAACGACGGCATCGCCTTGAGTGGCTCAGGGCGGCTCAGCGAGCCATCGGCCATGACTTCGGCCAGATGAAGTGTGGTGGGCGTGGTGAAGCTTTCCGTGGTGAGCCACACCTCGTCGCTGTCGAGGTCGTCGACCGCCATGACGTTGACGGTGCCGACGGCATCCAAGCCAGTCACCGGCGTGCGGCGCCACTCGCCGTCGCCGGGTGTGAGGATTTCGACGCGGCTGGTCACGTTGTCGAGGATGGTGAGGACGAGGTGGTTCCGGGTCCAGGCTTGGCCTGCCAGCGAGGTGGTGGGTGTGGGCTCGTAAAGCACCTCGAAGTCGCGCGACCCGGCCAGGAAATCATCGAACCGGATGCCAAGCAGGGCTCCGGCCGGGAAGATGCCCTCGCCCGTGTCCCATTCCTCGCGCAACTCCACGGTCAGCCATTCGCGGTGCAGGTTCTCCTCGGCGCTATCCGGTGTCTCGACGCGGACGAGTTCGCCGTTTCGAAGCAGGAAGAGTTCCCCGCTCCAGAAATCGATCCGGCGCGCGATGAGGGTGTGCTCGAAGCCAGGGGTCGGGTCGTGGAAGGCAC
>JBHADA010000024.1:0-36277 GCA_041854805.1 Arachnia sp.
CAACTGCCTGGCCCCCATGGCCAAGGCCCTCAATGACGGGCTCGGCATCACCAAGGGCCTCATGACCACCATCCATGCCTACACGCAGGACCAGAACCTGCAAGATGGCCCCCACAAGGACTTGCGTCGCGCCCGCGCCGCTGCCCTCAACATCGTTCCCACCACCACCGGCGCCGCCAAGGCCGTCGCCTTGGTGCTTCCCGAACTCAAGGGCAAGCTGGACGGCTACGCGCTGCGTGTGCCCACCCCCACCGGCTCCGCGACCGATCTCACCTTCGAGGCCTCCCGCGAGACCACCGTCGAGGAGGTCAACGCCATCGTCAAGGCCGCCGCCGACGGCCGCATCCTCGCCTACACCGAAGATCCCATCGTCAGCAAGGACATCGAGACCGATTCCTCGTCGTGCATCTTCGACGCGCAGTTGACCAAGGTCATCGGCAACCAGGTCAAGGTCGTCGGCTGGTACGACAACGAGTGGGGCTACTCGAACCGCCTCGTGGACCTCACGGCCCTCGTCGGTTCCAAGCTCTGATCTCTTGGTCCACCCAGTGACCCACTGACCGCGGCCCTGTGCTCCCCTGATCTGGGGGCGCAGGGCCGTAGGTTTACCCAGCCCCATCGATAGAAAGGCACAACAGTGAAGTCTGTTGCAGATCTGGGCGATCTCACCGGCAAGCGGGTGCTCATCCGCTGCGATTTCAATGTCCCCCTGGACGCCGACAAGAACATCACCGACGACGGCCGGATCAAGGCCGCTCTGCCAACGCTCACGGCGCTGCGCGAGGCCGGCGCTCGTGTCGTCATCATGGCCCACCTCGGCCGACCGAAGGGTGAGGCCAATCCCAAGTACTCGCTGGCCCCCGTGGCGGCTCGCCTTGGCGAACTTCTCGACGCCGACGTGAAGCTGGCTGCCGACGTGGTTGGTCCATCCGCGCAGTCCACAGTCGCGTCACTGGCTGACGGCGACGTCGCGCTGCTGGAGAACGTGCGCTACGAGCCAGGCGAGGAGTCCAAGGACGAGGCGGTGCGTCAGGAACTCGCGGCCAAGTACGCCGCGTTCGGGGACCTGTTCGTCTCCGACGGCTTCGGAGTGGTGCACCGCAAGCAGGCCTCCGTTTACGACGTGGCCAAGCTGCTGCCCAACGCCGCAGGTTTCCTCGTGGCCAAGGAGGTCGGAATCCTCAAGCAGCTCACCGAGAACCCCGAGCGTGACTACGTCGTGGTGCTCGGCGGCGCGAAGGTCGCCGACAAACTGCAGGTCATTGACAACCTGCTCAAGGTGGCCGACACCCTCGTCATCGGTGGCGGAATGCTGTTCACGTTCCTCAAGGCGCAGGGCAAGAGCATCGGCTCCTCCCTCTTGGACGAGGCCAACCTCGAGACCTGCCGTAACTACCTCGAGCAGGCCAAGGCGGCGGGCAAGACCATCCTGCTCCCCGTCGACGTCCGCGTCGCCGACGGCATGGACTTCGACGCTCGCCAACCCGTTGGTGAGGTCGAGGTGGTCTCCGTTGACGCCATCCCCGAGGGCAAGGTGGGGCTCGACATCGGCCCCGAAACCGAGAAGCTCTTCGCCGACGCGATCCGGGGGGCCAAGACCGTGTTTTGGAACGGCCCCATGGGTGTGTTCGAGATCGAGGCCTTCGCAGGCGGAACCAAGGCCGTGGCGGCGGCCCTCACCGAGGTCGATGGCCTGTCCGTCGTCGGCGGCGGCGACTCCGCGGCCGCTGTGCGAACCCTCGGCTACGCCGACGATGCCTTCGGCCACATCTCCACTGGCGGTGGCGCGTCCCTGGAGTTTCTCGAGGGCAAGGAACTGCCCGGCATCGCCGTCCTGGAAGGAGACAACTGATGACCCGCAAGCCGATCATGGCCGGCAATTGGAAGATGAACATCGACCACATTGAGGCCACAGGGCTCGTCGAGAAGCTGCACTACACGCTGGTCGACAAGGAGTGGGACCCCAACAAGTCCGATGCTGTCCTGATTCCGCCGTTCACGGACCTGCGCACCGTGCGTACCCTGATCGACGGCGACCGCCTCAGTTTCAAGCTGGGCGCGCAGAACGTCTCGCAGCACGACAACGGGGCCTACACCGGCGAGATCTCTACTGCCATGCTGAGCAAGCTGGGTGTGGAGTACGTCGTGGTTGGCCACTCGGAGCGTCGCGAGTACTACGGCGAGACCGACGAGATCATCAACGCCAAGGCCGCCAAGGTGCTCTCCGCAGGCATGACCCCGATCATCTGCGTGGGGGAGGGGCTCGACATCCGCAAGGCCGGTCAACACGTCGAATACACCCTCGGGCAGGTGCGTGGCACACTGGCGAACCTGACGGCGGAACAGGTGGCCGGGCTCGTCATCGCCTACGAGCCTGTCTGGGCTATCGGTACCGGGGAGGTGGCCACCCCTCAGGACGCGCAGGAAGTGTGCGGAGCCATCCGCAAGGAGGTGGCCGCGCTGTACGACGAGGGCACCGCAGAGCAGATCCGCATCCAGTACGGCGGCTCGGTCAAGGCGGGTAACGTGGCCGAGATCATGGCACAGCCTGACATCGATGGCGCGCTTGTCGGTGGTGCGAGCCTCAAGCCCGAGGAGTTCGCCGCCATCGTGCGGTTCTACGCTCTTTGAGTTGCGCCTGACGGCCGCCGGGACCTCCCGGCGGCCGTCTTTCGTCTCGGTAGTGGGGCGAAGGTCCAATGACTTGAGCGGTGGGCTGGCGTTGTCATGCCGGACTTGACCGCAGTGGCCGACGAGCAGCTTTGCCGGTTACCGGCACGGTGCATGTGGAGGATTCGGCTACGTCGGGTAGTATTCCCCGCGTGTTTGTCCCGTTGCTGTCTTGGCCCGTCACCACGTTGTCGATCATCGTGATCGTGCTCAGCGTCCTGATTGCGGCCACGGTCCTGCTACACCGCTCCCGCGGGGGCGGCATGTCGGATCTGTTCGGCGGCGGCATGTCGACCTCAATGGGTGGCACGTCGACGGCGGAGCGTCGCCTCGACACCATCACGGTGTGGTTGGGCTCGGTGTGGTTCGTCACCATCGTCGGTTTGCTGGTGCTCTACTACATCGAGAACCCGGCCTAACCAACTCATCTACTCTCTAGGAGATAACCAAAGTGGCAGGTGGCAACGCCATTCGTGGCAGCCGAGTCGGTGCGGGCCCCATGGGCGAGGCCGAGCGCGGGGACTCCGCGCCCCGGCTGCACGTGTCCTACTATTGCGCCAGCGGGCACGTGACCAGGCCCGCGTTCGCCGTTGATGCGCAGATCCCCGAGTCTTGGGACTGCCCGCGGTGTGGCCTACCCGCCAACACCGATGAGCACAACCCGCCGCCTCCGCCGAAGATCACCCCATATAAGACGCACCTCGCCTACGTGAAGGAACGCCGCACCGACGCTGAAGCCGCACAGATTCTCGAAGAGGCCGTCGCCTCGCTCAGGGCGCGGCGCGCGGCGGGTGAGATCATCTACTGACTGCGTCAGAGGGGGCAGTCGAACTGCGGTGGCAACTCGACCGCGGCCGCTTCATCGATGAAGAAGAACGTCGCATCCTGACCGCGCACATGCGCCGCTGGGGCTGTCGCGTCACCGTCCAATGCCCGGGCCAAGGCGTCCGCCTTGCCTTTCCCCGTGACGAGGAACCACACCTCTGCTGAGCGGTTGAGGGAACTCAGGGTGAGCGTGATCTGCTCGGGTGGGTCCTCGGGGGCATCGGTGACCCCGATGACCCGGCGCGTGGTGGGTTCGAAACTGGGGTGTCCCGGATAGATCGACGCGACGTGCCCGCTACTGCCCATGCCCAGCAGGGTGATATCGAAGCGTGTCTCACCCAGTTCGGCCTCGTACTCGGCCGCGGCCTCATGAGGGTCGCGGCGCCCGTCACGAGCCGGGATGACGTGAGTGTCCGCAGACTTGATCGAGACGGTCCGAGCCAGGCGGCTCACCGCCTGCAAGGAGTTCCGACGGGGATCGGTGGCTGGGACGAAGCGTTCGTCACCCCACCAGAGTTGCAGCTTGCTCGCATCGAGGTTGGAACTGTCTGCCAACTCGGCGAAGCGTAGATACATGGTGTCGGCGGTGATGCCGCCGGTGAGGCACAGGTGGACCGAGTTTTGCGTTTGTTGTAACTCGATTAACCGCCGCAGCAGGCGCTGCGCCACCAGGTCGGAGACCGCTGATGCGGTGGGAAGACGAACCACCCGGGTGTACATCAGCGCCCCTCCGCGTCGGCGATGAGACGCCGCGTGGTCTCCTCGAACACATTGTCGGCGTCCATCCGTTGCAGTTCCTCGGTGAGTAGATCGGTGAGGGGGCGCCGCCGCAGGGCCACGGATCGTTCCGGCTGACCGGGAACCGAGTAGCGAGCGATACCGCCGTCGCCGCGCCGGATCACAACGTCTCCGTCGGGGGTGCCGAGCCGTACTTCGTTGACGCCGGGGCCAGGGCCGTCGACGCGGACGGCATCCACGCCCAGCCGGAGGCTGAGCCAAGCCGCCAAGAGGGTGGCCGGCGCGTTGTTCGCCTCCGAAACCACGGTGGCGGAGAGAACTGCTGCCCGGGACTGGTCCAGCGCGGCGGCCAGAAGCGCCCGCCAGCGAGTCAACCGGGTCCAGGCCAGGTCCGTGTCGCCCGGTTCGTGATGCCGGGCGCGACGCAGCAATGCGGCCTGTGGATCGTCGGAGCCAAGCGCGTCGGTGATGCGCCGGTCCGCCAGGCTGCCGATTGGGTCGTCTGCCAGGTTGTCCGGAGCGGAGTTTGGCCACCAGGCGATGGTTGGCGAGTCTGGCAGCAGAAGAGGGAGGCATACGGCATCGCCGTGGTCACGAAGCGCGCCACGCAACTTGAGTACCACGAGGTCGCCCGGGTGGCCCTCGCCGAGTTCCAAGGTGGCGTCGAGACGAGAGTCCTCCCCGTCGACGAAGGACACCACGATGACACGGGACGGGTGCGCGGTGGCCGACGCCTTGGCTGCGTCGAGTACCTCGTCGAAACGGTCGGCTGGCGTGACGATGAGCAGGGTCAGCACCAGCCCGCTGGCCGAGCCGGTCACCCTGCGGGCTCGGATCAGTTCCTGAGCCACCTCGCGCGACGATGTGTCGCGAAGCTCGATGATCATCGAAGTCTCCTTACGGCCGACGCCAGACGTGGCCGTCGCGGGCCAGCATCTCGTCGGCGGATGTTGGGCCCCAGGTGCCTGAGGGGTACTGCTCGGGCTGGGAGCCCAGGTTGGCCCAGTAGTCGATGACCGGGTCCAGGATCTGCCAGCTTAGCTCCACCTCTTCGCGCTGGGGGAACAGCGGCGGATCCCCGAGCAACACGTCCAGGATGAGGCGTTCGTATGCCTCGGGCGATGACTCGGTGAAGGAACCGCCATAAGCGAAGTCCATCGAGACCTCGCGAATGTCCATCTGGGTTCCGGGAACCTTGGCCCCGAAGCGCAGTGTGACACCTTCGTCGGGTTGAATTCGCATGACTAGAGCATTGGTGCCCAGGTCCTCGGTGTCGGTGACGGTGAACGGAAGATGCGGGGCGCGTTTGAGGCTGAGGGCCACCTCGGTGACTCGCCGGGGCATGCGTTTGGCAGTGCGGAGATAGAACGGCACCCCGGCCCACCGCCGGTTGTCGATATCGACCCGGAGCGCGGCATAGGTTTCCGTGGTCGAGCCGGGCGCTACCCCTTCCTCCTGAAGGTAGCCGATCACCTCGCGGCCGCCCTGCCATCCGTTGGCGTACTGCCCGCGGGCGGTGTGCAGGTCGTATCGCTCCGGAACGCGGGCGGCTGCCAGCACTTTTTGCTTCTCTGTCCGCAACTGGGCGGCTTCGAAGGACGTGGGTTCCTCCATGGCAGTGAGCGCGAGAAGCTGTAGAAGGTGGTTCTGCATGACGTCGCGTGCGATACCGATGCCGTCGAAGTAGCCCGCGCGGCCGCCGATGCCGATGTCCTCGGCCATGGTGATCTCGACGTGGGAGACGTAGTGGTTGTTCCAGATGGGCTCGAACATCTGATTGGCGAAGCGCAAGGCCATCATGTTCTGGACGGTCTCTTTGCCCAGGTAATGGTCGATGCGGAACACCTCATGGGGACGGAAGAGGCGGGATACCACCGCATCGAGTTCCTTGGCGGAGGCGAGGTCGTGACCAAAGGGCTTCTCGATCACGACGCGGTTCCAAGTCCTGTCGTCTCGGCTGACCATGCCGTGCCGGCTGAGCTGGCTCATCACCTTTTCGAAGCCGAAAGGCGGGATGGACAGGTAGAACGCGTGATTCCCGCCGGTTCCGCGGGCCGTGTCGAGCTCGCCGATGGTGTGGGCCAGCCGTTCGAACGCCTCGTCGGAGTCGAAGGTACCGGGAACGAAACGGATTCCCTCCAAGAGCTGTTCCCACACTTCCTCCCGGAAGGGAGTGCGCGCATTCTCCTTGACCGCGTCGTGCACCACCTGCGCGAAATCCTGGTCGGCCCAGTCGCGGCGAGCGAACCCTACGAGGCCGAAGCCAGGGGGCAGCAGGCCCCGGTTCGCGAGATCGTAGACCGCAGGCATGAGCTTCTTACGTGACAGATCTCCCGTGACACCGAAGATCACGAGGACGCAAGGTCCTGCGATGCGGGGTAACCGACGATCCTGAGGGTCGCGGAGTGGGTTTACGTAGCCATTCATCGCTCTCAACCCTAGCGACCTTCATCACTGGGATTGGACGTTGTCTTGAGTTTCAGCCGTCGACGCTGCGCTGAGAAACTCGTCGTGCCCGGGAGCGTGGGAGCGGGGCATCGCCGGAAGGAGCCTTATATCATGCCGGGGGCGTGGGGTTTACAGCGGGTTGGGAACTAGCCTAGGGCGGCACTAAACTGCCTCAAGCTGGCCCGAAGCTCTAGGGCCTGGGTTCGGAGGATAATCAAGTGGCCGTGGAGTCCATCGCTCGTGCCGATGTGGGCGCCACTCCCATGGATGTGGTCAAGGCCTACGTGGCGCTCACGAAGCCACGCATCATCGAACTGCTCTTGGTCACCACCATTCCGGCGATGTTCCTTGCTGTGGGCGGGATGCCTCCGTGGGAACTCGTCGGCATCACTTTGATTGGCGGCCTGTTAGCCGCGGGTTCGGCCAACACGTTCAACTGCGTTCTCGACGCCGACATCGACGAGGTGATGCGTCGCACCAGACGGCGTCCCATGCCCCGGCATCAGGTTCCCGTGCACAACGCCACGGCGTTTGGGGTGGTGCTTGGTGTGCTGTCGACCCTTGTACTCGGGTTCGGTGCGAACTGGCTGTCCGCGGGCTTGGCCGTAGCTGCTAACGCTTTCTATGTCTTCGTCTACACCATGTGGCTCAAGCGGCGCACCTGGCAGAACATCGTCTGGGGCGGCATCGCGGGCTGCTTTCCGCCGCTGATCGGCTGGACCTCGGTGACCGGTGAGTTGGCCTGGCCGCCGCTGATCCTGTTCCTCGTGGTGTTCCTCTGGACTCCGCCGCACACCTGGGCGTTGGCGTTCAGATACCGTGATGACTACGCCGCCGCCGGCGTGCCCATGCTGCCCGTGGTGGCTGCGGCGCCTCGGGTGGCCGCCCAAATCTTCTGGTACACGTTGGCAACGGTCGCTGCATCCTTGGTGTTGTGGCCGATCGCCCCGACCGGCCCGCTGTACCCCGCGGTGGCAGGGACGCTGGGCCTGGTGATCCTCATCGAGGCCATGCGGCTATGGCGCCGAGCGAGGGCGGGGGCGGAGGGGCCCGCACTCAAGGCGATGCGTCTGTTCCACCTGTCGAACACGTATTTGGCGCTGCTGTTCCTGGCTATTGCCGTTGACCCGTTGATCTTCTGAGGGGCGCCAAACGCTCGTCGGGCTGGGTAGTCTCGGCGGTATGCAGCCCTTCACCCGGGAGCCGGATTACGTCACCGTCCTCGCGGACGGCACCGTCAAGCAGATCAACCCGTTCACGGGAACGCAAGTGTGGACGGTGCCTGGCCGCGGCAACCGTCCGCTGGGTGCGCTGCCCGCCGCCCCCGCGCCCCTGACGGGGGAGCGCGGCCACGACTGTGCCTTCTGCGAGAAACGCTACCTCGACACGCCACCGGAGAAGTCGAGGGTCGTCCGTGACGGGTGGCGACGCCTCCACCGTCTTGCGGCCGAAGAACTGTTCGACACGGTGGCGGAGTTTCGCCACATTCCCAATCTGTTCGAGATCCTGAGTTTCGACTACTGGCATTCCAACTATGGCTATGAGCTTCCAGAGCGGGTGGCCGCACGGCGCGATGCGTATCTGGCCTCGCCCGCGGGCCGCGCCCACGTGCTCGGCGTGGTCGAGGCCAAGCTGCGAGCCGGGGGGATGACCGGCGACGAAGTGGCCGCGATGAGCGAGGAGGACAAGATCTCCCAGGCCAGCGGATTCTTCGGCGGCGGCCACGACCTGGTCATCGCCCGGCGGCATTTCATCGACGGCGCCACGGACGAGTCGCAGCTTGCGTCGTCGGGGACGCTGACCCTCGAGGAACACGAGCAGTTCATTGCCTACACCGTGGAGTCGGTCAAGAAGGCCTATGAACTGAATCGCTATGCCAGGTACGTGGCCGTGTTCCAAAATTGGCTACGGCCAGCGGGAGCGTCGTTCGACCACCTCCACAAGCAACTGGTCTCTATCGACGAGCGTCCGGCCCGGCATGAGGCGTCGAGGCAGCGGGTGCGATTCAACCCCAACCTCTTCAACGAGGCCGCGCTCAACTATGCGGCCCAGCGCAACCTCATCATCGCTGACAACGGCCACGCCGTGGCGTTCGCCGGGTTTGGGCACCGCTACCCAACGATCGAGATCTATTCGACCAGCGAGCACAGCGACCCGTGGAAGCACACTCCGGAGGAGATCCGTGGCGTCTCGGACATGCTTCACGCCATGCACGCCGCCACGGGGCCCACGGTGCCCAGCAACGAGGAGTGGCACTATCGCCCCATCGACGAGGTGTCTCCCATGCCGTGGCGAGTCATGCTCAAGTGGCGCGTGTCCACCCTGGCCGGTTTCGAGGGAGCCACCAAGATCTACCTCAACACCATCGCGCCAGCGACGCTACGCGACCGCGTCGTCGATGCCCTAAGGCCCCTGCGCGAGGCGGGCAGGATCGCCCCCGGCATTGCAATCGGCAAGGAGACCGACGTGCGCCCCAACCGTCTGCGTTACCGCTGAGCTTCGTCGATGGTGCGGGTCAGGGCGAGGCCAAGCCGGTCGAGCAGTGGCTGCAGTTCGGGATCACGGCCGCGAAACCTGGCGTATGTCTGCATGGGGTCAACCGACCCGCCCGGAGCCAGAAGGGTGCGGCGGAAGCGTTCGCCCGCCTCGCGCACCGGTGAGTCTTGCTCCTCGAACCAGGCGACGGCGTCGGCGTCCATCACCTCGGCCCATGTGTATCCGTAGTAGCTCGCTGCGTAGCCGCCGTCCCAGATGTGGGCGAAGTATTGCGACCGGTATCTCGGAGGCACGAAGGGGTCGGCCAGCCCGTGGCGTTCCAGCGCCGCGCGTTCGAAGGCCTCCACCTCGTCGGCGGATGCGGGCAGTTCGTCGAGCGGCGTCGTGTGCCACATGAGGTCCAGCACCGCCGAGATCTGGGCCTCCGCCGTCGCGTATCCCTGCCCGAACGTGTCGGCGGCCTTGAGCCGGTCGATCCAGTCGGCAGGCAGGACCCTGCCCGGCGTCCATGCCCAGTGTTCGTTGACCTGGCTGGGGAACTCGACGAAGTCACGTGGGGTGTTGGTTCCGGAGCGGGAGGCATACTTGCTGTGCGCCAGCAGCCCGTGCAGCGCGTGGCCAAACTCGTGGAACATGGTGATCACCCCGTCCCACGTGATCGTGGTGGTGCCGGGAGTGTAGTTGCAGTTGTTGGTCACTACGGGAAGCGTCTCGTCGCGCAGCGACTGCTCCACAATGTTGTTCATCCAGGCCCCGCCATTCTTCGTAGGGCGCGCCCAGAAGTCCATGATGAACAGGCCCAGAACCGTGCCGTCCTCCTCGTGCACCTCGAAGACCTCGGCGTCGGGGGTATGCCCTACCAGGTCAGTGCGCCGGTGGAAGGTGAGGCCGTACAGCTCATGCGCGGACGCGTAGACCGCATCCAAGACGGTCTCGACCTGCAGGAGCCCGGCGAGTTCCTCCTCGTCGAATCCGTAGCGCTCGCGTCTCACGATGGACTCCACGAAAGCCCAGTCCGCGGTGGTGAACTCCACGCCCGGGCACAACTCGGCGTAGCGGGCGCGTAACTCGGTGGCCTCCTCGCGGGCCTTCGCCAAGGCCGCCTGCGCCAAGGGGACCAGCATGGCCTCGACGGCACTCACCGACTTGGCGCACCCCTCCTCGACGATGAGCGCGGCGTGGTGCGGGTAGCCCAGCAACGCGGCACGCTCGGCTCGGCAACGTGCCAGTTCGACGATCACGCCGCGGGTGTCGAACTCGCCAGACAGGGCGCGAGTGACCGATGCCTGGTGCAGACGTGCCCGCAGCCCGGCGTCAGTCAGCTTGGCGGCCAAGGGCTGTCGCGTGGTGTTGACCAGGGCGATGCTCAGACCGGTCTCGTTGCGGAGCGCGGCTACCTCGTCGGGAGTCAACCCGTCCAATTCGTGCTCCTCGACGGGGACTGCCCCGGCGTTGCGGGCCGACCGGTTGAGGGACGCGAAGCGTGAACCGAGTTCGGCGAGTCTGGTGTTGAGCTCTTGCAGGCGGCGCTGCTGTGCCTCGTCTAGAGCGATTCCACTGCGACGGAACCTGCGCAAGAGTTCGGCGAGCGCGTATCGGTCCTCCTCATCCGCGGGGGTCTCGTCGGCATCGATGCGGGCTTCGAGGGCCACTAGCCGCTCGAACAGGCCGCGGTCGAGGAAGATGGCGTCCAGGTGCTGGGCCAGGCGCGGCGCCATCTCCTGATACAGCGCCTCAAGGTCGTCGCGGGCGTCGCATGCGTGGACCGCGAAGAACGCGCTCAGCGCCCGCAACAGGGGGGTCCCGGCGTCCTCCCAGGCGCCGAGCACGCTCTCCACCGTGGCGGGACGCTGATCCGCGGCGAGCGTGGCCAACCCTTCCCGTTCTCTGGCCATGCCCGTCTCGATCGCGTGGCGGTAGTCCGCTGCCGTCGCGGCGGCGAAGTTGGGAAGGCGGAACTCAAGTTCGGTGAGCACCGGGTTGGTCACGAGATACTCCTGTGAGGGTGGTAAACAGCAGGTGCGACGCGGCTGCGGTGACAAGCGTCAGGCCAACCATATGCGCAGCCACAAGGACGGCGGGAAGGCCCAGGAAGTACTGCACATAGCCGATGAGCCCCTGCGCGGCTACCACAGCTAGAAAGGCTCGGGCGGCCGTGGCCACTCGAGGTTGGGCTCGCCAGGTGACGGCCACCGCCGCGATGGCCAAAGCGGCCACGAGCCATCCCGAGACGGCGTGCAGGCGGGTGACCAGATCCAGGTCAAATCCCGTGCGTGGGGCGTCCGCGTCACCTGCGTGAGGCCCGCTGCCCGTCGTCACCGTGCCCGCCCACACCGACAGCATCGTCGCGGCGAAGGCCGCCACGGCCACGAGCCGGGCGCTTCGGGTGGCGGGTGAAGAAGACCTGTATGCCACGGAAAGCGCCCACACGCACAGGACGATCAGCGCCGCTGACAGCAGCAGATGCAGGGCCACCACGAACGGGTTGAGGCCCGACCACACGGTGAAGCCGCCGATGACGCCTTGGAGGGGAATGCCGATGCCCACGGCCAGGGTCAGCCGCCACAGCGTCGTCCCGCGACCCCGGTTGCGCCATGCCGCTGCGAAGGCCCCGATCGCCGCGACCATGAGCACGAAGGTGAGCAGCCGGTTGCCGAACTCGATGGCCCCGTGGAGGCCGGCCTCGGGGGTGGGAACCCACGTCTCCGGTGTACACCGTGGCCATTCGCTGCACCCCAAGCCGGATGCGGTGAGGCGCACCACAGCGCCAGTGACGACAATGCCCATGTTGCACGCGAGCGAGACCCACAGCCAGACGCGCAGCGCGCGTTCGCCGTCGACCAGCCGGGTGCTGATGCGTCTCATGAGGTCCACTTGAACACCCTCCAAGCCAAGGCGAGCGCGGCGAGGCACCACACTGCCGCGACGAGTAACGGCCAAACAAGGGTGACGCCCTCACCGGCCGCTCGCAGGCTTTCGCCCAAGGCACCCGTGGGCAGAGCCGACACCGCCGGGTGCGCCCACTGCGGCAGCCTGGAGACCGGGAGCAGGATACCGAGGGGCATCCCGGCGAGATAGGCCAGATTGGCCAGGGCCAAGGTCGCCTCGGGGCGCAGCGATCCCGACAGGGCGAGGGCCAAGCCGGCGAAGGCGCCCATTGACAGCAGGGACACGAGAAGCGCGGTGAGCCCTGCGCCGGCGTCGAACACGGGACGCCACCCGAGCGCGGCCGCGACGGCGGCCAGCACCGCGACCTGGCCCGCGGTGATGAGCGCGATGGCAACGGCCTTGCCGGCGAGGATGCCAGAGCGGCCCAGGGGAGTGGCGGCCATACGTTCGAGCACGTTGTAGCGGCGCTCGAAGCCGGTGGCGATGGCCAGGGTGGTCAGGCAGGAACTCCACATGGCCAGAGCCAGCGTCGACGGTGCCGTGGCGGTGAAGGGAATGCCTAGGCGGCCGCCCCAGAAGCGCCCCCCGACCAGCACGGCGATGGGGATGACCACGGCCAGGATCGCCTGCTCGCCGTTGCGCAGGATCAGCGTGGCTTCGGTGGCGGCATGGGCCCAGATGCGCTGCGGGGACGGCGCCGCGGCCGCTCGCGGCGTGAAGTCGAGTGTCATGTCACCGCTCCGAGGTGTGTTCGAGATAGGCGTCTTCGAGGTCGCCCGAGGGGGCCAGTTCGCAGACGGTGCCGCTGGCCTGGACGCGTCCACGATCCACGATATAGACGTGGTCGGCCAGTTCGCCGGCCTCGCGCATGTCGTGCGTGGTCAGCACTACGGCGACACCGGAGTCACGAAGCCCTGCGATCACTTCCCACGTGAGGCGCCGTGCCCGTGGGTCGAGGCCGGCGGTGGGCTCGTCCAGGAACACCAACTCGGGGCGCCCGATGATGGCTCCCGCCAGGTTGACCGCCTGTTGCTGGCCGCCAGAGAGACGCCGGTACGCGGTGGTGGCAAACGTGTCGATGCCGAGTAACGCCATGAGGTCGTCGACGGGGTGGGGGTGTGCGTAGAGGCGCGACAGGTAGAGCAGCAACTCGCCCGCGCGGATACCCGACCACGCGCCGGTGGCCTGGGGCATGAGCCCGATGCGTTCCAAGGCCTCCGGCCGGCCGGCGGGTCCGCCGAAGAGGCTGAGGCGGCCGCCATCCGGACGGGCGAGCCCGGTGCAGCACCGGATGAACGTGGTCTTACCCGCCCCGTTGGGCCCGAGCAGGGCCGTGACGGCCCCAGCAGAGGCGGTCAGGGTCAGCCCGTCGAGTGCCTTCACGGAGCCGAACGAGACGTGTAGGTCCTCGGCCTCGGTCACGCAGGTGGTCACCGGGTCAGCCTAGCGACCTTCACCGTCCGCATTCCTCATTCAGCCGCCGATGGGATTGCCCCGTGCCTTGGCGCGATCGAACACGATCTGTGCCGCGTAGCGAGCTTCCTCTGGGCGCGGATTGGCCACCAGAACTTTGCCAAGGGCTCCTTCCAGGTCCACTCAGGGGGCGTGAGGCCCATCTGGTGTAGCCGGTACCGGATGGAGGCGGCCAGCAGAACATCCCAAACGTTCAGAGCCTGTGACGGGGGAGCCTGGAGTGCCTCGTGTAGGGCGCCAGAGGCATGGGCGGTGGGTAGGCGGCTGACGGTGGTGGTACTTAGGTGACCCTTCCTTGAAACTGGGAATACTATAGACAAGGATTGCATGAGGTAAATATGGAGGGAGGCGTCATGGTGGACCAAGTGGATGAGGTTGCTGTCGAGATCCCCACCCGGCAACGGGTGATCAATCTCATCTTGGGCGATGGCCCCCAGACCGCCAAACAACTCGCCGACCGATTGCGACTCACCCCGGCCGCCGTACGGCGCCACCTGACGGCCTTGCTCGCCGACGGCACCCTGACCTCGCGCGAGCAACGCGTCTTTGGGCCGCGTGGCCGTGGGCGTCCGTCCAAGGTGTTCGCCCTCACCGACGACGGAAGGGCCGAGTTCCGCCAAGCTTACGACGAACTGGCCATCGCCACCTTGCGGAAACTGGCCGCCGTGGCCGGCCCCAGCGCGGTGCGGACCATCGCGGAGGACCGCGTCGCCTGTATCGAGGAGAGGTTCCGCGAGTCCCGGGAAGAGGAACCGGAGCGTGCCGTCATCGACGCGCTCGTCGACGCACTGGCGGTGGATGGTTACGCCGCATCGGTGCGTCCCGTCCACTCCGGGGATCAGCTTCTGCAACACCACTGCCCGATCGCGCACGTGGCCGCGGAATTCCCCGTGATGTGTGAGGTGGAGACGCAACTCTTCTCCCGGCTGCTCGATAGCCACATTCAGCGGCTCGCCACCATCGCCCACGGGGACGGCGTGTGTACCACGCACGTGCCCAAACCCCTCCCCACACCGCAGATTCCCAGAAGAAAGTGATCCACACCGATATGACTCAAACCGCTCCCCAGGCGCCCGGGTTAGGCGCTACCCAGGATGAGCACATTGAGGCCCTCTCTAAGTACGAGTGGGGCTGGCACGACAGCGACGTGGCGGGAGCCGCAGCGGAACGTGGGCTGAGCGAGGCCGTGGTCGGCAACATCTCAGACCTGAAGGACGAGCCACAGTGGATGCGTGATCTTCGCCTCAAGGGGCTGAGGCTTTTCGACAAGAAGCCGATGCCCACGTGGGGCGCGGACTTGTCCGAGATCGACTTCGACAACATCAAGTACTTCGTGCGCTCCACGGAGAAGCAGGCCCAAAGCTGGGACGACCTGCCCGAGGACATCAAGAACACCTACGACCGGCTGGGCATCCCGGAGGCCGAGAAGGCACGGCTTGTCGCCGGCGTCGCCGCGCAGTACGAGTCCGAGGTGGTCTACCACAAGATCAACGAGGAACTGGAGCGCCAAGGCGTCATCTTCCTCGACACCGATACCGCGCTCAAGGAGCACCCTGAACTGTTCCAGGAGCACTTCGGCACCGTCATCCCCGTGGGCGACAACAAGTTCGCCGCGCTCAACACCGCGGTGTGGTCTGGGGGGTCGTTCATCTACGTCCCCAAGGGCGTACACGTCTCCATCCCGCTCCAGGCCTACTTCCGGATCAACACGGAGAACATGGGCCAGTTCGAGCGCACGCTCATCATCGTCGACGAGGGCGCCTACGTGCACTATGTCGAGGGTTGCACCGCCCCCATCTACTCCTCCGACTCGCTGCACAGCGCCGTGGTGGAGATCATCGTGAAGAAGGGCGCACGCTGCCGCTACACCACCATCCAGAACTGGTCCAACAACGTGTACAACCTCGTCACCAAACGCGCCGTCTGTGAGGAAGGCGCCACCATGGAATGGATCGATGGCAACATCGGCTCCAAGGTGACCATGAAGTACCCTGCGGTCTACCTCATGGGCGCCCATGCACGAGGGGAGACCCTCTCCATCGCCTTCGC
Source organism: Arachnia sp. (assembly GCA_041854805.1). GTDB lineage: Bacteria > Actinomycetota > Actinomycetes > Propionibacteriales > Propionibacteriaceae > Arachnia. The sequence goes on from JBHADA010000024.1 coordinate 15,589, forward strand.
GGGCGAGGGTCAGCACCAAGACGCGGGCTCAAAGATGGTGCACTGTGCGCCCCACACGTCGAGTTCCATCATCAGCAAGTCTGTGGCACGCGGCGGCGGCCGTTCGTCGTACCGCGGGCTGGTCAAGGTGGAGCCTGGCGCCAGCCACTCGGCTTCCAGCGTCAAGTGCGATGCGCTCCTAGTGGACACCGTCTCGCGTTCCGACACCTACCCCTACGTGGACGTCCGCGAGGAGGACGTGTCCATGGCCCACGAGGCCACCGTCTCCAAGGTCTCCGACGACCAGCTCTTCTACCTGATGAGCCGCGGCATGGAGGAGGACGAGGCGATGGCGATGATCGTGCGCGGCTTCGTCGAGCCCATCGCCCGCGAGTTGCCCATGGAATACGCCCTGGAACTGAACCGCCTCATCGAGCTGCAGATGGAAGGCGCGGTCGGCTGAGCGCCCCGCCCGAACGAAAGAGACACCCAACACTGTGACCACCACTACCGCACCCAATGTCGCGGCCGCGATCGAGACCGTCGAGTCGCACCTCCACCCCGAACCCAGCTATGACCTCGCCAAGCACCCCATGCCCAAGGGGCAGGAGGAGATCTGGCGTTTCTCGCCCATCAAGGCGCTGCGTCCTCTGTTGACAGAGGGCGACGCGCTCCCAGGCCTGCCCTGGGAAGGCGACCTGCCCGCCGGCGTCGAGTTCACGATGATCTCCACCGACGAGGCCGCCCGGCTCGCGGTCGAGCCACCCGTCGACCGTGCTGCCGCGCTCGCCGCGCGTCGCACCACGCAGGCCGCCCACATGCGCGTCGCCGCCGAGACGGAACTCGCCGAGCCGATCGTCTTTACCGCTACCGGGCAGGGCGCCCAGGCCGCCGAGACCTTTGTCGCCGAGTTCGGCCGGCACAGCCGCGCCACGCTAGTGCTTCAGTTCCACGGCTCCGCGCAGTACGCCATGAAGTACGACATCCGGGTCGCCGACGGCGCCGAGGTTAACCTCGTCTACGTCAACGACTGGGATGCTGATGCCGTCCACGCTGGGCAGATCTCGCTCGAGGTCGGCCGCGACGCGAAGGTCCGCACCGTCCACGCATCACTCGGCGGGAAGGCCATCCGGATCGCGGAGCGCGCCCGATACGCCGGGCCCGGTGGCGAACTCGAGCAGTTCGGTCTGTATTTCGTCGACGGCGGTCAGCACATTGAGCACCGCATGTTCGTCGACCACAACGCTCCCAATACCATCAGCAACGTCGACTATCGCGGTGCGCTGCAGGGCAAGGGAGCGCATGCGGTATGGATCGGCGACGTGCTGATCCGCAAGGTGGCCGAGGGCATCGAGACCTACGAGTCCAACAAGAACCTGCTGCTCACCGAGGGCTGCCAGGCCGACTCGGTGCCGAACCTGGAGATCGAGACCGGTGAGATCGCCGGTGCCGGGCACTCTTCCAGCACGGGACGCTTCGACGACAACCAGCTCTTCTACCTGAGGAGCCGAGGCATCCCCGACGACGAGGCGCGTCGCCTTATCGTGCATGGCTTCTTCTGGGACATCATCCGCCGCATCGGTGTCTCCGCCATCGAACAACGCATGCTGGAGCAGGTGGAGCGCGAACTCGCGCTCGTCCACGGCGGCACCGCGAAGGCGGGCCACCAGTGAGCCGCGTCGCCGTCGCGAAACTGGCCGACCTGGCCCCGGACACCCCGCTTGCGGTGGACGTCGACGACGAGCTCAGCGTGGCCGTCGTTCTTCATGACGGCAAGGTCTATGCCATCGAGGACTCGTGCAGCCACGGCCATGTCCCGCTGAGCGAGGGCGACGTCATGGGCGGCACCATCGAGTGCTATCTCCATGGCGCGGCCTTCGACCTCGCCACCGGCGTGCCCCTGTGCCTCCCGGCCACGGAACCCGTGCGGGTCTTCGACTGCCACGTGGACGGCGAGGACGTGCTCATCGACCCGGCCACCCCAACCAATCACTGAACTTTCCAGGAGCAACACATATGTCCACCCTCGTCATCACCGATCTGCACGTCGACGTCCTCACGGAGGACGGCCCGAAGCAGATCCTCAAGGGCGTCGACCTCACCATCGAACCGGGCGAGGTGCACGCCATCATGGGGCCCAACGGGTCCGGCAAGTCCACTCTGGCCTACGCCGTCGCCGGTCACCCCAAGTACCAGATCACTCAGGGGTCCGTCACCCTCGACGGCGTCGAACTGACTGAGCTAAGCGTCGATGAACGCGCCCGTGCGGGCCTGTTCCTCGCCATGCAGTACCCGGTGGAGGTGCCTGGTGTGAGTGTCGCCAACTTCCTACGCACGGCCAAGACCGCTCTCGACGGCCAGGCCCCCAAAGTGCGCACCTGGGTCAAGGACGTCGAACGGGCGCTCAACGACATGCACCTTGATGCCTCGTTCTCCGCTCGCTCTGTCAATGAGGGTTTCTCTGGCGGCGAGAAGAAGCGGCACGAGATCGCGCAACTGGAATTGCTCAACCCCAAGGCCGCCATCCTCGACGAGACGGACTCCGGCCTCGACATCGACGCGCTCAAGGTGGTCTCCCAGGGCGTCAACCGCTACTCGGCACAGGGGGACCGGGCCGTCTTGCTGATCACCCACTACAGCCGCATCCTGCGCTACATCGAACCCACCTACGTGCACGTCTTCGTCGACGGCCGCATCGTGGCCGAGGGCGGCAAGGAACTCGCCGAGCAGCTTGAGGCCGAGGGCTACGACAAGTACGTCGCCGAGGCGGCGAAGGCCTGAGCGGATGGATGTCGACCGGATTCGCGCCGACTTCCCCATCCTGGAACGCAGGGTGGGGGAGTACCCGCTGACGTATCTCGACTCCGCGAACACGTCACAGAAGCCACGGCAGGTAGTCGACGCCATCGCGGAGCACTACCTGGGGCACAACGCCAACGTGGCGCGCGCCATGCATGTGCTGGGCGCCGAGGCGACCGCTGCCTTCGAGGGCGCCCGGGCGAGGGTGGCCTCGTTCATCGGCGCAGCCCGCCCTGAGGAGGTGGTCTTCACCAAGAACGCGTCCGAGGCCCTCAACTTGGCCGCGCATACCTTGGGCGCGGGGCTGGGCCCCGGCGACGAGGTGGTCATCTCCGTCATGGAGCACCACTCCAATATCGTCCCCTGGCAGCTCGCGTGCCAGCGGACCGGAGCCACCCTGCGCTGGTTCGACGTGACTAGCGAGGGCAGGCTCGACCTGGAGTCCGCGGAACGCGATGCCCTGATCAACGAGCGCACCAAGGTCGTCTCGCTGGCCTGGGTCTCCAATGTGCTGGGCACCCGAAACCCCGTCGCCGAGATCGCCGCCAAGGCCCACGGCGTGGGGGCGGTCATGGTGGTCGACGCGTCCCAGGGCGTGCCTCACCAGGCCACGGACGTCGCCGCGCTCGGCGCGGACCTTCTGGCTTTCACGGCGCACAAGATGTGTGGCCCCACCGGGGTGGGTGTGCTGTGGGGCCGCCACGAGCTGCTCGAATCCCTGCCTCCGTTCCTCGGCGGCGGGGAGATGATCGAGGTGGTGACCATGGAGCGCTCCACCTACGCCGAGCCGCCGCACCGGTTCGAGGCCGGAACGCCGCCCATTGCGCAGGCCGTCGGTTTGGCGGCCGCGATCGACTATCTCGAGGGCATCGGGATGGACACGATCACCGCTCACGAGGACGAATTAACCGCTTACGCGCTCGATAAGATGACCTCTATCGACGGGCTGACGATCCTCGGCCCCACGGAACCTGTGGACCGGGGCGGCGCTATCTCGTTCAACCTCGACGGGGTGCATCCGCACGACGTGATGCAACTACTCGACTCGCGCGGCGTCGCCATCCGCGGCGGACACCACTGTGCCCGCCCGCTGCACAAGAGGCTTGGGTTCCAAAGCTCCACCCGGGCGTCAGCGTATCTCTACACCACCAAGGCCGAGATCGACGCGCTGGCTGACGCGCTGGTTTTCACCCGTGACTACTTCGCTCCCCGCTTTGGAGGCCGGGCATGAACATCGACGAGTTATACCAGACCATCATCCTGGATCACTACCGCGAGAAGCACCACCACGGCCTTCGCGACGGATTCGACACCGAGGTGCATCACGTCAACCCATCCTGCGGCGACGAGATCACCCTGCGAGTCCACCTCGACGGTGACACGATCCGCGACATCTCCTACGAGGCCGAGGGCTGCTCCATCTCGCAGGCCTCCACCTCCGTCATGAGCGACCTGCTCATCGGCGGCGGCGTTGATCACGCCCTCGACCTGCACGACCGGTTCCTCGAGATGATGCAGTCCCAGGGCCGTATCGAACCCGATGAGGACACCTTCGAGGATGGCATCGCCTTCGCTGGCGTCGCCAAGTTCCCGGCGCGCGTCAAGTGCGCCCTCCTCGGGTGGTCCGCCATGCGCGACGCCACCCTCCAAGCCACCGCAAAGGAGCACTGATATGACCGAGCCCCGTCCATCGGACCTCGTCAAGGACGACCTGCCAGACGTCGACGCGCCGAACGCGTCGGCGGTGCCAACGCAGGAGGAGATCATCGAGGCGATGAAGGACGTCGTCGACCCAGAACTGATGGTCAACGTCGTCGATCTTGGCTTGCTCTATGGTGCCCAGGTCGACGATGACGGCAATGTCACCCTCGACATGACGCTCACCTCACCCACATGCCCCTTGACCGACAAGATCGAGTACGACACCAAGTACGTGCTGGATGGCTTGGCCACGTCGGTCACCATCAACTGGGTGTGGCTGCCGCCGTGGACGCTGGAGATGATCACCGAGGATGGCCGCGAACAGCTTCGAGCCATTGGCTACAACCTGTAGCCTCACGCGATCGGGTCAGTGGTGTGTCGGCTGACGCCCACTGAGCCGCAGCGCCACCATTGCGATGAGCACGGCGAGCATCACCGGTCCCGGTGCGACATGCTCGACCATGAGCACCACGATCAGCATCACGGCGACGGGCTTGCCCAAGGCGACCGTGGCAGCCGCGGTCAGCCCCGCAACGATGGCTGTGCCTGCGTCCAGGCCTGGAACGAAGGCCAGGCAGAGTGCACCCAGCGCCCCGCCCACGAAGGCCAACGGAAAAAACTCGCCACCGCGCCACCCCGCGGCCAGGGAGAGCGCCGTGGCCAGCGCCTTGGCGGCGGCGACCGCCAGCAGTAGGCCCCAGGCGGATTGCCCGGCCCAACCCCCAACCAGCGACAGTTCGTCGTGCCCTGAGAAGCGCAGCACGGGCCAGGCAGCTAGCAAGGCTGCCAGCAGCACCGAACCGATCAGGCTCTGCCGCCAGGCTGGGCCCAGGCGCCGGTGGTAAGCGACAAGGAAGTCACGCAGATAGCCATAACCCAGCGCCACCAAGGCGCCCACTGTGGCGGGCACCACGGACCAGGCCAGGGCGGACAGGTCGCGGCTGGCCATCTCGGGCAAATGCAACCCATGGGTTTCCAAACCAACGAGCCGCACCACGCCCAGGAAGGCGAGGAATCCGCTGATGCCGGCGGCGAAACCTGCGAGTTTGTCACTGTTGAGCTTGCTGAGCGCGTCGTTGCCGTAGAGCGCACCGGCAGGTGGAGAACCGTAGAGCCCGGCGAGCGCAGCCGCATTGCCCGCCTGCCCAATCAGGTGAGCCTCCTCGCGGCTGCGGGCGACCCGGTCGCTGATGATCGCGGATAATTGCGCCACGACCGCCAGCAGCCCGGCTTCCGGGCCGATCGAGCCGCCAAAGCCGACCGCGATGATAGCCGAGAGCGCTAGGAAGGCGGTTTTCTTACGCCGCAGCGCTTTGGGGTCGGTGGCTTCAGCGATTTGGGCATCAAGGTCGACATCGTCGCTATTGGCCCGCAGCCACGCGAGCAGCACACCACCAGAGGCGACGATCACGAAGACATACCAACGGGCGTCACCGCCCAGCCATAAGACGTGCTGCAGTAGCTTCATCAGCGCGAAGGTCGCCGCAGCGATGGCGCCCGCAGCCGCGCCGTAGCCGATGGACAGTAGAAGCGGACGTGCCGCCTGAACCCGGGAGACAGCCGAGGTGGTCATGGTTCAACTTTCGGATCCGGAGGTGGGGTGGGGCGTGTCGCGCGCAACTCTTCGGTGATCGTGCGGGCCGCCATGCCAATGAAGACCACACTGAACCCGATCATGATGATGACCAGGTTCGGGCCCGTTGCCCGACGGGGTGCACATCGCCGAATCCTACTGTCGTCATGGTGACGAGAGTGAAGTACAACGCGTCGGTGACTTCAGATCCGGATTCATGACGTTCCTGACTTGATTAGGTGACGGTCCTGACATGAGTAGACGACGGTGCGCATTCTACGGGAGCGTCTCTTGGACACGGTCTCATTGGGAGCGTGGGGGCGGCGTGTCGTGGACCGGCTCGACGCGTCTTCGGGCGAATTGAAGCGAGCCGGGCTTCGGCAATGGCCATAGGGGGCCGGTCGTGTACACGGCGGGATTGGGGAAGAAGAACGCACTGAGATCCGGCACACTAGGGGCATAAAGCAATCAAGCACAAGGAGGCGATGATGCCTACTCTGACCGCCGAAGACGGCGTGACCCTGCACTACACCGATACGGGAGGGGAGGGCCGCCCCCTCGTACTCATCCACGGCTGGCCCCTCTCGGGCGCGGCGTTCGCCCGCAACATCGCGGCGTTCACCACCGCTGGGTACCGCGTGATCACCTACGACCGTCGGGGATTCGGCGGCTCCGGCAGGCCAGAGGAACCGTTCAGCTACGACACGCTGGCCGACGACCTCGGCACCATCCTCAAGGGCCTGGATCTCACCGGCGCCGTGGTCCTGGGCTTCTCCATGGGCGGCGGCGAGGTGGCGCGGTACTGTGCCACCAATCCCGGTGGTCGGGTAGCCGGCGCCATTTTCTCGGGTTCCATCGCGCCGGCGCTGTGTATCACCGACGACAACCCGGACGGCGCCATGCCGTGGAGCGGGTTTAAGGAAATGTCAGACGCGTGCGAGGCGGACCGGGATGGTTTTCTCGACCAGTTCATCACCTGGTTCTACTCCACCCCCGAAGGGCTTCAGGTGGATGAGGACACCCGCCAGGAGGCGCTGGCCATCGCTCGCCAATCAGACCCCGTGGCCGCCGTCGCCGCCATCCTGCTATGGGCCACCGACCTTCGTGCCGACTGTCGTGCCATGAAGATGCCCACCCTCGTCATTCATGGCGACGGCGATCTCAACGTGCCGGTGGCCAAGTCCAGCGCTCGGATGCCCGAATTCATCCCGCACTGTGAGTTGGTGGTGATGAGGGATGCTCCGCACGGCGCCAACGTCTCCGATGCTGCCCAATGGGAGGGGGCCATCTTGCGTTTCCTGGGGCGCCTCGACGGCTGAGGAAACCGGCTCCGGTTAGCCTAGGCCGGTGCAGCAACAGCGCGCCGGCGTGGCGTATGGGATCGCGGCCTATGGACTGTGGGGTCTGTTCCCGCTGTATTTCCTGCTCTTTACGCGGTCGGGCGCCTTTGAGGTGGTTGCTCACCGCGCGCTGTGGTCGCTAGGGTTCTGCGCCGTCGCGCTCAGCGTCCTTCGGCAGTGGGGCCAGGTGCGTGAGATTCTCACCCGGCGGCGCACCGCGATGCTTCTTACCGCGGCGGGGGCGCTCATCGTCGGGAACTGGACGGGATACGTCGCCGGGGTCACGTCGGGACGTGCTCTGGAGGCCGCCTTGGGATATTTCATCAATCCCTTGGCGGTGGCCGGGCTTGGCATCCTCGTGCTCGGGGAACGGCTCCGCCCGTTGCAGTGGGCGGCCATGGGATTGGGCCTCGCCTCGGTGGTGGTGATGATCGCCGTCTACGGGCAGGTTCCGTGGATCGCGCTCATCCTCGCCGGCACATTTGGCACCTATTCCCTGGTCAAGAAGCTGGCTGGCCGCTCGGTGGGGGCGCTGCCCGGGTTGGCCATTGAGACGGGGGCCGTAGTGCCCTTGGCGGCGGCCTACCTCGCCTACCTGGCTGTGACGGGTCGGGCCACCTCGGCGGGGGAGCCTGGGTATTTGGCACTGCTGGCCAGCACGGGCATCGTGACGGCCGTGCCGCTCCTGCTGTTCGCCGCGACCGCCCGCCGGGTCAGCATGGTGACCTTGGCCATACTGCAATACCTGGCCCCCATTTTGCAGTTCCTGCTCGGCTGGCTCGTTCTGCACGAGCCTATGCCTCCGGCGCGGTGGGCGGGTTTTGCTCTGGTTTGGGCAGCGGTCATCGCGTTTCTCACCGACACGTTCCTGGCCACACGGAGGAGTACATGAACGAATTGGCCAAACCACCCACCCGGGCCGGCGGTGCGCTGCGCCGTTGGGGAACGACATGGGGACGAGCCGCGGCCATTCTGGCGGCCACCGCGTTCCAGTTCGGCGTCATTGTCGGCGCCTTAACCTTTCTGGCGGCATTCACGTGGCTCATCGTGGTCGTGGAGGTGGTGCTCGCCGTCGCCAGCCTTCTCGTGGTGCTCAATTCCCGCCGTGAGACCACATACAAGCTGGCCTGGGCCTTGGTGGTCATGGTGCCTCTGGTGGGTCCGGTGTTCTATCTGCTGTATGGCTCCACCATGGTGACCCCGGCGCAGAGGAGAGGTCTCGCCGCGCTCCAGGCACGTGCCTCGGAAGCCATGCGCCTCGCGCCGGTGTTCGCCGATGACGTCCCGCCGGGGCCGCTGCGGCGCCAGCTCACCTATCTGAACACGGCAGGCGGGATGCCCTCCTACGCCGACACCGACACCACCTACTATCCGGTGGGCGAGGAGGGATTCGCGGCCATGCTGGAGGCCATCGGCAAGGCCGAACGCTATGTCTTCGCCGAATACTTCATCGTGGATGGCGGCGTCATGCTGGAGCGGCTCTTCGACGCGATGGCGGCCAAGGCTGCTGAGGGCTTGGATGTGAGATTCCTCTATGACGACCTCGGCTCCTTCTTCACCCTGCCCACCGACTTTCGTCGACGTTGCCGCGAGGCGGGCATCACGCTCATGCCATTCAACCCTGTGGGGCTGGGCTTCAGGCTCACGTTTCAAAGCCGTGATCACCGCAAGATCCTCAGCGTTGACGGCAGGGTTGCCTTCACCGGTGGCATCAACATCGCGGACGAGTACATCAACGAGAAGGTTCGCTTCGGGCATTGGAAGGACTCCGTCGTCAGGCTGGAAGGGCCCGGAGCATGGGGACTGACAGTGTTGTTTCTGACGCTGTGGGAGACGGCCAGCCGCATGCCCGTCGACTTCGCTAGCTTCCTGCCACGCGACTGGCCCGAGACGTCCGCGCCTGGCCTCGTGGTGCCCTTCGACGACAGCCCTTTCGATGACCTGTCACTCGGTTGGGACAACTACCGGAACCTACTGGAAGCAGCCACCCAATCCGTCGATATCTTCACGCCCTACCTGGTTATCAGCGACGCCATGCTCGCCTCTCTCATCGCCACCGCCCGTTCCGGGGTGCGGGTGCGTATCGTCACGCCAGCGCAGGAGGACAAGTGGTACGTCCACCTCGTTACCCGGTCCTTCTATCCGCGCCTCATCGAGGGGGGTGTGGAGATCTACGAGTACACGCCGGGGTTCATCCACTCCAAATCCATGCTGGTCGACGGGCAGTGGGGCATCGTCGGCACGGTCAACTTCGATTTCCGCAGTTTCTTCCTGCATCAGGAGTGCGGGGTATGGCTGTGGCGGTCCCCAGCCATCGAGGCCCTGTGCTGCGACGTCGACCAGACGTTGCGTGTCTCCAAACCCATGACGGTCGCTGATGTCACCTTCCCCGCGCCCGTCAGGCTGCTTCAGGCGGTGCTGCGCGCCTTCGCCCCGTTGCTGTAGGCCGACGCTTTAGCGCCTGCCGATTCGAGCTCTCGGGTCGCTCGTCAGTTCGTGTCCCGCGATGCGGTTTTCCTGGGTGCGGGGGATGTGGTCCACATGCTGATCCAGCGCGTGAACATCGCCGACCTCGACGTCGGTGGTGGATTCGAACTGATACGACTTGTCGGTGTTTCGGTACCGGCTCCAGACGTAACCGAAGAATACGGCGGCGGCGATGGGGCCCAGCAGAAGCATCGCTAGGCGGATCGTGGCCGTATCCTCCAGCAGGATCAACGCGGTATCACTGGTCATGATTTCCTCACATCGCCAGGAATAAGAAGATGCCTACCGCGGAGCCCACCACGAACACGAGGAAGGTCATGAGGTAAAGCACCGGCATGTTGATGGGAATCGAGCCCATGACGTTGCCGTTTTGCCCGTTGACCGCCACGAAGTGCTTGAGCCTCTTGTCCGCTTGGTAGTAGGAGTACAGCCACACCGGCAGGTAGATGGTGACCCACCGTGACCCGTGTAGGTCTACGTGCTCGGAGTCCCACCGCACGCCCCGGTCATACTGGCGCACCATCGTGTCAGCCTTGCTCCGGGCGATACTGAGCAGCCGGTCGGTGACCGTATTGTGCATCTGCGCGACGTTGACGTCGCGTCGTTCGCTGGTGAAGCCTCGCAGGTAGTTGGGGTTGTAGCGCACCGCGTCCTTGACACGGAACGGCAAGATGGCGTTGATGATGTTGTTGGTCTGCGACGGGTCGTTGAAGTTGGCGCGTTCGGTGCTGGACTCCAGCAGCAGGTCGTCGACGCTCATGTCGAATTGACGCCCCAGGTTGTACACGTCGGCCGCGTAGTACGTCACCGTGGAGTCGCCATGTTTCTCGGTCCACCATGAGGTGGTTACCTCGCCCTGCCCGGTGAGTTTGGCCGAGGCGTGGCCGTCGAAGACGAAGTAGGGAAGGTAGACTCCCACCACGTTGTCTGGCGTGAATTCCCGCTTGAAGCGTGGATGGGCGTAGAACTGCCGGGCCCTCACAAAGTTACGGATCGCGGCGATGGCCCGCTCGCGGGGCACGACGAATGGGGCGACGGCATCGGGGATGGCCCCGTTGCGGATCTGCGCGTCCTGGGATAGGTAGTTTCGGCACCAGTGGCACCGCACCTGTGGTCCCTCCTGCGCGTTGACCACCACCTCGGCCCCGCAACCGCGGCACTTGAGCGTCACCACCTGGTCGTCGACCAGGTCTTGGGCGGAGGTGGTGAGGCTGATTCCCCGCAACTCGCTGATGCCGCCGGTGAGGTCCACCTCGTCTTCGAGCCGGGGCTCGTTGTATCTGGAGCGGCAGTGGGCGCACACGAGGGACTGCGTCTCGATGCTGTAGCGGATATCGGTGCTTCCGCAGGCGGCACACTTGATCATGCCGCCGGAGCGTCCGGTGTCGCTCAGGTCGATCACCTGGGGCTCCTCGGGAGCCGGACGGTGAGCCTGGGCCGGGGATACGGGTGGCGGGCCCGGAAACGGGTTGGGTGGGGCCACCGGTTGGTCCCCCGGCCCAGGATGGCCTGGGTGGGTCATTTGAGTCTCAGAGCCCCAACAGACGCTGCTTCAAGGTGTCGAACTCCTCCTGCGAAACGATGCCCGCGTCGAGGAGTTCCTTCATCTGCTTGAGCTTGGCGACGGGGTCCTCCTGCGGCTCCGCCGGGGCCTGGGCGGCGGGTTGAGCCTGCGGCTGTGAGGGCTGCTGCAACCCTCCCATCACGCCCCCGGCCATGGGCACCCCCATGCCCATCCCGACGATGCCGCCGGTGCCGCCGTGCTCGCCGGCGGCCTGCATGCCGCGGGCCACCGATTGCTGCAGGAACGAGTTGCCACGGTCGCCGCGCAGCGCGTCGGCCTTCTTCACGTCGGAGAGCAAGGCACGGGTGTCGGCGTCGTATTCGATAGCGGCGAGCGCGACGCGCTCAATGACGAGGCCGCGTCCCGTACGCCACTGGTAGTTCTCCTCCACCACGGCGCTCAGCGACTGAGCGAATCCGACGGAGTCCTGCTGGATGCGAGTGATCCGGTTCTCGCGGCTGGGGTCGTTGGTGTAGCGCGAGAACGCGGGCGCCAGGCTTGCCACCACCTCGGTGAAGAGTTGTTCGCTGGCTGGGTTGTCGAAGTCGGTGAAGTCGAAGACCTGTGAGTTGGCCAGGAAGCTCCCGGGCACCAGTGACGACACGAACAGCAGGGGATCGACGATGCGCAGGGTATAGGTGCCTCGGGTGACGGCGCCGACCTGGGCGCCGAGGTAAGCATCGTCCCAGTAGATTTCAGACTGGGTGCCGAAGCGATTATTCGGCAACTCCTTGAGATTGACGAAGAACGCCTGCTGCATGGCGCCGGGACGGCCGCCGAACTTGATCCGTTCCCAGGTGGCGCGGACCAGCGGCCCCATCACGCCATCGCCGGCGAAGACGGATTGCGACGAAACATCATCGCCGCGGAATTCGAATCCTCCCGGCTCCAACACGCATCCGGTGACCCGGCCGTCCTGGAAGGTGATGAGCCCGAAACCGTCGGGCACAACGATTTTCGAGCCGTTGGTGATGACATTGGTGGAGCCACGGGTGTTGGAGCCGCGGCCGGCGTTGGTGCCTGCACTCACCCCGGGTACGAGGGCCGCCGTGGGCGCGATGCCTTGCGGAACCGTGATGAAGTCGAGCCACTGATCGGCGAAGACACCGCCGAGCGCCCCGGTGAAAGCCTTGATGAAACCCATTGTGTTGCTCCTGAGTCGGGTGGGCCCACGCGGCCCTTCCATCAGCAATGGTGCCAGAGAGGGCGAAACGCTGGGGGGCGGCAGGAGCGAAGGTAGACTGCCGCGGTGCTGCAGGTGAGGGATGTTGAGGTGCGCGCGGGCGCCAGGTTGCTGCTGGCTCCGGTGAGTTTCCAAGTTATTGGGGGAGACCGGATCGGGCTCGTGGGACGCAATGGCGCCGGCAAGACCACGCTGACTCGGATCCTGGCTGGCGAGGGGCAGCCGGCCGCGGGCACGGTGACCCGTACGGGGCAACTCGGCTACCTGCCGCAGGATCCTCGCTCTGGGGACCCCGAGCAGATCGCCCGAGACCGAATTCTCGGGGCCCGCGGGCTGGATCAGGTGATTCGTCGCCTGCGAAGGGCAGAAGAGGCCATGTCCACCAGCGAGGGCCAACGTCGTGACGAGGCAATGGCGGCCTACGACCGGGCCGAGGCGGCGTTCCTGGCGGCTGGGGGTTACGCGGCCGAGTCGGAGGCCGCACGCATCGCCTCCAACCTGGGCCTGCCCGAACGGGTGCTCGTGCAGCCGCTCAAGACCCTCTCAGGTGGGCAACGCCGCCGTATCGAGCTTGCCCGCATCCTGTTCTCGGACGCCGACACGCTCTTGCTGGACGAGCCCACCAACCATCTCGATGCCGATTCCATCGTGTGGCTGCGCGGCTACCTCCAGAGTTTCCCGGGCGGCCTGATCGTCATCTCCCATGACACCGGGCTGTTGGAGGCCGTGGTCAACAAGGTGTTCCACCTCGATGCTAACCGCGCCGAACTGGACCTCTACTCCATGGACTGGAAACGCTACCTCGCCCAGCGAGAGACCGACGAGAAGCGTCGCCGCCGTGAACGACTCAATGCCGAACGCAAGGCGAGCCAGCTCATGGCGCAGGCGGACAAGATGCGCGCCAAGGCCACCAAGGCGGTGGCCGCGCAGAACATGGCTAAGCGTGCGGAACGGCTGCTGGCCGGCGTGGAAGGCGAACGCGTCAGGGACCAGGTGGCCAAGATCCGGTTCCCGGACCCGGCACCATGCGGCAAGACTCCGCTGCGCGGTTACGGACTCAGCAAGTCATACGGTTCCTTGGAGGTGTTTACCGCCGTCGACCTGGCCATTGACAAGGGATCCAAGGTGGTCATCCTGGGGCTCAACGGGGCGGGCAAGACCACCCTGCTGCGGATGCTGTACGGACTGGAGGAGCCCAGCTCGGGACGAGTGGAACTGGGGCACGGGGCGCGGCTGGGCTACTACGCGCAGGAACACGAGACCCTCGACGTCAAACGCTCGGTGCTGGACAACATGGTTTCCGCCTCGCCAGGCCTGAACGACACCGAGGTCCGCAAGGTGCTGGGCTCGTTCCTGTTCACGGGCGACGACGTCGACAAGCCCGCCAAGGTGCTCTCCGGCGGAGAGAAGACCCGGCTGTCGTTGGCGATGCTGGTGGTATCGGCCGCCAACGTGCTGCTTCTAGACGAGCCCACCAACAACCTGGACCCCGCCTCCCGCGCCGAGGTGTTGAGTGCCATCCGCACCTACGCCGGGGCAGTGGTGCTGGTGACGCACGATCCGGGGGCCGTGGAGGCATTGGAACCCGACCGGGTCCTGCTCCTGCCCGATGGCGTCGAGGACCTGTGGTCGGACGACTACGCCGAGCTGGTCGACCTGGCCTGAGTCCTGATCACCCGGCCCAGGCCGCCAGCATCGCCGAGACCCAGCCCGCGATGGGAGTGAGGAGGTACAGCCCCAGGGCCAGTGCCGCCAGGCATACGAGCCAGAAGAGAGCTACCCACAGTGCCGCGGGCAGATGCGTCAACCGCGCGAGCTGGTCCGCGTCGCTGCCCTGACCTGCTGAACGGCGGCGGCTCCGGCCCAGATCCACCACAGCCCGCGGCGCGGCGAGGAGCAGGCACCACACCACGAGGCTGGCCAGCGCGGCTACCACCTGCGGCGGGGCCGCCCAGGAGAGCGCGGCGACACTGACCCCGACGGCGAGCACCACCCACAGGCCGTAGAGATTGCGGATGAGTAGCAGCATCAGCGCGCACAGTCCCACAAGCGCCCAGAGGAAGGCCGCGGGGTAACCCGCACCAACCGCGAACGCGCCTGCCAAGCCCACGGCAGCCGGCGCGGGATAGCCGGCGAGTACCGTCGCGATCATGCCTGGGCCGCGAGGCCGTCCACGCGACAGCGTTACCCCGGAGGTATCAGAGTGCAGCCGGATGCCGCTGAGTTGGCGTCCGCAAACGAGCGCCACCGCGGCGTGTCCCGCCTCGTGCGTGAGCGTGAGGAGGTGACGCGTCACGTGGTAACCGAATGGCGTCCAGGTCAGCGCCGCGGCCACGGCGATGAGTACGGCCGTGGTCTCCCACTGTGGGACGGGCTGGGTCGCGGCGATGCGCGACCAAAGGTCTTCGAGCATGGTCAAGCAGTACCAAGGTGGATCAAGCGCCAGTTCGCGCAGCCGCGTTGCGCTTTTCGCCGGTGCCTATGTGCACGGACCGCCCGGTTGGCCAAAACCCAATACGGTTCTCTTCGTGGCGAGAATCAACTTTGGAACCGGCGGCTGGCGCGCGATCATCGGCGACGAGTTCACCCGGGCGAATGTGCGGCTGCTGTGTGCGGCGCTCGCGCAACGCATGCTCGACGAGGGCGTGGCCCACGAAGGGATCGTCATCGGCTATGACCGCCGGTTCCTCTCGGACATCGCGGCTGAATGGGCCGCCGAGGTGTTCGCCGGCTACGGCATCCGCACCTCGGTGATCAGAGTGGCCCAGGCACCCACCCCGATGATCATGTGGACGGTCAAGGATCAGGACCGGCCCTATGGCATGGCCATCACCGCCTCGCACAATCCAGCCCTCTACAACGGCATCAAGGTGTTCACCCGCGGCGGCAAGGACGCCGACGAGGATGTCACCGGCGACGTCGAGCGGCGCATGACCAAGATCGAGGGAGCCGGGGAGAAGGAGATCCCCGTCGTGGCCTATCGCAAGGCCGTGACATCGGGGGCCATCGAGGAGATCAACACCTTCAACGGCTATATCGACTCCATCATCTCCCAGGTCGACATGGAGGCCATCCGCGACGCGGGCCTCAAGGTTGCCCTCGACCCCATGTTCGGCGTGTCGAAGACCTCGCTGCAAACCATCTTGATGACGGCGCGAGTAGATGTCGAAGTGATCAACGACCGCCACGACACCCTGTTCGGCGGACGGCTGCCGTCGCCCACCTCGCACACGCTGCAAGCGCTCTCGCGCTATGTGGTGGAAAACGGCTGCGACCTGGGTATCGCCACCGACGGCGATGCCGACCGGATCGGCGTCATCGACGACCAGGGCACCTTCCTACACCCCAACCAGTTGCTGGTGATCCTTTACTACTACCTACGGAAGTACAAGGGATGGAAGGGGCCGGTGGTGCGCAACGTGGCCACCACGTCGCTACTTGACGACGTGGCCGAACGGTTCGGCGAGACGTGCTACGAGGTGCCGGTGGGGTTCAAGTGGGTTTCTAGCAAGATGCTGGAAACCGGCGCGATCATCGGCGGCGAATCCTCCGGCGGCCTCACCGTGCGCGGCCACATCTCCGGCAAGGACGGCATCTACGCCGCGGCCCTCTTGGTGGAGATGATCGCCGTGGTGGGCAAGCCCATGAGCCAGATCTACGAGGAGATCACGGGTCAGTTCGCCCCGCACTACATGGCCGAGACCGACTTCTCCTTCGAGCCGGAGCGCAAGCCCGAGATCCTGAACACCCTCATGGTGGAACGCAGGCTGCCCGAGTTCACCGCCACTGTGCGTGAGGTCTCCTATGCCGACGGCTGCAAGGTGTACTTCGACAAGGGCTGGATCATCGCCCGCTTCTCTGGCACCGAGCCGCTGCTGCGAATCTTCTGCGAGATGCCCAGTCAAGCGGAGGCAGAGCAGGCCTGCGAGGAGTTCCGCGCTTTCCTGGGGCTGTGACGCGGGGGTTGGGATATCGGCGCCGGTTCGCCCATGTCGCCCACGGTGTCATAGCGTTGGCGGCATGGTGTCATCAACCGTCCGCCGGGCACGTCAGGGCGATGTCGAGGTGTTGTCGCGCCTCGCAGCGGAGACCTTTCCCCTAGCCTGCCCGCCCGGGCTGCCTGAGGCGGATATCGCCGCTTTCGTCGCCCGGCACCTAAGCCTTGAGCGCTTCCGCGACTATCTAGCGCAGCCGTCGCACATCGTGCTCGTGCACGATGGAGACGGCGACATCGACGGTTACATCGTCATGATGGTGGGAGATGAGTTCCAGCCGGAGCCATCCTCGGGGGTGACGCGACTTCCCAGTGCCTATCTCTCCAAGTGTTACGTCCGCGCGAGCAGTCACGGCGGTGCGACCGCGGGAGCGCTGATGGACCGGGCCAAGCAGCTCGCCGCCGGCTTGGGGGCCGCCTCAATCTGGCTCAACACGAACCAGGCCAATGCCCGGGCCATTCGTTTCTACGAGAAACACGGTTTCGTGGCGGTGGGCACCAAGGAGATGGTGGTGGGCCAACAAGTCTGCTCCGATTACGTCTTCGAATGCGCTCTCACACCACCCCCCGGCCCCGCGACGTCAAGGTGACCCAGGGAGGCCCCAATCATGCGGCTTTGACAGCGAGGCCTGACCGGCGGCCGATCCAGAGGTGTGTGATCGAATGGTTCGCCGTCAACGCTCGTCTTCTGCCGTGGCGCGACGCATCGGTGACGCCGTGGGGGGTGCTGGTCAGCGAGATCATGAGTCAGCAGACTCCGGTCGCTCGCGTCGAGGCCCCGTGGCGGGAGTGGATGCGACGCTGGCCGTCTCCCGCGGATCTGGCCGAGGCAAGCAGTGCCGAGGTACTGCGGGCCTGGGGCAGGCTCGGTTACCCGCGGCGCGCGCTCCGGCTGGCCGAAACGGCCAGGATCCTCGCTGCGGAGCACGACAACCGCGTCCCCAATGACGAGGTGACCCTGCTGGGTTTACCTGGGGTGGGAAGTTACACCGCTGCGGCGGTGGTGGCGTTCGCCTACCGGCGCCGGTCGTTGGTGCTCGACACCAACATCCGGCGGGTGCTGGCCAGGATCGACGGCGGCCAGGAGAGCGTCCCCAGATCCGAGACCGCGTTCGAACGCGCTCGAGCAGCCGCGTGGCTGCCGGATGACGACGCGGACTGTGCAGCATGGTCAGAGGCCGTCATGGAACTGGGAGCGTTGGTGTGCACCGCCAAAACACCGCGCTGCGAGACCTGCCCCGTTCGCGAAGCGTGCGCATGGATGGCTAGCGGGCGCCCGGCCTGGGAAGGGACCCCGCGGACTGGGCAGGCCTGGGAAGGGACGGACCGGCAGTGTCGTGGGCGAATCATGGCCGCGTTGCGCGCCAACGATCGGCCGGTTCCGCTCGTCGATATCGCCTGGCCGGACTCTGAACAGGTGGCCAGGTGCGCCGCGTCTCTGGTTGAGGATGGCCTGGCCCACCGGGTGGGGGACGGGCTTCGGCTGGGTGGTTGAGGACGCCTTTCGTGGGTGGGCGGTCTGTTCGGGCTTAGAGTGGCGGCATGAGAAGTGGGCTTGACGCAACGAGCGAGTTGTTGACCAGCCGTCGCACGGTTTTGGGTGCGACGGGAGTCGCGGCGGTGAGCGCCTCTGTCGTGACTCGCGCTGCCGCGGACGGGGGCGAGGTGGTGTTGCACGTCTACCGTGGCGGGGCGTTGCTGGATTATGAGGGTTTCCGGAGGGTGCAATCCAACGGCGCGGGAGAGAACGGGATGGACGATGTCCTGCTCAACGCCGACACCCTGACCGTGGTGCAGGGATCGCCGCTGTATTCGGCTGAAGGTGCGACGGTGCGCCTGGGGCTCCCCGGATCTGGCGCCTATACGCTGTGTCTGTCGTGGCCCACCAGCCACGGATATTCCGCCATCATGGCGGATCTGTCTGGTCCGGGCACGTTTGATCTGCATGAGCTTGCTGCGAAGTCCCTGCACCGGAGTCAGGAGTCGCGGTTGGCTGGGGCGTCGGATCGGGTGAAGTCGGCGCGGGCGGCCACCCAAGCGGAGTTGGAGCGCTGCTCCGCGCTTCAGATTGGCCCCGAGAAGGGACGCAGCGCCGAACGATGTCTCGAGTTGGCCACGACGGCCCAGCTTCTTCTCGATCGTGAGGCGGCGTCCATCGCCCCATCGGAGGCTTTGATCGGGGTCACTTTCACCCGGGTCCCGAGCATGGCGGAGGTGAATCGGTTGCGGCAACTGGCTGACAGCGGTCGTCGTCCGGCGGTGCGCGTCGTGCTCGACGACCTGACCGAGATTAACGCTTGGGCCGATGCTGTCGGTGCCATCCAGGACACGGGCAGCCTGGTCGTCGGGCAGGTGTGTGACTCGTTCCTCATCCGCGACCTCACCGACGCGCAGTGGCGGGCACGCCTCGACACGGTGTTCACCCGGCTGGCCTCCGTCGACGTGTGGGAGGTGGGCAACGAGTTGGGAGGCAACTGGCTGGGCGACAAAGCCATTGAACGCGTCACGCAGGCAGCACGCCGTGCACGCTCCGCGTCGCGTCCGTCGTTGTTGACCCTTTACTACCAGTTGGGTCAAGACGAGCCGAGGTATTCCACGTTTACGTGGGCCAAGGCGAACCTCACGCCTGCGCTGATGGAGTTGGTCGACGTCGTGGGCCTGTCTATCTATCCTCAGCATCACCCGCTCGGGTCTGGCGCGGACCGCATCCTCACGGCGTTGGCCGCCGCCTTTCCGGACCATCAGATCGCCGTCACCGAGGCGGGGTACGGGGCCGAGGACCTCAACGACGGACCCTGGTGGTTCGGGTCCGCCGATGACATCCATGCGGCTCGACGCGAGGTCGCCCGGCATATCACGAGTGTGGGGCTGGGCCGTGCCAGGTGCTGGGGTGCCCCGTTCTGGTGGTACTTCCTGGAGGATGAGGCCGAACCGGGCGGCGCCGTGGGTGACGTCCTGGCTGAGGTGGCTGCGAAATAGAGCGTTGATCCGTGGGAGGAAGAATAGGCGACGCGACCAGCGCCAGGCTGGCCGCCGCGACGCCGGGGCTGAAGCTTTTGCGGGCAGATCTCATGCCCGTCATGGTTGCCGTCTTCTCCGCCCATTTCGCTGAGCGCCGCACACTCGTCCACGCCGAGTTCGTATCCCTGGTCGCGGAGGATTTCGATGAGTTGCGCGATGCTGGGTTCGCCCTGCCGCGGAGCCCGCAGGAATACGTCGCCGATTGGATTCGCGATGGCATTCTCGTTCGACGCCCAACGGCCGCTCGCGAGGAAACCGTAGAGTTGGCTCGTTCCGCCGCCGATGCCGTCAGATTCATCACGCTTCTGGAGCAGCCGCGCTCTGCCGTGACGTCATCGCGACTGAGCAACGTCGCGGATCTGCTTGCCTCCCTGGCTCGCGACTCGGACCCGAACCCGGCTCGGCGCGTCGAGGCGTTGCGTGCCCAACGCGATGCGCTCGACGCCGAGATCGCCCGCATCGAGGGCGGTGGCTATACCCCGCTCGACGATCAGCTCGCCCGTGAGCGGCTCAGCGAGATTCTGCGGCTGGCGGACGAGGTGCCCGGCGATTTCGCGAAGGTAGCCGACGACTTGGAACGCCTCAACCAGAGCCTCCGCGAACAGATCATCAACCACGATGGCGCCCGCGGCGGAGTCTTGGACTCTGTGTTCGAAGGGGTGGATTTGATCGAGGAATCGGAGGCCGGCCGTACCTTCACGGCCTTCCATGCCCTGTTGCTCGACCCGCGCTTGGCCGAATCCTTCGATGACGCGGTCGACGCCTTGTTGAGTCGAGCCTTCGCGGACCAACTCACCGCGCAGGAGGCGGGATTTCTACGCCAATACCTCACCACGCTCCAGCGGGAGAGCGCGCAGGTGCGTGCCAGCCTCACCGATTTCTCTCGCAGCCTGCGCCGTTTCGTCGAGACCCAGGAATACCGGCGCGGAGGCGCAGACGGCTAGGCGAGACGTCGAGACGCAGCAGCGTCACCTCGATACCTGGTTGGCGAGCCGTGACATCGGCATCAACGAGTCGAGAATGGCAGAGCTCGGCCAACAACGAGACG
>JBHADA010000025.1:0-14829 GCA_041854805.1 Arachnia sp.
CTCTCACAACACTCTCGAAGGAATCCACTCGATGACCGCTCCTCGTATTGTCGACCCTGCTGCGGTTCTTGTCGAGCTTCTTGCTGAGGCATCTCCCGACATGATGCGCAGCCTGTTGCAGACCATGCTCAACGCCCTCCTCTCCGCTGATGCTGACGTGGTGGCGGGCGCCGAGTACGGCCAGCCCACCCCAGGACGCCTCGCTCAACGCAACGGCTACCGCCACCGCGCGCTGGACACCCGCGCCGGCACCATCGACCTGGCCATCCCCAAACTCCGCACCGGCAGCTACTTCCCCGACTGGTTACTCGAACGCCGCAAGCGCGCCGAGTCGGCCCTGATCACCGTGGTCGCCGACTGCTACCTCGCCGGAGTCAGTACTCGCCGCATGGACAAACTGGTCAAGACCTTGGGCATAGACCGGCTCTCGAAGTCCCAGGTCTCGCGCATGGCCGCCGAGTTGGACGAACACGTCGAGCAGTTCCGCCACAGACCCTTGGGTGATGCCGGGGGTGTTCACCTTCATCTCCGCGGACGCGCTGACCATGAAGGCCCCCCGGGCGGCCAGGTAGTCAACACGGTCGTGATGCTCGCCACCGGCGTCAACAACGACGCCGCACCGCGAAGTCCTGGGCATGCGCGTGGCCACCGCCGAGACCGGACCGGCCTGGAACGAGTTCTTCGCCGACCTGATCGCCCGAGGCCTCACCGGCGTCCACCCTTGTGACCTTAGACGCCCACGCTGGGCTCGTGGAAGCCGTCGCGGCTAACCTGCCCGGAGCCACCTGGCAACGCTGCCGCACCCACTACTCGACCAACCTGATGGCCATCACCCCGAAAAGGCTCTGGCCAGCGGTCAAAGCGATGCTGCACTCGGTCTACGACCAGCCCGACGCTGCCAGCGTCCATGCCCAGTTCGACCGGCTGCTGGACTACACCGCCAACAAGCTGCCCGAGGTCACCAACCACCTCGACCAAGCACGGGCTGACATCCTCGCGTTCACCAGTTTCCCACCCGAGATCTGGCAGCAGATCTGGTCGAACAACCCCACCGAACGGTTGAACCGGGAGATCCGCCGCCGCACCGACTCCGTGGGGATCTTCCCCAACAGGGCAGCAATCGTCCGGCTCGTCGGCGCTGTCCTAGCCGAACAAACCGACGAATGGGCCGAAGGTCGCCGCTACCTCGGCCTCGAAATCCTCGCCAAGAGCCGCATCACCACCACCAACCAGCCCGAACCAGACAACACCATGCCCGCACTCGCCAGCTGACCCCACCCCACAGGATCACCAACAGCTACACCACTCGCCGGGACTTGACCGTAAACGGCCGCCGCCTTCACGTTGAGCAGGTTCGCACCATAGGCGAACCCAAAGGCCTGCCCCCCCCTGCGACACCGACTTCGACGTGACCCCTTCCCTCCTGCGACCGCTAGGTTTGCCAGCGCGATGGAGCATCCGCAGCCCGAACCCGACGAGATATGCCACGCCCAAGAGCCGGACCGCTGTGTAAACCTGAGCCAGGCGCATCACCGGCAGAGCCAGGCCGACCCCGCAAGCATCGCATGGGTAAGGATCCCTGCCACAGCGCCTAGGATCGTCGCCCAAGCCCCTGCCCTATCCCAAGGACCCTGCCTGTCACTAAAGTGAAACCTGCTCCTGGGCTAACGACAATCGGCACGATCGCCACCAGACATTCCAGTAAAGCCAGTTCAGACATAAACCGACCCTCTCCCGATGCCGGACGGCACACATCAACTCGCCAGGCCACGCTCCACAGGGCCTACCGGAAGACCCGGCCGATACTCGCGCCGATGTGGGTGGTCTGCACCCACATCCCATACCGGTGCAACGGCGACATCAGCACCCGCAATAACGGCCGCGACTTGCGCCTACAGCTTGGCTCCCACGCCACGCCGATCTCCAGCCGGGTCCCGCCCGCATCGGGGACAAGACCGATCTCAACTCGACGCGCATTGAGGGTGGGAGCGTCGGGATAGGTGGTGCGCCAGGCGATCCTGAAGCGCTCTTCACGGATCAGCAGCTCGATCCGCTCACGCCGCATCTCCGGACGCACCGGCTTGCCGCCCGACCCCGTCGCGGCGTGCAGCCCTAGCCACGCATCGCCGGGAAACACGTCGCTGTCGCCTCCCGCGCATTCGACGGTCTGATACATCGGCCCCCACTCCCGCATCCGCGAGGGTGTCACCAGCAACGCCCACACCTGCTCGACGGAGGCCGGAACGAAGAACGAGCGGGAACTAGAGATGGTTCCCCGGGCTGCGGGTGTGTTGGATGAGGCCTCACGGGTGCCGGGCTGATCGAGCCGCTCCAAGATGGCCCGTGTCGAGACGCCCAACTGGCCAAGTACCTCGTCGATCAGGCCGCTCGGCTCGTTGAGCAGCCGCCGCAGCAGTGCTGACGTCAACTCGCTTGGGTCCTTCGTCACCGGGCCCACGACACCTCTGGCCCGCTCCGCCCAGTCAAAGCCGCCGTCGGCCTCGTGGGCGGTGATGCGACCCTGCGGCAGCTCCGCGTCGATCCCGAGCGTGGTCAGCCGTGCCGCGTGAGCATTCCCCACCGCATGTCGGGCCGCCTCCAAGGTAACGCCGAGGGACCGTAGCGCCTCCCCCGCCGGCTTCTCGCTGAGCACGAGGGCAAGAAACAAGTGATCGACGTCCACCATGGACTGGCCGAAGCGCGAGGCCTCCTCGGCGGCGAACATGGAGATTTCGTACAGGGTGGCGCTGCTTCGGATGAGGCTCATGAGTTTCTCCTAGGAACAGGGATGGACTGGTCGATCTTCCTGGAGTACTTCTTATGCACCGCCTGGCGGGAAACGCCGAGCGCGTCGGCGATCTCCTGCCAGCTCATGCCAGCACGCAGGCCGGCCTCGACCTGACGCAACTCAAGCGCGTCGGCCAGCACGCGCAGCGACGCCACCGCGCGCAGCCCGGCACGAGGGTCGCTGGTGTCCGCCGCGACCGTAGCAAGTTTCACCGACTCCATGATGTCAACTTAGATTGCTAAGCCCAAGATGTCAACCTAAGTTGCTTGGCGTACTTGGAACCTCGCAGCTGGGAAATACATGGCGACTATCTGAGGGAGTTGCGCTTCAGTTTCGGCACCTGTGGACGGATCCGAGAAGTCATTGTCTTCAGATCCGTCAACAATAATGAGCCGCTGATTCAGGCGATGGCCATACGAGGTCGGCAACCCGTTCTTCCTGTTTAGCCGCCCGCAGCCGCTACCTTCTCCGTTGACGCCCAGCCCGCCAGATCTCCCCTATTGATCGCCAACGCGATCATCTCCGGGAACGCGTCGGGGGTGCACGCGAACGCCGGGATTCCCAACCCAGCCAACCCTGCCGCGACGTCGTGGTCATAGGCTGGGGTGCCGTCGTCGCTCAACGCCAACAACGTCACCAGTGTCGCTCCCTGCCGCTGGAACTGGGCCATCCGCCGCAGCATCTGCTCCGGGTCGCTGTCATACAAGTCACTGATCAGCACCATCACCGTGTCTCGCGGGCGTTGTACCAAAGCCTCGCAGTAGGCAAGCGCCCTACCAGTGTCCGTCCCGCCGCCCAGCTGGGTACCGAAAATCACCTCCACCGGGTCCGTGAGCTGCTCCGTCAAGTCCGCCACCGCCGTGTCGTAGACCACCAAATGTGTCTTCAGGGCCTTGATCGACGCCAACACCGCCGCGAAGATGCTGGCGTACACCACCGACGTCGCCATCGATCCCGACTGGTCCACCACCAGCACGACCTCGCGTTGAAAACCCGACTGCTTTCGGCCATAACCGATGAGTCGCTCCGGAACGACGGTGTTGAACTCCGGCAGGTAATTCGCCAAGTTCGCCGCGATCGTACGTGACCAGTCGATGTCGCCCGGGCGGGGACGCGCGGTCCGGGCGGCCCTGTTCAGCGCGCCGCGCACCGCCTGCACCACCTTGTCCGCCAGCCGCTCCTCCACCTGCTTGACCACCCGACCCACCACTTCCCGGGCACTGGCCTTCGCCTTCTCCGGGATCACCCGCCCCAGGCTGGCCAGCGTCGCCACCAGATGCACATCCGGCTCCACGCTTTCCAGCATCTCCGGCTCCAGCAGCAGTTGCCGCAATCCCAGCCGGTCGATCGCGTCGGCCTGCATCACCTGCACTACCCGCGACGGAAAATAGGTGCGGATATCGCCCAGCCACCGCGCCACTCGCGGCGCGGACCCACCAAGCCCCGCGCGGCGCATACCGTCGTTGTCGTACAGCGCGCCCAACGCCGAGTCCAGCTGCACGTCCTGGCGGCTCAATGCATCGACGGCGCCCTCCGGCGCGGCGCCCAGCGCCAACCGCCACCGCCGCTCTCGCTCGCCGGTCATCGCGACGCCGCCAAAATCTCGTCAACCACGGCCAGCACCGCCGCCACCTCCGTCAAGTCCAATTCCTGCTCGTCAGCCTCGTCGCTGGCGTCTAGGTTGCGCACCTTGGCCGCCAACGCCCGCCGCTCCGGCAGCTCCCACACGCCAAACGCGCGCCGCACCACCGGCAACACCTCGGTGAACGCCTCCTGCGGCAACCCGGTCAACCACACGTCCAGCACCCGCAGCAGCTCCGCGGAATGCAGCAGCAACAACGCGTTGCCGCTGAGCACTCCCTCGGCCCACTGGGCCTGCTCCTGCGGGTGATGCCCACCCGAAAGCGCCAGCGACAAGCGCCGCTGCACCTCCTCCACGGAAAGTTCACCCGCATCGAACAGCAGCCGTACCAGCCGACCCGCCAGCATCCCAGGCAGGTCATGGCGCTCCAACAATCCCAACAACGTCACGCGCCACAGCCTCTGCGAGTCCTCCCCCAGCAACCCGACGGCGGCCGTCGCCGCGTTGACCAACTCGCGATACCGTGCCCCCTCCTCAGGGGCCAACCCGCCGACAGCGGCCGGCAGCCCGGCGCAGGCTCGGCCCAGCAGCGCCTCCACCACGGCACCCAGCCGACCAGTGTCGGTGCCGCGCACATCACCGTATCGGTAGGCCCGCACCAACTCCGGCAGCGCCTCCAGCAACCGGGCGACATCAGTTTCCGCCGCCGCGCGCACATCGAGCAGGCGCAGCAGCTCAGGCAACGCCCCTGGCAGCTCGGCTATCAGGGCCGCCTCCACTCCGCACGTCACACTAGCCAGGTCCGAGGTGTCGGCCAGCACCCGCGCCGAGGCCGCAGCCTCGACGGTATTGCCCCACCGCGACGCGTCAATCACCGCGACGGCGTACTCCGGTTGCCAAGCCAGCTGCCAGATCTCCCGAAACGTGCCCGTGCCGGCCGACCCTGACGGGGCACCCCAACCGATGCCCAGCAGCCGCAGCCGACGCAGGAACCGGGAGCGGGCCAAGTCCAGATCCCGCCGCAGATCCAACATCAGTTCCTTGTTCTCCGGGCTTTGCGCCAGCCGCAAGCGACGCGCGGTGGCAGTCAGGTCCGCGTCGAACGGGGTGCGCGGCACATCCTCCCCCACCGCGCCCATCAGCTCTCCGACGATCGCCTCCCTGGTCACCAAGTCCAGCGCCAACGCGCTGCCCTCACAAAGCACCGCCAGCGTGGCCTCCTGCACCTCCGACAACCCGGGCATCGGGCGGCCCCGCAATACGGCCAAGGCATCAGCCAACCGGACCCCCTCAATGACGTGCGCCGACGAGGTGGGTAGGTCATGTTCGCGCAACACCGTACCCACATGCGTCAGCCAACGCTCCACCGGCCGATCCGGATAGCTGAACAGATGGTGGTACCAACCCGGCGATGTGACGCCCGCGCCGTAACCCGACGCCGACGCCAACCGGCTATGCGTCCACGGCACCCATGTCACCTGCGTCTTGACCTTGGCCAGCCCCTTCAGCAGCGCGTTGTCCGCAGCCACCGTCACCTTCGCCGTCAACGCTGGCGCGTGATACGCCCCGCACACCACCGCCACCTTGTCGTGGACCCGTTTGGCAGCGCGCAGCGCCTTGCGCATGTGCGCCTCCCGGATCAAGGTTTCCTGGTTGTCGTCGAGCTCCTCCCTGACCGCGGCCATCGCCTCTGCCACGACGTCGAAGACGTCCTCGTCGCGCTGCTCGACGAGGTCCTCCCACCAGCGCTCCGGGTCGTCGTAGCCGGCCACCTCCGCCAGCAGCGTCAGCGGGTCCGCCCCTCGCTCTACGCCCTCCGCGGCCAGCACCAAGGAACTGGGCAGGTCGATGAAGGATGCGGGGCAGGTGTGCCGCGCGGCCCAGTCCAGGGCCTGCCACTCAGGCGAAAACGCCGCGAACGGCCAAAACGCGGCGCGGGACGGGTCGTCGACCGCCCAAGCCAGCAGCGCCACCGGCGGCATCAATCCACCCAGATGGTTGAGCATCGGCGCTGCGTCAGCGGGGCCCTCAATGAGCACGGCATCTGGGACAAACTCGTCCAGGGCACGCACCAAGGACCGGGCCGATCCCGGGCCGTGGTGGCGGATGCCGAAGACACGTACCTCACCCATGTGTTACACCTGGCGGCAGGCCCGGTAGAAGTCCTTCCAGTCGGAGCGTTCCCGCACCACGGTTTGCAGGTACTCCTGCCAGATCACCTGATCCGCGACGGGGTCCTTGACCACGGCCCCGACGATGCCCGCCGCCACGTCCTCGGCCCGCAGCACGCCGTCGCCAAAGTGCGCCGACAGCGCCAGTCCGCTGGTGACCACGGAAATGGCCTCGGCTGCGGATAAGGTGGCCGACGGCGTTTTCAGCGATGTCTTGTGGTCCTCCGTGTGGCCCTGCCGCAGCTCCCGGAAGACGGTGACGACGCGGCGGATCTCGGCCAACGCGTCGCCCACGTCAGGCAGCTCCAGCGAGCGTCCCAGCTCCGCCACCCGCTTAGTGACGATCTGCAGTTCCTCCTCCGCACTGGCTGGCAACGGCAGCACGACGGTGTTGAAGCGGCGGCGCAGCGCGCTGGACAGATCGTTGACGCCACGGTCTCGATCGTTTGCGGTGGCGATCAGGTTGAAACCGGAACGGGCCTGCACCTCAATCCCCAGCTCCGGCACAGGCAGCGTCTTCTCGCTCAAGGTGGTGATCATGGCGTCTTGCACATCGGAGGGCATGCGAGTCAGCTCCTCGACCCGGGCAATCGCACCGCGTTCCATCGCGGTCATGATCGGGGAAGCCACCAGCGCCGCCTGCGACGGCCCCTCCGCCAGCAGCCGTGCATAGTTCCAGCCGTAACGCACCGCTTCCTCCGTGGTGCCCGCGGTGCCTTGCACCAGCAGGGTGGAATCCCCCGCGACGGCCGCGGCTAGGTGCTCCGAAACCCAAGACTTCGCGGTGCCTGGCACCCCCAACAGCAACAGTGCGCGGTCCGTAGCCAGCGTCGCCACCGCCACCTCGATGAGTCGCCGGTTGCCAACGTATTTGGGTGTGATGACGGTGCCGTCGGCCAGCGTGGCGCCCATGAGGTAGTTGACCACCGCCCACGGCGACAGCTTCCAGTTCGCTGGGCGGGGCCGGTCGTCGGCTTTGGCCAGCGCGGCTAGCTCTGCGGCGAACGCCTGCTCGGCGTGCGGGCGAAGCACGGTCTCAGTCATCGGGGCTCCTTCATGGATTCGTAGATGCTCTGGTGGAGGGTGAGGCTGGCCGCTGTCTCGGTCAGTAGCCTGCGCAGGCGCGAGCCCTGGTCGCGAGCCAGGCTGGTCAGGCGTTCGATGATCGGGTCGGCCGATTGCGGTTCGACGGCGCGGGTCAGCACCTCGAAGACTTCGTCGGGAACAGCGAGGCGATGCTGCATACAGGCGGCGATGCCTTCCACCAGGGCATGCGCCGCATGTGATGTGAGCCGCAGCCCCCGCACCAGGACCAGGTTCTTGCATAAACCCACGAAGTGGTTCTTTAGCGCAGTGTGGTGCATTGTGGCCGTGATCACGCGCTCCAGTTGAATGTCGCGTTCGTCGGGTGGCAGGAGCAGGGCCAGCTCCGCATTCGGGTAGCTCACCAGCAAAGTGCGGGCCGCGGCGGCATCTTGCCAGCGCGCCACTGCGGCGGAGAGCGCGTCAACGATGCGTACCGGTTCGTCGTCGAGCATCACATTGGGGCTGAGTTCCTCTAGTGTGAAGCCCAACTCTGCCCAGCGGCGCGGCGGCACCAGCCAAGCCAGCGCCACCAGCCGCCCGGCAGGCCCTTTCGGGAGATTCGGCACCAGGCTCGTGTAGTGTTCGGCGACGCAGGTGTCCTCCGGCGGGGCGGCGCCCACAACCTGGGAGGGGGCGCGCCGCAACGTGGCGAGGCGCCCCGTGGCGGGCAGCTCGACGCGCGTGAAAGCCTCCTTGGCCAGCGCGACGACACGCTCCAGATAAGCCGAGCCGTCCAGCTTCGCCAACAGCCCAGCCGCGGTGCGGCCCACTTCCTTGGACCGGTCGCGCAGCGTCTGCTCTAGAAGGTCCTCATCGCCCAGGCTGAGACCCACTTCCAACGCGGCTATGAACATGGCTCGGTCCGCGGCCTTCTCCTTGCGGGCTTCGAACACTAACTCCCGGCCGGCCTCGGGGTCCGAGAGCCGCAGGTGCCGGAGCCAGGCGACCCGCTGCCCGACGCTGCCCTCGTCCCAATCCTCAGGTTTCGGGTCTCCCACCTTGCCGGGCAGCCAGCCGGGGTTGAGGCCGACAAGCCATCGGCCGCGGGCACCCAGCACCGGGGTCAGCGCGTCGGCTACGGGGCGGCTGGTCCGCGCCACCTCCAGCAGGGCAACCAGCAGCCGGGCGGGCAGCACCTTCCCGGCTTGAGCCACCATCTCTAAGGCATGCACCAAGAGCGAATCGCGTTGCGTCGCTGGCCGGTGAAGGATGGCTCCGACGGTGGCGACGAAGGATTTCCCCGGCTGATTGGGTTCCTGCTCGGGCAGGGGTTGCGGGGGTGGCAAGTCGCAAGTGCGGAGGTTTGCGCGTCGGGCAGCGGCGTAGCGGGCAGCATCGTCGAGCAGCTCGGGCACGGGACTGCCGACGAGCGCGGCGGTGATGAGCTTGGCTGGCTCCATAGCAACCGGCAGCCTAGCGGAGCCTGAGGTTGCTTCGATGCGCGGCTGTCACAGCGGGCACACTTTGGCGTCGTCGACGAAGGCCAGGGGACGCAAACCCTCGGCGCTGAGTTCACCGAAGATAGTGGTGGGTGAGTTGGCCAGCGCTAGGAGGTTCCACAGATCGCGCTGTTCGCCGATGAGGGGGACGGCCCGCTCCGCCACCAGCCAGGCACCGTCATTCCAGGCCAGTTGGCCGTGGATGGCCACCGGCCAAACCTGGCACCAGGGGTCCGCGGTGACGGCGTCGCGCAGTTGCTGCTGAGCGTCGTTGAGGGTTCCGCCGGGGGTGAGCCAACCGGTGCTGGTGGCGGTCTCGGCGCGTTTGTCTCCCACGACGGCCCGCAGCCTCAGACGCCCGGGGTAGAAGTGCAAGTTCGCCTCAATCTCGGAGCCCGGGTAGATGCCGGTGTCGAAGTTGGCGCCACCGCGGGCAAAGAACAACACCAGGGCGCGGGCACCGGTGTCGCGGCCCCATAGCCAAACTCGACGGACGCTGACTTGTTCCTCGTCGGCGTCCCGCATGCCCACCACCACCCACCGGTCCGCCACTGCAGGGGTGGCCAGCACGTCGTCGACTTTGGTGGTGAACCCAATGTGGGCGCGAACGGTGTCGACGAGGTCTGGGGGTAGGTTGTCGCGGCCTGCCCAGGCCGCGGTCAGCAGATGGAGCGAGCCATATTCGTCGAGCAGCTGGGTGGGCCAGTCTCCCGTGGAGGGCAGCAGCGCCAGTTCACGCAGCCGCGACGCGACGCCAGGGGCTTGCGCGTCGACCATCCGCGCAGCCATGCGTTTCAGGCGATCCGGGCGATCAGCGGCGTGGGTGGCGAGCCCCTCGCGGACTTGGTCGGTGAGGAAACGGCCCAGTTCCGCCAGCCCAGCAGTGACCCACTCCTCGCGTTGGGCGGCACGTTTGGCTGCGGCGGCCTTCTGCTCAGCGGTTTGTTCCTTGGGTTTGGGTTTGGCGCGGGCCTCGCGGGCGTCGGCCCAATCGGAGGCGAACAAGGCTACTTCTCCACCTTCTTGGATCTGCCCCTGGGCCCAGAGGAACAGCAGGGCTAGTGCGTGTTTACAGGGGAATTTACGGCTGGGGCAGGAGCATTTGTAGGCGGGGGCGGCGGTGTCGATGCTGACGCGGTAGGGCGTCTTGCCGGAGCCTTGACAGGTGCCCCAGAGCAGGTCGCCTTGAACACCGATATCGGCCCAGGGTCCCGGTTTGGCGAGTTTCCGGGCTGTGGCCACTGACGACGAGTCAGGCGCTGCAGCCTCCACCCGATGCACGGACCATGCTTCTCCCATGTCCCCAGACAATAGCGTCGTCCTAGAATCGGGGCCATGATCGACGCCGCCGGCCTACGGGTGATTCGAGCCATCGCCGAACATGGCAGCTTCACTGCCGCTGGGCTGCACCTGGGCTACTCACAACCGGCCGTCTCACAGATGGTCAAGCGGATGGAGCAGCGGCTGGGAACGGTGCTCGTGGAGCGGGTGGGACGCAGCGTCCGGTTGACAGAGGCCGGCGAAGTGTTGGCCCGGGCGGCGGTGCCAGTGCTCAGCGCGATCGATGCCGCCGAGGACGAGGTCGCCGCGATCGCCGGGCTGCGCACGGGCCGGGTGCGGCTCATGGCCTTTCCCTCCAGCTCCGCCACGCTCGTGCCACGTACCCTCGCCCAAGTCCGCCGCGAACACCCTGGTATCCAGGTCAGCTTTACGGAGGCGGAGCCGCCCGAGTCACTGGCCGCGCTCCGCGCTGGGGAATGCGACCTCGCGGTCGCCTTCTCCTACCCAGGCTCCCCCGTAGGACGCGGGGACGACCTCACCGAGTTCGTCGTACATCACCTCTTGACCGAGGACGTTCGGGTAGCCCTACCTCGCACCCACCCACTAGCCGAAGCCGACGTCGTGAACCTAACCGACCTCGCCGACGCCGATTGGATCGCAGGCTGCCCACGGTGCCGTGGACATCTACTCCAGGTCACCGCGGACGCCGGCTTCCAGCCACGCATATCCTTCGAAACAGAAGATTACGTAGCGGTACAGGGGTTCGTCGCAGCCGGCTTAGGAGTGGCGCTCATCCCAGACCTGATCCGCAACGCCACCCACAACCCCGACGTGACGGTCCGCCCGCTGCAGCAAACCACCGTCCGAGAGATCCATGTAGTGACCACGACCGACTTGGAAAAAGTACCCGCCGTCGCCGCCACGCTGGCCGCGCTGAAGGCAAACGCCGAGCCTGCGGTGGCGTGAGCGCATGGGCTGGCAGTGGCTGCTCCGCTGCCATTTCGCTGGTCGAACCCACAGTATGCCTCCGGCCTCCCCCATGAACTGAGGGACGGGCGAACTACATTGTTCTTTGCTTGACACTAGCTAGACGAAGCATAATCTCCTAAGTCGTCCACGCCTTTATGCTATCTCTATAGAGATCCATATTCTCCAATTCATGAAGAAACTCAAGAGAGCCATTGTCCCTATTCTTCCTCGTGCATAGCAGCCTAATCAAGGACGCTGACAAATCAGCCATATCCATTTTTTGATATACATCATTCGACAACAGGTTAAATATTCTTTCAAAGTCGTCTCGCGCTAGATCAAAAAACATCAACTCCTGCGCCCCGATTGATGCGACCATCTCGTCGCCATCCAGGTGGCTTTCAACTATCATCTTGACTATTTTGTCTTTTGTTTCCCGATTAGCATGGCTGAACCTGGAGAGGAACTTCCATATTTCAATTCTTAGAAATTCGTCTGCATCTACAGAAAACAGCTCGCCTTCCAGGTAGTTTATAAACTCCATAGACGGCTCTTCATGAAAACCTGCAAGCAAATCCATCTTGCCGCTGTCATTCAAATTCTTATATAGCTCTAGGCTTTCCACGCACAAACCTCCTTCAAGGACACGGGATCACAGCATTCGACATGGGTTTGTTATTCCAGCGGCTTGCCCCTAACGAAAATCGGGGCGGCAGAGCCTAATTACGCCCTTGTTGCATCTTTCATCATGAGCTCAGGACTGTCACCCTAAAGTGGAATCATAGGCGCTCTGCGGAGCTGCAAGCAATGGGGGTGGTTGTTTGAGTGACGGACGGCGGAGGGTGGTGTCATAGCCGAGGAGATCAACAACCGCCCCCGCCGCCGACTCGGGTTCCTCACCCCCACCGAAGCCTTCGCCCGCCTCCTAGCCGGCCAAGCCCATGTTGCTTCCACGCCTTGACACCACCGACTCCGTAGGGCGAAATGGCCCGCAACTGAGCGACGGTGCCGTCGTAGCTTGACCTCGTCTACGCATATCCGAGGCACCGGTGCCCCGCAGCACCGAAGGCCGTCCTCAAAGCGGAATGCTCAGCCTCGGTCACAATCCCCACGGCGGAGTGTCCCGACTCTATTCGGCGGGCGAGAACAGCTCTAAGGCCTGACCCAGCAGGTTGGCGCGCCATGGCTGGTCGGTGGTTTCAAAGGCGCTCGCGATGAGTCCGTAAGCCGCATCAACCTGACTGCCAGACAGCACGGACACGCTGTCCAGTATTTCAAAGGCCAGGTGGGCAACTTCGAATCCTCCATGCACCAACCAGTCGACTGCCCGCTCGAATAGTGGCTCGGGTGGATAGTTTTGTAACGCGTGTATCAGAGTGCCTTTGCACTGTTCAAAGTCGGGGTGGTTTAGCAATTCAAGGATGACTGGATACACCTTCTCGTTGCGACGCTCGGCGAGGTCCAAAATAGTTTCGAGACGATCAGCCACTGGAACTTGAGCGTCTTGCAACCGTCTCATCTGGTCTTCATCAGATCCGCTGGCATCCGCCGCGGGTGATTGCTCGGCCACCTGGCTCAACCTCCAAACCCCAACGCACCTTCTGCCCTGACAACCAAGGCTCTAGCGCATCTGCATCGCCGCCAGTGTACGGGTCGTGGGGGGTTAGACAGCTGGGGAGAAGATCTTTACGCGATGGTTCAGTTTGCGGCAAGCTGGGTTGGCTGATCCGTCGTTCTGGTTGGGGAACGCCGGCTCGGATCATCCCTTTCCTATTGCCTGAGGCTTCGCCGTGACTCCCTTGTCATGTGACAACGGCACCACAGTCCCCGCATGGTCTTCGGAGAGTTTCTGGTCGAACCCCTCGGTGTCGACTGAATCGGTGTGCCCGATCACCTCGGCTTGTGGGTCCGCCAAACGCGAGATGCGCCACCCCAAGAGCCTCGTCACGGAATCTGCCCTGGCAATGTGACTCATGGGAATCCCACCCGCCCAACTCCCACCCATCACCGTCGACTATTTCGGGCACCCCTTTTCGCCCCGGCAACGCCACTTCGTCGCCATAGGTTTTGGCGCTCTTGCTGGCTTTGTACACGAAAGCGGGTTTGCGGTTGATGCGCACGTCTTTGGCGACGGTTTTCGCGCCGCGCAAATCGGCGAACAGCGGAAAGGGCATCGGCGGCACCTGCGGTGGCGCGGGCGGCCAGCAGAAATCGGTCACCATAAACACCACTTTGAACTTACTGCTTTTACGGGCGATTTTGTTGACGACCATGGCGGAAATCCCGCGATGCTTTAATCGGTTAAGACAACGGAAACCCTGAAAGGTTCGCCATATGTACGGGTTTTCAGATGACCTTTGATAGACTTATGAAACGCGTGCGTGGCTTACGCCACAACACCTTACTCAGAAATAAGCATTCCACACCGGCTACAGCTTGCTGCTGTTCCAACATCCAAGTATCGAAATCTCAGGTGGTCAGCAAAACCCGAGGGAGTTTATCATCCATTTTGCTTAACACGCCATATTTCTTCTCTCAACTTGTTTAATGAATGGAAGAGAAACCCTCAAATGTTTTCGGGAAAGGCTCTCTATTGCAACATTTCTTCAATATATCGGTGTCATGTGTAAGATTATAAATAACTTCAAATAAATCCCTGCCCAAGCAATGCACATCCCCTACGAAATCAGTTGCATATATATCAAATTCATTTTGTGAACATTGGCTTTCAGTATCCCAAAATAGATAAAGCCCTGACTCGCTTTTAGCAAATGGCTCCATATATGTCATTAGGTTTAATATATTTTCCGGGTAATAACCTATATAATCATCGAGATCGTCAATATATGTTGATTTTATAGCTCCACGTGTTTGTTGCCAGGAGTCATGAAGTGTATCATTTACAGGGATATAAATTAGATAGTTATTTAATGTTCTCCCCCAGCCGAATTGCTCTACAAATAGCTGATATGACTTAGGAAATACCCTTCCGTTGGGAAATTTAAATGTCTTTAAATAATTTAAGTTGCCTAATACCGCAGATTGACTGGTAACCTCTAGATCATATTTCATAATAAATCCTTAGCATCGCTGATTAATCTTCATTCTTTGACATTCACATTCCGTGTTCTGACGCAAACTATTTGGAATTGGCTCATCCACAACTACACCAGTTTTATCCAAGGCATGCGCTCTAATTTTTGAAGGCACTAAATTCTCTCCTTCATGAATAACAGAAATTAACACTGAAACAGTATCTCATTTCTTTGCACTTGTGGCAATGTCACGCTCATGTTGAGTCATTCCTGAGCGTGAGTGATTAGTACCAGCTAATAACGTAACTATATTTCTTTTATCTGAACCACTACCTGATGGTGTCAAGGCGTGGAAGCGACATGGGGTTGGCCGGCTAGGAGGCGGGCGAAGGCTTCGGTGGGGGTGAGGAACCCGAGTCGGCGGCGGGGTCGGTTGTTGATCTCTTCGGCGATGACGCCTGTGGTAGGGCTGGTGGTC
>JBHADA010000026.1:0-4638 GCA_041854805.1 Arachnia sp.
CGTGGCCCAGACGGGTCAGGTGATAGGCGGCGGACAGGCCGGACGGCCCGGCGCCGACGACGAGCACGCGCCGGCCGGAGCGTCGCCGGGGCTTGGGGAACTGCCAGTTGTTGGCGATGGCGAGGTCGCCCAGGTACCGCTCAACCGAATGGATGCTGACGGCGGCGTCGAGGTCGCCGCGGTTACAGGCCGTCTCGCAGGGGTGGTAGCAGACGCGGCCGTGGATGGCGGGGAACGGGTTGTCGGCGACGAGCTGCCGCCAGGCGGCCTCCGCCTCGCCCGCCTTGATCAGCCGCAGCCACTCCTGGATGTTCTCCCCCGCGGGGCAGCCCGCGTTGCAGGGCGGCAGCATGTCGAGGTAGATGGGTTTGCGCGCCCGCACGGGGGCGACCCGTGCCGTCGATTGGCTCAGGTCCGGATGGACGGTCATGTCCTTGCGCTCGAGTGCCATCTTTGGTCCCAATCTCTCGTTGCCTAATAGGCATCGTAGGGCCTGTCCAGGGCCGATGCGTCACCGCCTATTTCTAACCCATCGTCGTTGCGAAAATCGCCGCAGGAGCTAGCTAGCGGTATGCGTGCTGGTAAGGATGCATCTACGAACAGGCCGGCGGCACGTGCCCTGAGACGCCTGACCTCGACCAGACGCCCGTAGCCATGTTGAGTCAAGCCATTAGCTCATAGAGCGACCCGTGCTTGGCGCGCATTGTGCCCTCGACTGAGGCTGCGAGCGCACTGTCCCGGATGAGAACTCCAAACTCGACGTTACGATTCTCAGCGGAGCGGCTGAAGTTCGCGCTAGTGATTAGCAGCACCTCGTGATCAACCACGATGAACTTGGCGTGGCTCACCACCGAATGCCCGTTAGGCAGGGCGGCCGAGCGATAGACGGTGGCCTTTGGAAGCTGGGCCTTGACCATGACGGTATCCGTGACCCTGGCGTCGACATACACGGTGACGACAACTCCGGGTTGGTCAGAGGCCGCCCTCAATGCTGCCCACATCTGGGAGGTGTCTTGGAAGTTGTATGTGGCTGCCGTGACCGACTGCCGTGCTGCCCCGACGATCCGATGAAACTCTCTGGTCAGGTGCCCAGTGTTCGCCTCGAACCCGGGCATTGTCCACACCGGAGTAAGCTCGCGAAGCACTCCCTTTGCTCCTGCGATCGCTCGTAGCACATTCACAGCACGCAGTGGATCGCCTGGGCGTAGGCCCGCCGCGGAAAGTAGCTCCTTGGCCCGGTCACGTCGACTCGCTGAAACCTCGCGCACAACGATACCTAGGGGCGCTCCCGTCTCGAATTGCGCGGCGAGCCGGTCCGCCTCGGCGGCGGTCAGGAATCTGCCGAGCTCGACGAAT
Organism: Arachnia sp.; assembly: GCA_041854805.1. Lineage (GTDB taxonomy): Bacteria > Actinomycetota > Actinomycetes > Propionibacteriales > Propionibacteriaceae > Arachnia. The sequence continues at coordinate 1,357 of JBHADA010000026.1, forward strand.
GGGTCAGAGGTCATGGGCAGCCCCAAAGAACGCGGGCACAGCTGGGCCATCTGGCGCGGGAAGGCCGATCAGGAATCTTCGATCAAGGAAGCGGTTGGCCTTCTCGCACGAGGTTTCTGACGCGAAACAACAGGTGTGGCAGGCAGCACCATGCAGGAAGTCCTCGGGATCAGATGGGGTGCGTTGCGCGCAGACCGGGTCGGACGAGCACCGCGTGGCGCGGCGCAGCGCCGATTGAAGGATTCGCTGCAGTTTCGCTGGGGCGGAGAGGGCAACTAGGCCTCCGAGTGTGCCTTCGCTGTCCGAGGCCGTCGTGCAGATAAGCAACCCGGCCGCAGGCTCACGTCCTGGTTCCTTGGGCCAGGCGTAGATGCGCTCGGTGAGGCTGGCGGCTCCGTAACCGGAGTACATGGCCATCTCCCGGATGAGGATGTGGGACAGGGTGTGGAGGAGCCAGTACCGTGGCCCGGGCATGCGGGAATCCGGGGAAACCGCTGCGGCGGTCTCCGAAAAGCGCCGCGCAAAGTTCCGGCGGTGGGCTTCCACATGGGCGTGCCAAAGCTCCGAAGCCTGGACCTGGCTCTCCCAAAGCGCGACAGCGTCCAGATCGAGCTGTAGGAAAATTCCTTCGCCCCGGTCCTCAGTGGCTGGCACCCAGGTGGGCTTACCGTCGCGCGTCAGGGGGACCAGGCGCGACGCGATGTCGCTGACCCGCTCCATTTCGTCCAGGCGCGTGAACCCAAGAACCGCATTGACCCGCTTCATCTTGTTGACACTCACGACCCGTTGGACACGCCGATGCAACTTGGGGTCTCGCGATTCCTCGGTGACCATCAAATCGCCGTCGCTTTGCTGTTTGGGGAATAGGGCTGGCTGTTGCAGATAGCGCCATTCAGGGATCAACAGCTCAGTCGGATCCCAGTTTGCTCGACGCTCCTCGCGCAGCTCCTCAGATTCCGGGGGTGCCAGCACATCGTCGACCGCGCTGGCGATATCCGCATCGGAGAGACCATCCAGGTCGATTTTTCGTGCGCCAGCGAGTGCGCGGATGACCGGGATCTGCCCAGCGAACTGCTTGACATCCTCGATGTCCAGTTCGACACGCAGTTGATCGGCGAGCGCCTCCCTCTGCTCGGCCTCGGAGCGAGGCATGACTATGACGCTCTGAGTCGAGGGGAACCACAGGTTGGAGGCCCCCATCATGATCAGCGCAGGCCGAGCCTCGCAACCGGGATAGAAGCCGCCGAGGTGCGGATGGCGTCCGCGGCATACCTGGGGGAGCTTCTCTCGGCCCTTCGCTCCTTGCGCCTCGGCCATGCCTCGCCGGGCCTTGCAGGACTGGCAGATGATCGTGGAACCGACGCTCTTGCCGACGTTGGCGTCGATCATCTTCAGATCGGGATGCTCGGCGACGGGGCACCTTTGGCCCTTGTGCACCCACAGCGTGTATGGGAACTCGTCCAGGTGTCCGTTGGTGCACGTCAGCAGGTGTTGCGCGGGTACGGCGGGGGGACCCTTACGCCGACGAGAACCGGACTTGCCCCGACCAGGGCACGGCTCGTGGGTGAACTGGGCGAGATCAGAACGGAAAGGATGAGTGTTGGCATAGGTGAATCTGGTCAACGGGCCGAGATAGTCGCAGCCAGTGCACCGCAGCCACTGCGGAAAAACCCGGGCGGGGACACCGAGATCGCCGCCCTCGGTGGACATCGCCGCCAGCTTAGGCTGCCAAGGAAACGGCCGCAGCGTGTCCACCTGCTCGCCGAGGTGAACCCTAACGGCTCGGAGTAGACGGGGTTCGATGATCATCGGAACCGTCTCGCGGCGCTTCCAAATCGGCTCCCAGTCATCCAGCCCGGCGGGCATCACAGAGAAACCGGGGAGGTCCATGATCGCGCCTGGGCCGTAGGTATAGAGTAGCGACGAGGGCCGCGCGGAACCGACCTTCGCCCGGTTCTTCACCAAGCCAGCCTCCGCGTCACCCAGGGGATCGAGCGCATCATCATGGTCTGCCAGTGGCATGGTCTCGTCCATTAGTCGTCCTCCTCCGCAGGCATCACCCAGTCGTCAACTTCAGCAGGGGTCCTGGCGAACAGTCGATCTTGGAGAGGCGACACCAGGATGTTGATCTCCGGCTGCACTTCACGCATCGAGTTGGCGATCTCAAATGGGGCTTCGGTCGAGTCACCAGCGCTGGCCCGCTTGTTCTCAGGGCTGACGATGAGCGACAGGCACTTGGCGCCGGATCCAGTGCGCTCGTACACGAGGGTTTTGTGAATCTCCGAGGCGTACTTTGCGCGACTGCTCCAACGATCGACGTGGTTGATGAGCCGATCGCTCGCTTCCCTCGCCAAATCGTCGTCCTGGGATGCCGCGAGGATTCGCTCCGTGAGCCGGTCGATGATCGTCACGACGAAGGGATGCTGTGCAACGATCTCCCCCGCCTGGCGTTCCGGAGAAAGCCCGTCCAAGAGCGTTGCCTGGGAGACACGCGCGACGCTGACGAGCAACCCGGCGATGCCCCGCTCTAGGGACGTCGGCGAGAACGGGGTGACTGATAGCGCCTCGACCTGCCTATAGAACGTGTCGTGGTAGTGCCGGAACTGCTCGAAGTGGGCGAGGTCTCGTGGGCGTGCCCAGTTGCCGAGCGAGACCACCAGGCCAGGTTTCCTCGCGTCTCGGCCGACACGCGAGGAGGCTTGGATGTATTCAGCGGTGTTCTTGGGCTGGCCGACCATGAGCATGAGTCCGAGCCGCTGTACGTCAACACCGACCTGGAGCATGGACGTGGCAAGCACCACATCGAATGGGGCCTCGCCGAGTCGTTTTGGGGCCTGTTTGCTCTCTCGCCGCAGCGTGATTCGTTCCTGGAAAGCATCAGTCGTGTCGTAGTCCGAATCGAACTCGGCACCAAGCTGGTCAAGTGTCTTGCCGATGTCGGCCCCGGAGATGCGCGAGGTCAATTCCGCGACGTTCAGGTTCCCGAACGCGGTCCCATAGCGGCGAGGAAAGCCAGACCCGAGCCTGGGCTTGGCCACTCGCGTGCTGACGTCGTCGTCTACGTAGCGGCGCATGCCGGCTAGTTCACGGGTGGCATTGAAGTACCCGACGAGGGTCATGTAGGGGTCTGCCTCGGCGCCGGTTTGATCGAACAGTAACTGCCCGCCGAGCAGAAGCACTTCCGCGAGCCTGATCTCAGCGCTCGACAGGCGCACGCCGGGTGCGCTCACACCGACATAGCGGCGCCCAGGGTTGTGTTCGGAAACCTCGACCTCGCGTGAG
>JBHADA010000027.1:0-3233 GCA_041854805.1 Arachnia sp.
GTCCTCTTGGGCGGCGGCTAGCTGTACGGGATCGTCGAGCGTCACGTAGGTAGCGTCGCGGTCAGCCATCAACTGCGTCGCCAAGGTGCTCTTCCCGACCTGTCGAGCCCCCTGGATCACGACCACTGGGAAGGTGTCCAGGTACTGCCGCCCGATGGGCAGCACATGTCGATCGACAAGGGATTTCATATCGACGAGCCTAGCGTATCCGTAGGTTCGCACAAGACTTTTCGTAGATTCGCAGCGAAAAACTCGTAGGTTCGCAAGGGGGCCGTGGGTTCGCAGGGTCGAGGTGACCATGGACTAAGGTTGCAGGCGTGCAAGACACGCGGACTGGGCTAATGCGGCTCAACATGGTCACCATTCGCCGACTCGCCGCGATCTATCTGCCTGCCGTCGGCCATGGTGCGCTGCGGGAGAAGGAATACGTGGCCGTGGCCCGCCAGTCGCTCAAGGCGTTGGGCTATGTGCTGACCCGCGAGTCAGCTGACGCGATCCGCAATGCCGAGGATGCCTGGATCGTGACACAAGCCGCCGCGGCGCTGCTGGGCGCCGATGGTTCGGTCAACGACCAGCCCTTCTACATCAACTTCCCGACTCAGGTGCAGGAACTCGACGGCGACCAGTTACGTGCCAACGCCTTGCTGCATTACTTGGGCGATGCCTTGGGGGTGCGGCTGGTGCCTGAGTACGAGGCCAAGCCCCGCGGCGCGGCCGATGGCGGCAAGCGTGTCGCCCTGAGCGTGATCACCGCGGCCCAGCTGCGTCGCATGGTCTGGGGCCTGTTCGTGCAAGGCCAGCCCTACTCGTCGGCTGACCGTGCGGATCTCCTCGCGCTGGCGGAGTTTGCGCCCCAGCAGGCGCCGCGGATCGAGGTCAAGGAGAACCTCGCCTTCCTGGCCGCCGCCTTCGCGCACCTGGACTTCTCGGCGTCGTTTGCCCACGCCACCGATGTGCTGCGCTATGCCTGCGCGCTCAGCGACGGCGACGTCAGCCTGGCCGAGCCGACCAGGTTCCGCAGCCTCGCCCGCGCCGAGCGCCGCAAGGTGTTGGCCCTGCTGGAGAGCGTGGGCCGGATCGAGGAACTCGCCCGCCACCAGGAACGCTGGAAGCGGCTCGCGCGCCACCTGCGGCCCAGCGACTACACCAGCCGCTACCCAACAGCTCATTCGCTGCTGACGCGAATCGCGCAATCCCAGCTGCCGCGCACCTACCAGTCGAGAGTGGAGGCCGCGCTGGTCGCGCGGGACGTGCCGGCCGCCCTGGAACTGTTGGGGCAGCGTCCCGGCGAACTCGCCCGTCGGCTCAACGAGCTCTTGGGGCTGGCCGAGAATCGTCCGGAGCCGGTGGTGGAGGCCTTCGCTGCCGCCGCTCACCAGGTTGCCACCCCGGTGCTGGTGCAGCTGTGGAACTACTTTGCCTCCCCGGGCCCGGACGTGTTGCCGCGCCGTGCGGTCCGCATCAAGAGCGGAGCTACCGCAGTCATCGACAACCCGCGGCGCCCTCGCGACGTCGATCAGGTGCTGCTGGCCACCGTCGAGGCGGCGCTGCGGGGACGCGCGAACCTTGGGTCGGTGTGGCTGGACCGCGACCTGTTCAGCCGATACGCCGTGCCGTTGGCGGTCCGCTCCGCCTCGACCGGGCTGAGGGCCGTTGGTCGCGGCTCGCGTTTGCCGCTGCCTCAGGCCGATACCGTGCGGTTCTTCCTCCACTGGCGAGACCTGCCCGACGGGCGCCGAGTGGATCTGGATCTGTCCAATTGCCTGGTCTCTGAGGACTTCGCACGGACGGAGGAAGTGGCGTACTACCGTCTCAAGGGAGGCGGCATCGTTCACTCGGGCGACTTGACCTCGGCTCCCAACGGGGCGGCCGAATACATCGACGTGCACCTCCCGACGCTGCTGCAGCGGGGTTGGCGCTACGTCGTCGCCACGGTCCACTCATTCACCGGGCAGGCGCTGACGGATGTGCCGCAATGCTGGGTGGGGATGATGAGCCGCTCCCAGGCCACCAAGGGGAAGATCTACGACCCGGCCACGGTCACGGATCGGATGAGCCTGACCAGCCCGGGAAGAGGGTCCACGCCGTTCGTCATCGACCTGGCCGCCCGCGAGCTGCTGTGGTGGGACACCCCTTTCCCGGTGCGCGCCCATCACCTGATCAACCTCGATGCGACCATCGCCACGAATATGGTGCAACTGCAGCACCTGGTCCGTGCGCCGGTCATGATGCTGGATCGGCTGGTGGGGCTGCTGGCGAACTCCTGGGCCAACAGCCCCGCGACGGCGGATGTGGTTTTCGCGGACCCGCAGACCCAGCGTGGCGCCGTCGCCCCGTGGCACCAGGAACGGATCCTCGCCCTGCTGGCGGCGGCGCCAGCCCCTGGATTCTGAGCAGTGGCTGCGGCTACAAGATCAGCCGATGCCGTTGTGGCTGCCCGGTCTGTCAGCGCCAATGGCTCCCGAGCCGCAGGATCGACACCTGTCATACTGGTGCCATGCATCACATTCAGGGGTTGGTTGCGGAACTGAATCAGGCTCAAGCGATTGCCCAGGAAAGGGAATTGCTTTGCGTTTCTCTGCCGCAGGGATTCGCCTATGTTGTCTTTGACAATCAGGGTGTTTCTGAGCCTATCGAGGACGGGCCCGAGTCGGCGGTAGAGCGCGCTGCCTACCTCAAAGAAACCCTTCCTGGCGTCCTGGGTAACCAGCCGGTGGCCTATGTGGAGACCGACTATTTTGGTGGTTCCGGGATCCAATCGGCTGCCCTTTGGCGTGGTGGTGGCCTGGAATTTGTGGCCTCTGAGTACAGCTCACCCTGGGTCGCACCGGTTGTACGGCCAATCAATACCGCATTGCGGATGCTCGGAGTCGTGGCGTCGCCTGAGCAAGATGAATTCGATGCGATCGCTCTGGGCGAGTTCCGCAGCAACAATGGGCTTCGGGCCGGGCGACGACCTCTCGGCGACGATGCGGTAGACGCACGCGGCTAATGTTGAGGGTCTTGTCGGCCTGGCGAGTGCCCCCAGCACCCACCATGCGCAGAGGCTCGTTGCGCTGCCGACCAGACTTCCTTCATTTTGCCCATGTTGCTATTCTGGAATTTAAATAGCAAGGCCTTGCCGTGATTGGTGAAGTGTCATTCCAGCAGGGTTCTCTTGCGCGAGGTGTGACAAATTATGCGGATTACGCTTAAGGGCAATAAATGATTAATGGATGTGAACGAAAGGTGAA
>JBHADA010000028.1:0-2918 GCA_041854805.1 Arachnia sp.
ACTTTGACCCAATCAGAAAATACCGCACAACCACGTTGTAGGGACCCTTTGGCCCGACAAGAACTCCCCCTTCGACAGCGGCTTCCTCAACCGGAACGAAGTCGCAACTGATCCCTAAGGTGCGATAGACAGCCTCTTCTATCTCGAAAACGCGAGTGCTTCCTTCATCTCCTTCTCCAGCGAAGCCCAGAATCGCCACGCGATCCCCGGACATGCACACGCGACGCACCCATCGAGCGCGTTCCATTATCAGGCGGCCGACATTGAGCGAATCGAACCCAAACCAACCCTTAGAGCCATCCGAATAAACACGGGCAAGCGCATCCGTAGACGCGATACCGTTCAGACAAGTCCCAAAATTGAACTCGAGAAAACAGGGCTCCCCTCGCGACACAATCACGTCGGGCCTCCACATACCTAGCGCCTCTCGAAGACGCCCCGGAGAGGAGACTTTCCACATCTCATCCTCATCCAGACCAGCGCGCTCTGCGACCGCTCGAAGTGATCCAGAGGCCTCCCGGAACGAAGCCGCGACTAGTAACGATGCCAACGCGCGTGCCGAACGGAAGAGGTCTACAAGCTGCTTGCGCTCCGCAAAAAAGCGGCTGCAAGGGAACATTGCCGCCGCGCGACCAAGCACTCAGGCGACCCGCAGACGATCTCACACCAGTCGCAATCTCATGTGGCAAATCCACCCGGAGTGAATCCACCGATCCCTGACAGAGAAGTGATCTACAGATGCCTCCACTTCACTCCTGCCCTACGTCGGAGGAGACCTTTACGGGACGGGGCACCGCCGTCAACCCTTGCCGCCGCCGACTGCCCATGACCGTCTTCATGACTCCAACGTATCCAACTATCGACAGGCTCGAGCGGCAGCAGCTCAGCATCGACTAACACCTGCTGGCCTCGACAGGGTGCAAGCATCAGATGTCGACCAAGACATGTCGAGCAGGTAATCTTTCCCCGAGCGTCAGTGGACCACGGAATGTGCGGCTTCGTAGCCGGGGCGCCGGTTGCGGCAACGCGGGAAGGTGAGCGGGACTGTGGCGACGCGTCGCCACACACGCTACACAGCCCAGCCTCCTGCGGGCCGGGGTTCTGATCGCACGTATTCACCCGCCCGTATCCCACGAGGTTGCTCACGACGGACTCACCTGCCCTGCCCAGCCCCGCTTCCTCGACCCGGCATATACGGGCCACCCCGGCGCACCTGGGGACCTCTCTGCGGTCCCGCCTGAGATGGTGGCTGGTTGGTCGCCTGAGTTGCCGTCCGCGGAAAGGACGCACGCGCGACCGAGCGTCCGGGGCCAGGCTGCGGCGACGTCGACGGACCGCTTGTGCGCGGCACGGCGATCACACGGAACACCGGCACGAGCGAGGCCGGATCGGGTGCGTAGGAGAACATGTCAGGCCGGCTGAGCTGCGATGCCTGATTCCACACATCCGGGGTCACCTGACCGAAGTCGAGAGTGAAGCGCGATCGCTCCGCGACGTGCTCCATGAAAACCTTCCCAGTCCGTCCGTTGCCCTCACGGAACGGATGCGCCTGGTTCAAGTAGGCGAACACCGTCGCGGCTCGCTCTGCAAACGTGTCGCGGTCCAGCTGTCCCCAATCGGTGCCAACGACGCGCTTACGGACGTCATCGAGGAGCCGGTCGACCTCGCCCGTCTTGACGTCCCCGAAACCGCGGCCGGCGCCCTTGGCCATGTTCACACTGCGGAACTCTCCCGCCCACTCGTAGACGTCCTGGAACAGGTGCCGGTGGATCGCCCTCACATGATCGGCGTCGTAGGTTTTAGGGATGGCGACTTCACCGGCCAGCAGTTCGCGCTGCCGACGTGCAGTCTCGACGTACTCCAACCTGGTCAACACCACGGGGTCACGCTCGTCGAACAGGTTCCGTAGCGTGCCCCAGCCTTTCAACGAGTTGTAGGTCTCCGGGTAGAAATACGACTCCCAGGTGTCGAACCGAGTCATGTGACGTCAGTGGCCGTCCGTCGCCGCGCGGCGGCGTGGGCGCGCCGACGGTACTCCTCCGCGTCGATCGCGCCGCGGGCCTCATCTGTCAGGTTCTCCACATCCTCGCGGTTCGGGATCCATCCCTCGTGCCAAGCACTGGCAAGCGACTGCACCACGGCGCGACGCTGATCCTCGTCGAGTTCCACGAACAACTCGGGCCAGCGTTCCTCGATATCGAACTTCGTAGCCAAGGTCGGGCTCCCCTCTCATGGGTCGCACACCACTCTACCCGGGGAAACCGAAAGGGACTAGCGGCGGCTTCAGTACGGATTAGTTTCAGTCTCGAGTCTCGGTTGGCCAATTCAGTGAACTGGTTACGTAACACAAACGCACCTGCGGCGCATTAGCCTTGAACGTGGCGGTGCAGGGCAGCCACGGCCTGATCTCCAGTTATCTCACCACGGGCAACGCAACCCATAAGGTCGCCTACGGTGGAATCAGTGACCTGGTGGCTAGTAGGGGCCAAAGCAGCATCAGTAAACGCGAGAATCAGCCATAGCAGTCCGAGTTCGAGCAACAATCGCACCCTTGGAAGCTATTAATGAACCCCTCATATCAGTACTACTGAGTATACGAGAGTTAGCCCTGACCCAATCCGATCCACAACGGCTAGACACGTCCCGAACACTAAGGCATCCATCACCAACACCCTCAGCCGAACAGGCCAGAACTACACCACAGACAACCACTCACGACGCAGGGATATACGGAATACCCAAATCCAACAACAAAGGACTCTCCCCTGGATCGAGCTCCTCCAAATCCTCATCGGAATACACCTGATCCGGCACCATCAACTCCGCATTGCGCCACGCCTGATACCCCAACTCCAACGGAGAACCCACACCAAACAACTCACGCAACACCGACACACTGTCATCCACCAACCGGCGAT
>JBHADA010000029.1:0-13885 GCA_041854805.1 Arachnia sp.
TAGCTCACCCCACCAGCCTAACCAAACATGCTTCAGTTAGCTATCCATTCTATGTTAGGTTTAGCGCATGCTGGATACCACCACACTTCCGATCACCTATGAGGACACTCGCCTACGCTCCCTCTCTGAGCTGGATGCAGACACGTATGCGGCTGGCACCAGGGATGAAGCTGTGCGGCGCTTCGGCCACCTGCCCGAGCCCGACTACACCCCCGACTCCGTGCGACGGATGATCCGCGAAGAGGTCGCGGCGGGTATGTCGTCAGGCACGCTGGCAGTCCTCGCACTTGCCGACGCCGAGACGGACCGGTTCGTGGGCTCCTTGGTACTCTTCGACGTCAGCTCCGAGGCTGCCGAGGTCGGGTTCTGGATTCATCCCGATGCACGCGGAGAGGGGCATGCTCGTCGCGGCCTAGAGCTGGCATCGCGCTTCGCGCACAACAGTGGACTTCGAACCTTGACGGCACGCACACTCCCGGAGAACAAGGCCTCCCAGCGATGCTTGACGACCGCAGGGTTCCGTGAGGTCGAGCGATGCGTCGGGACCACACCCGCAGGACAGCACGAGGAGTTGATCCACTACCGACGCGACCTCGCTTCCAGCAGTGAGTGGCCGTTGGAGACGGAACGGCTCCGGCTGCGCCTGCATAGCGCCGACGATGCCGGTTGGCTTCATGAGCTGTACTCGCGGCCTGAGGTTTCCCGCTATCTGTTGGATGAGCCGTGGACCGCGGACATCACCCGTGACAAGGTCACCGAGCGCCTGAGCAAGACCGGCCTCGATGGTGAGACTGGTGCGCTTGCGCTGGTCATCGAGCGTGACGGCGTCGCGATCGGAGACATCGCGCTCTGGCTCACCGATCACGAACACCGCCAGGGCGAGATCGGGTGGGTCCTCGACCCGGCCCACGGCGGGCAAGGTTTCGCCAGCGAAGCCGTCCGAGCAGTGCTCACCCTCGGGTTTGACCACTACAAGCTCCACCGCATCACCGCGCAGATGGATGCCCGCAACAGCGCCTCCGCAGCACTCGCTCGTCGTGTCGGGATGCGGCTCGAAGCACACCACGTCCAGGACTGGTTCAGCAAGGGCGAATGGACCGACACCCTCATCTACGCGCGACTTGCCTCCGAGAACATGCGCCAATCATCGGGAGCCTGACTTTCGAGTTCCCCCTGCTGCGCGGCTCCCGAATCTGGTTGTGACAGCTTGGTTTGGCCCCGTTGTGACGGCCTGATCTGGCCCCGCGTGCGACTTGCCGGGGTGTTGACGGTCTGAACTGGCCCCACCCCTTCACGCTGGTCCCCATCACTGGGAACCAGTCGCGAGGGCAAGGGAGCCGAGATGGGGTCACGAGTGCAGCTGTACGCCGACATCCGCCACGACGCGCGAGTGGAGGGTCTGTCCATCCGCGAGCTCGCCCGCAAACACGGAGTCCACCGCCGCACCGTCCGCCAGGCACTCGCCGCTGCCGAACCCCCGCCCCGCAAGAGGCCGGTTCGCACGGCACCGCGTCTGGACCCGTACAAGCCGGCGATCGACGAGATGCTGCGCTATGACCTGACTGCGCCACGCAAGCAGCGTCATACCGCGACCAGGATCCTGGCCCGGCTACGCGACGAACACGGCGCCACGGACCTGTCGTACTCGACGGTGCGGGACTACGTGCGGGTCCGGCGCGCGCAGATCGATCTGGAGGCCGGGCGTCGGGTGGAGGCGATGGTGCCGCAGGACCACGCCCCCGGCGCGGAGGCCGAGGTCGACTTCGGCGAGGTCTACGTCATCCTCGACGCCATCAAGACCAAGTGCCACATGTTCGTCTACCGCCTGTCCCACTCGGGCAAGGCCATCCACCGCGTCTACCCGACCGGCGGGCAGGAAGCCTTCCTCGAGGGACACATCGAGGCCTTCCACGCCCTGGGCGGGATCCCGACCCGCCACATCCGCTACGACAACCTCACCTCCGCCGTGGTGCAGGTCATCCACGGCGGTGACCGGCTCCGCCAGGAGAACGAACGCTGGGTGCTGTTCCGCTCTCACTACGGCTTCGACGCGTTCTACTGTCAGCCGGGCATCGACGGAGCCCACGAGAAGGGTGGTGTCGAGGGCGAGGTCGGCTGGTTCCGCCGCAACCACCTCACCCCGATGCCCGAGGTCGCCAGCCTGGACGAACTCAACGACAAGATCCGCACCTGGGAACACGATGACAACACCCGCCGCATCACCGGCCATGCGAACACGATCGGGCAGGACTACCACGCCGAACTCGACCACCTGGCCCCGCTACCGGCCGAGGACTTCGACCCTGGCCTGATCCTCCACCCGCGCGTCGACCGCTCCGCCCTGATCACCGTCCGCATGGTCAAGTACTCCGTCCCCGCGCACCTGATCGGGCAACGCGTCCGCGTCAGCCTGCGGGCCTCGTGCGTGGTCGTCTTCGAAGGCCGCACCATAGTGGCCACCCACCCACGCCTCGGCACCCGCGGGGTGACCCGGGTCGAGCTGGACCACTACCTAGAAGTCCTACGCCACAAGCCCGGTGCGTTCCCAGGCTCCACCGCCCTGGCCCAAGCCAGAGCCGCGGGGGCATTCACCGCAGCCCACGACGCGTTCTGGGCCGCAGCCCGCAAGACCAGCGGTGACGTCGCAGGCACCCAAGAACTCATCGACGTGCTCCTGCTCCACCGCTCCCTCCCCGCCGAGGCGGTGATCGCCGGCATCACCAGCGCCCTGTCGGTCGGCGCGATCAGCCCCGACGTCGTCGCCGTCGAAGCCCGCCGCCACGCCACCACCCACACACCCATCCCTACCACCCCGACCAGGCGGGGGACGGTCGTGAACCTGCCACCACGACGCCCCACCGACCCGCACCAGGTCATCGCGCACCTACCCGAGGACACTCGACCCCTGCCCACCGTCACCGCCTACGACGAGCTGTTGCGACGTCGCCAACCCGACCCCGCTGCAGCCACCGTCGAAGCCCACCACCACACCCCGACAGGAACCCCATGACCACCACCAACACCAGCCCCCGTCCGGCAGGTTTTCGCCGTCGTCACGGCCTCACTGAACAAGCCGCCCAGGCCGCGATCGACCAGGCCTGCCGCCGCTTGCGACTGCCCACCATCCGCTCCGTCGTCGACGAGGCCATCACCGCCGCCACCAAGGAACAACTCACCTACCAGGGCTTCCTCGCCGAGCTGCTCCTGGCCGAGGTCGACGACCGCGACCGGCGCTCCACCCTGCGCCGCATCAAGAACGCCGGCTTCCCCCGCGACAAGTGGCTCGCCGACTTCGACTTCACCGCGAACCCGAACATCAACCCCGCCACCATCAACGAGCTCGCCGCCGGCGACTGGATCCGCCGCGGCGACCCGTTGTGCCTGATCGGGGACTCCGGCACCGGCAAGTCCCACCTGCTCATCGCCCTCGGCACCGCCGCCGCCGAGCAGGGCTACCGCGTCCGCTACACCCTCGCCACCCGGCTCGTGAACGAGCTGGTGGAGGCCGCCGACGAGAAACAACTCACCAAGACCATCAACCGCTACGGAAGAGTGGATCTCTTGGTCATTGACGAAATGGGATACATGGAACTCGACCGGAGAGGGGCCGAGCTGTTGTTCCAGGTCCTCACCGAGCGAGAGGAGAAGAACGCCATCGCGATCGCCTCCAACCAGTCCTTCTCCGCCTGGACCGACACCTTCACCGACCCCAGGCTCTGCGCAGCGATCGTCGACCGCCTCACCTACAACGCCACCATCATCGAAACCGGCACCCACTCCTACCGGCTCACCCACACCCGAGCAAGACAGACCGTCCGGTCATGACGGGATGGATGACCACACTTGGCGCCCAACCGGTCTCCAGGCAACTCTGGTTGAGATGGGCCAGACTGGGAACATGACAGATGCCGAAACCAAGGTCCTGGTGGTCGACGACGAGCCCGTACTGGCCGGCCTGGCGGGCAACTACCTGGAGCGAGCAGGCATGCAGGTCCGCACCTTGGGCGACGGGCTGGAGGCAGTCCGCGTGGCCCGGGACTGGAACCCGGACGTGATCGTCCTCGACCTCGGCCTCCCGGGCCTGGACGGCATCGAGGCTTGCCGCCAGGTGCGCACCTTCAGCGACTGCTACATCGTGATGCTCACCGCCCGCACCGACGAGGTGGACACCCTCGTGGGGCTGTCGGTCGGGGCCGACGACTACATGACCAAGCCGTTCAGCGGACGCGAGCTGGTGGCCCGGGTCCAGGTGCTGCTGCGCCGACCACGCACCTCCTCATCGACGGTGGTGCAGGGGCCCGCTGTGGAGCCGCGTCGCGTGTTCGGTGACCTGGTGGTCGACCCGGCGGGCCATGAGGCGATGGTGGACGGTGCCCTGCTGGAGCTGACACCCACCGAGTTCGCGATCCTGGATGCCCTGTCGGGACAGCCGCGGGTGGCATGGTCGCGCGAGCAGCTGATCCGCGTCGTGTGGGGCGCCGGCTGGGTGGGTGACGAGCACCTGGTGGACGTGCACATCGCCCACCTGCGCAAGAAGCTGGGCGACGACCCCTCATCGCCGCGCTATGTGCGCACCGTGCGCGGCGTGGGATACCGGATGGGCAGCGGCCGGTGACTGCCGACGGGCCGTCGCGGCCGATGCCGTTGGGCCGTCGGCTGCTCGTGGCCCAAGCCCTGACCATCACCGTCATGGCGGTCACCTTGGTGGCGGTGGCGATGCTGGTGGGACCCCCACTGTTCGACATGCACATGCGCGAGGCCGGTCACGGGGAACAGCCCTCGGTCCTGTTGCATGCCCGGGAGGCCTTCCAGACCGCGACCGGAGCCTCGTTGGCTGCCGGGATTCTCGCGGCTGCTGCCGGGGCGGTCGCCGTGAGCGTCGCGATGACCCGTCGGATCGGCCGCCAGCTCGACGCCCTCGGCGTCGGGGCCGAGCGGATCGGGCACGGCGTCTACGACGAGCCGGTGCCCCTGCTGGGGGGAAGCGGTGAACTGGACCAGGTGACGGCCGCCTTCAATGACATGGCGGGTCGGATTGCCTCCACCGAGGCCACCCGCCGCGGCATGCTCACCGACCTGGCCCACGAGATGCGCACCCCGATCTCGGCCATCAGGCTCACCTTGGAGGCCGTCGAGGACGGGGTGGCCACTCTGGACGAACAGGGCATGGACGCGATGCAGGCACATCTGGAACGCCTGACCCGGCTGGCCGACGACATCCGGGCCGTCTCGGCCGCCGAGGAGGGTGGGTTGGACCTGCACCTGGCACACGTCGACCTGACCGACGTGGTGTCCCACAGCAGCGGCTCCTTCGCGCCGGCTTGCGAGGCCGCAGGTGTGGAGCTGCTCGTGCCCCGCCCACCGCATGGCGTGGTGGTCCGCGGCGACCGAACCAGGCTGGGACAGGCCCTCGACAACGTGGTGCGCAACGCCCTGCAGCACACCCCCAGCGGGGGTCGCATCACCATCACCCTGACCAGCGACGGGAAGAGCGCCCGCATCGAGGTGGCTGACAGCGGGCAGGGGATCGCCGCGGCGGACCTGCCACACCTGTTCGAGCGCTTCTACCGAGCCGACACCAGCCGACGCCACCACCACGACGGCGGCGGTACCGGCGTGGGACTCCCCATCTCGCGCGCCATCATGGCCGCCCACGGCGGCAGCCTCGATGCGGAGAGCGAGGGCCCGGGCCGCGGCGCCACCTTCACCCTCACCGTCCCCCTGAGCGGGTAGGCCAGACTCACCGCCAGGAATCTTCGTCGAATCTTCACACGACGTGTGGGGGAACCATCACATCTGCAGGAGAGCGTGGTGCTCGTGGCCGACCCGGGCCACCAAGACCACCCAGGACGACCCATGTTGCAGATCGCCACTGCCCTCGACTCCCCCTCCGAGCAGCTCCCGCGCCGTCCTCGCCGTGTTACTGCTGGGAGCCGTGCTGCTGGGCCGGTTCCTGCCCAACCGTGCGGTCGCCTCGTCGATGTCCGGGATGCCCATGACCCACTACATGGAGCTGCTGGCGGTCAGGCAGCCGTGGAACCTGCTGATGTTCATGGCCGCGCCGGTGATGGCGAGCACCTTCTCGACCAGACCGCACCCTGCACGCGGTCTTCGTCGCGGTCTTCCTGGTGGTGGCACACGTAGCGATGATCGCCGGGATGTTGGACCCGGACGTCACCGGCTGGCAGCAGCCCGGTGCGGCATGTCGATGGACCACTCGACGATGCAGAACGACATGGGGGGCATGACCATGCCGATGGATTCCAGCACTCCGGTGGACCACAAGATGCCGATGCCCTCGGCCACCCCCGCCCGCTGACACATCCGGCTCAACGGCCGACACATTCACAGCCACTGACTTACACAAGGAGACCCACCATGCTCAATCGACGACAGGTCCTGCTGGGAGGCCTCGGCCTGGCCGGCACCACCGCCTTGACCGCCTGCGGCAAGAACATCGCCAACCCGATGCCCGGCATGTCCAGCACGGGACAGGGCCCCAGCGGTTCCGCCGCCCCGATCACCATCCCGTCGGCGACACCGCTCACCCCGAAGGCCGGGCAGGGCATGGTCACCCACACCCTCACCCCGCGTCCGGTCACCCTCGACTTGGGTGGGGTCACTGCCAAGACCTGGGCCTACGGCGACGAACTCGGCGCCCTACCCTTCCGGGCGAAGGCCGGCGACCTGCTCCGGATCAGCGTGGACAACCAGCTGCCCACCGGGACCTCGGTGCACTGGCACGGCATCCGGCTGCGCAATGCCGCCGATGGGGTGCCTGGGGTCACCCAGCAGCCGATCGGCAAGGGAGCCAAGTACCTCTACGAGTTCGTCGCCCCTGACCCGGGCACCTACTTCTTCCACCCGCACAGCGGGGTGCAGATCGACCGCGGCCTGTACGCACCGCTGGTGATCGACGATCCCCGCGAGCCCGGAAGGTATGACGACGAGTGGGTGGTGGTCCTGGACGACTGGACCGACGGCGTCGGCAAGAGCCCCGACGACATCCTCGCCGACTTCAGGGCCCAGACCGGGCCGGTGCCCACCGGCATGGACCACTCCGTGGGTGGCATGGACGGCATGGGTCACGGTAAATCCCCGCTGGGGGACGCCGGCGACGTGGCCTACCCGCACTACCTGGTCAACGGTCGCATCCCCGCCGCGCCGCGCACCTTCACCGGCAAGCCCGGGCAGAAGATCCGCATCCGCTTCATCAACGCCGGCGCCGACACCATTTTCCGCGTCGCGCTCGGTGGACACACCATGACGGTCACCCACAGCGACGGCTTCCCCGTGGTGCCCACCGACACCAGGGCCTTGTTCATCGCGATGGGTGAGCGATGCGACGTCACCGTCACCCTCGGCTCCGGTGTCTTCCCCCTGGTCGCCAAGGCGGAGGGCAAGGAGGGCTCGGCCTTCGCCGTGGTTCGCACCGCCTCGGGCACTGCCCCCTCCGTCGCCACGAAGGTGCCCGAGCTGGCCGGCGACGTCCTGATCGGCACCAGCCTGAAGGCCGCGGAAGCGGCACGGCTGCCCGGCAAGGACCCGGTCCGCACCGTGCAGGTGATGCTTAACGGCGCGATGAAGCCCTACTCGTGGGGGATCAACGGCAAGAAGTTCGGCGAGGACACCCCCATCGAGGTCTCCGACGGTCAACGCCTGCGGCTGCGGCTGATGAACATGACGATGATGGCCCACCCGATGCACATCCACGGCCATACCTTCGCGCTGCCCGCCAACGGCGGGCTGCGCAAGGACACCGTCCTGGTCAAGCCGATGGACATGATCGACGTGGACCTGCAGGCCGACAATCCGGGTAATTGGATGTTCCACTGTCACAACATCTACCACGCCGAGATCGGCATGATGACCACCCTGCGCTACCGCTGACTTACGGATGACAAGGACTTTCACATGAAGACACTCCGTTTTGTGGCGGTTGCCACTTCCGTTGTTCTCGTGGCCGCGGGTTGTTCCAAGTCCGACGAGGCCCAGCCTTCCGTGCAGCCGCCACAGCGACGGCATCCCCGGCGACAGCCCCCACCGGGCCGCTTCCCGGGGAACACGTCCACGGCCTGACCCGGTCAACCAGCGGCGAGGTGCTGCTCGCCACCCATGACGGGCTCTACGCCGGCCAGCGCGACGGGTGGAAGAAGGTGTCGCCCACCATTGACCTGATGGGCTTCACGGCCGTGGGGTCAACCCTGTACTCGTCGGGGCACCCGGGGGATGGCAGCGACCTGCCCAATCCCGTCGGGCTCCTACGGTCCGACGACCAGGGCCGCACTTGGCAGACCCAGTCCCTGGCGGGTAAGTCGGACTTCCACGCCCTCGCCGCGGCAAGAGACCTGCTCGTCGGCTACGACGGAACCCTGCGGACCAGCCATGACGCCAAGACGTGGACCGACGGATCGTTGCCCGGGCAACCGATGAGCCTGTCGGCCTCGCTCGACGGCGCGACCGTGCTGGCCAGCGGCCAGCAGGGCACCTGGACCAGCATCGACCAAGGGGGCACGTGGAAGGCGGCGACGGGCACCCTGCCCGTGGTCTCCGGGGTGGCGAACCCCCGCGACGCCTATGGCCTGGCGGGCGACGGTTCACTGGTCGCCAGTCACGACGGTGGCACCACCTGGGTTGCCACCGGCCAGAGCGTCCCGTCCCCGGAGATGCTGGCCGTCACGGGCCGCGGCGAGATCCTGGTGGCCACGGCCGACGGTGTGGTGGCCTCCACCGATGGCGGGAAGAGCACGCATGCCGCCTGAGCCATCCTCCACGGCACGCCGCCACCTCCGGGTGGAGGCGGTGTGGTGCGTCGCCCCCCAGCTGCGGCTCGGCTTCACCAAACCTTGACCCCACGTGCTGCGGTGCCTTCATGGTCGCCGAACACGCTGGTTCTCAAGAGAAGATCACCGAGAGGAAGTCCAATGTCCACCAACCACGAGCCCCAGGGACACGTCCAGACCATCACGCCGTTGAACAGCATGGCGCCGATGGACCACCCCAGCACCCACGTCTCGGAACAGCACCAGGGCCACGGCAACCACTGGATGCACCTGCTGATGTGTGCGCCGATGCTGCTGATCGTCGCCTGGGCCCTGTGGTCGGGCGGCGCCACCTCCATCGCCAGCGGCTTGGCGATCATCGCCCCCGCAGCGATCTGCATGGGCATGATGATGCTGATGATGCGCCTGATGGGCCACGGCTCCAACCACTGATCCCGCACACGTCCACCAGGAGCTGACCATGAGCACCGCACACCACACCCACCCGACCACCGAGCCATCCGCCACGTGGACCTGCCCGATGCACCCCGAGGTCACCAGCGACCAACCCGGGTCCTGCCCGAAGTGCGGGATGTACCTCGAACCCGTCGACGGCGGGGACCCGTCCCCGGCTGTGCATGAACACACCGAACACGCGCCGACCCATCCGGACGCGACGAGACAGCCCAGCGACACCGGGCACGCGCCCGACCCGACTGGAGCGGGGCAGCGGAAGTACACCTGCCCCATGCACCCCGAGATCATCCGGGACGAGCCCGGGGCCTGCCCCATCTGCGGGATGGCGCTGGAACCGGTGATGGCGGGCCTCGACGACGGCCCCAACGTGGAACTGGTCGACATGCGCCGCCGGTTCACCCTGGCCGCCGTCCTGTCCGCGGTCGTGGTGGTGCTCGCCATGGCACCCCACCTGCTGCCGCAAATCGACCAGGTGCTGCCAGCCCGCACTTCCCAGTGGCTCCAGCTGGCACTGTCGGTACCGGTGGTGTGGTGGGCGGGGTGGCCCTTCTTCCAGCGCGGGGCACGCTCGCTGGTGAGCCGTCACCTCAACATGTTCACCCTGGTCGCCCTCGGGGTGGCGATGTCCTGGGGATACAGCGTGGTGGCCGTCGCAGCTCCTGACCTGTTCCCGGCCGCGATGCATGAGGCGCCGGGCACGGTCGGGGTGTACTTCGAGGCTGCCGCGGTGATCGTCACCCTCGTCCTCCTCGGCCAGGTCCTCGAGCTGCGGGCCCGGGACCAGACCTCGGGCGCCATCCGTTCCCTGCTGGACCTGTCACCCACCACCGCCCACCTGGTCACGGCCGACGACACCACCCGCGACGTCGAGGTCGCCGACCTGGCCCCCGGCGACCTGGTGCGCATCCTGCCCGGGGAGAAGATCTCCGTCGACGGCACCGTCGCCGAGGGCTCCTGCTACGTGGACGAGTCCATGATCACCGGCGAACCCGTCCCCGTGGAGAAGAAGGCCGGCGACCATGTCACCGGCGGCACCATCGCCACCGGCGGCACCATCGTGGTCGAAGCCACCGAGCTGGGCGCGGACTCCATGGTCGCCCGCATCGTCGACCTGGTCGCCCAGGCACAGCGTTCCCGCGCGCCGATCCAAGGGCTCGTCGACAGGATCTCTGCCTGGTTCGTGCCGATCGTCATCGCGATCGCCGCCGCGGCCTTCATCACCTGGCTGCTCGTGGGCCCCCAACCCCGCCTTCCCTATGCCATCGTCGTGTTCGTCTCCGTGCTGATCATCGCCTGCCCCTGCGCACTCGGTCTGGCCACGCCCATGTCGATCATGGTTGGCATCGGCCGAGGCGCCACCGAGGGCGTCCTGGTGCGCAACGCCGAGGCCTTGGAGCGTCTGGAGAAGGTCGACACCCTGGTGGTGGACAAGACCGGCACCCTCACCCAGGGCCACCCCAGCCTCGTCCGGCAGCAGGCGGCAGCCGGGCACGACCCCGCAGAGGTGCTGCGCCTGGGCGCGAGCATCGAGGCGAACTCCGAACACCCCCTCGCCCACGCCGTGGCCGCCGCCGCAAAGGACGGGCACCTGCGACTCGCCGCGGTCGACGACTTCACCGCCCACCCCGGCGGCGGGGTAGGCGGCACGGTCGAGGGCAAGCACCTCCTGATCGGCAGCGTCGCCTTCGTCGAGGCACAGGGCATCACCACCCACGCCCTGCGCGACGAGGTGGAAGGCGTCCGCCGCGACGGCGCCACCGCCGTGCTCGTCGCCGTCGACGGGGAGCTTGTCGGCCTGTGGGGCATCGCCGATCCAATCAAGCCCACCACTCAGCAGGCCATCACCGACCTGCGCCAGCGCGGCATCGACGTCGTCATGCTCACCGGGGACAATCAGGTCACCGCCCGGGCCATCGCCGACCAGCTCGGCATCGACCAGGTCATCGCCGACGTGCTGCCCGACCAGAAGCACCAGGTCGTCGAGCAGCTCAAGCGAGCCGGGCATGTCGTCGCCATGGCCGGCGACGGGGTGAACGACGCCCCCGCCCTGGCCGCCGCCGACGTCGGCATCGCCATGGGCACCGGCTCCGACGTGGCCATCGAGAGCGCCCACGTCACCCTGCTCGGTGGCGACCTGGCGGGCCTTGTCCGGGCCCGTGACCTGTCCTCGGCCACCATGCGCAACGTCCGGCAGAACCTGGTCTTCGCCTTTGCCTACAACGTCCTCGGCATCCCCGTTGCGGCCGGCATCCTCTACCCGGCCACCGGGATGCTGCTCTCGCCGGTCATCGCGGCCGCCGCGATGGCCCTGTCCTCCGTCAGCGTGATCACCAACTCACTCCGAATCCGCAGACTGCAGGCCTGAATCAGTGCTGCGACGCAGCGCGGATGACCATAATGAGCCCTGCAGGAACCACCTACTCATCACCGTCGGGCGCTCACCACACATGCCGCACGCAGCGCAGGTCGTCGTCGCCTCGGTGGTCCCAAATCAGGCCGTCATCCCGGGGCCATGTTGGGTTGACATAGCCACGAATCGGCCGCGCTCTGACGACGTACCGGCTATATCGAAAGGCTGAGATGACTCAAGATTCCCTTGCGCCGGCCTCGCAGCGTGCTCGGTGGTTTGTGCTCACTGCCGTCTCTCTTGGT
Source organism: Arachnia sp. (assembly GCA_041854805.1). Classification (GTDB taxonomy): domain Bacteria; phylum Actinomycetota; class Actinomycetes; order Propionibacteriales; family Propionibacteriaceae; genus Arachnia. Next base: position 11,892 of record JBHADA010000029.1, read on the forward strand.
TTGCTGCTTGCGACGGTCGACACTTCGATTCTCTATGTGGTCGCGCCTCTTCTGACGGACGAGTTGTCGGCGAGCGTAAGTGAGTCACTGTGGATCATCAACATGTACCCCCTCGTCATGACTGGCCTACTGCTGGGCACCGGGACGCTCGGGGATCGGTTCGGACACAAGCTGGTGTTCCAGATTGGCATCAGCGCGTTCGCGCTGGCCTCGCTACTCGCAGCCTTCTCTCCAAACGCGTGGGTGCTGATCGTCGCGCGGGCACTACTCGCGGTGGGTGCAGCACTGATGCTGCCCGCGACACTCGCGATCATCCGGTTCACGTTCGAGGACGAGGATGAGCGCAACGTCGCCATCGCTGTTTGGTCGAGTGTCTCGATCGGTGGCATTGCCTTCGGTCCGCTCGTTGGAGGCCTGCTCCTGGAGTGGTTCTGGTGGGGCTCGGTCTTCCTCATCAACGTCCCCTTTGCCCTCGTGACCTTCTTGTTGGCGGCCATGTACGCGCCAGCGGCTCGCGCATCGGCAAGAACGTCCTGGGACTTGCTGTCTTCTGTGCTGGCTCTCGTTGGGTTGACTGGCCTAGTCGCAGCGATCAAGCAGGGTGCCGTATCGGCCCCCTCCGGTGCGTTCATTACAGGGGCACTTGCGACGAGTTTCGTCTGCTTCTGGTGGTTCGCACGGCGCCAGCGGAGACTCCCAACACCGCTCCTGGATTTCTCGGTCTTCCGCAGCCGATCGGTCGTTGCCGGTGTCTTGGCAGCAGGGCTGGCCACATTCGTCTTTGCCGGAGTTGGGGCGGTGACTTCTCAGCACTTCCAGCTGGTTCGTGGATTCTCACCCCTGCAGAGCGGACTCCTGTTGGCCGCGATCGCGGCGGGCGCGACGGTGACCTCCCTCCTTGCGGGTTCAGTGCTTTCCCGAGTCGGGCCGCGTCGCCTGCTCGGCGCTGGCTGTGTTGTTGCGGGCGGGGGTTATGCACTGGCAACCCTGGTTCTGGAGGCGAACTTGTGGATGTTCGCGGTCAGCCTGTTCCTCGCGGGCACAGGAATTGGAGTCCTGATCACAGTGGCTTCCTCCACGATCATTTCCAACGTGTCTGCTGATCGGGCCGGGATGGCCTCCGGCGTCGAGGAAGTGTCATACGAGTTCGGCAGCCTGATCTCCGTCACGTTGCTAGGCAGCATCTACGCGGCGTTCATGGCCCGTGAACCCTCCTGCGGGACTGAGGGGTACCAGGTTTCGCTGGCGCTCGCAGCGGCTGCATGCCTTGTCGGGTTCATGGGCATCGTTCTCCTCTTGCGCAGTGATCGAGCCCTGTCGCGCTAAGCACTCGACCTCCACGCGGATGGGTCTTCGGAGGCTCCCATGAGTCGCAACCGCATGGGGTCTCTACGTCAAGTGGCGGAACCTGACCCTGCTGAGATTGCTGCATCACTACTCAACGACCGGCCGGAAGTGCAATGGACTCTGGAGTCACTGGCAAGAGAGGTGCACATTTCGCCGTCTCAGTTGGGTAGAGTTTTCGCGCGACGGTACGGGATCAGCCCGATGAAGTACCTGACGCGGGTTCGCTGCGTCCAGCTCGCGACACTGCTCGCGCGCAGCCGACGTCCTGTCGGTGAACTGATGCACGAGGTGGGATGGCGCAGCCGAGGCAATGCTGCGCGACAATTTCGACGCATCACTGGCCTCCTTCCTACTGAGTACCGTGACCAGTCTCAGCAACGCGCTCGGCCCGTCACACCACTCACTGATGGGCACGCCAAGTGCCCGCACTGTGGTCAAGAAGTCGAGATCGCTTCAGTGTTGATGATTCCAAACGCAGCTTCCTTGTGACGATTCTGCTCATCTTTGGAAGCAACGCATGGCCTGATCTCAGCGCACCTGCTAGGCCGGGTATGACACGTCGGGTTCGTTGGGTTCCTGGCGGTCACTGTAGGGGTTCCTTGTTGTCCGTCTTCTAGTGCTGGTGGTTCCGGCGTACCTGATGGTCA
>JBHADA010000030.1:0-7025 GCA_041854805.1 Arachnia sp.
TCAGCTTGTCGAGCTGCTCGTTGGCCGTCTTCTGCGCCTGGTCCACCTGCTCCGAGTACTTGCCGCCGGTCTTCTCGTCGATGATGTCGCCGACCTTGTCGATGCCAGCCTCGATCTTGTCCTCGTGCTCCTTGGCCAGGTCGCCGGCCTTGTCGAAGAGTCCCATGCTTGTCTCCTTAGGTTGTGGGAATTCCATCCAACTATGCCGTCTTGGGTGGGCTGCGCCAAAGTTTGGGCGAAAACCCGGCGAGCCGGGCATCCTTGCCCTGTGCCTATCCCATTGATTGTGCTTGTCGGTCCCACCGCCTCGGGCAAGTCACGGCTTGCCGTCGATCTGGCGTTGGCCCTGCAGGGACAGGGACGACCTGCAGAGGTGGTCAACGCGGACTCCATGCTCGTCTACCGCGGCATGGACATCGGTACGGCCAAGCCCACCGTGCGGGAACGCCGGGGGGTCATGCATCACCTCATCGATATTGCCGACATCTCGCAGCAGGCCTCCGTAGCCGAATTCCAGCACCTCGCCCGGAGCCTCATTGCCCGGCTCCGGGGCGACGGTGTGGTGCCCGTCCTGGTGGGAGGATCTGCGCTCTACACCCGCGCCATCATTGACCGGTTCGAGTTCCCAGGCTCGGATCAGGAGGTGCGGGCGCGTTGGGAGGCCGAGCTGGAGCGAGTGGGGCCTCGTGCGCTGCATGCTCTGCTCGCGCAGCGAGCGCCTGATTCGGCCGCCAGGATCGAGCCCGGCAACGGTCGCCGGATTGTGCGGGCCCTTGAGGTGCTGGATCTGACCGGCGGGCACCGTCCGGTGATCCCCGAGTGGACCTACGAACTAGACGATGTCCACCAGTTCGGGCTGATGCTTGCGCGCGACGAACTCGACGCGCGCATCGACCAGCGCGTCGAGGAGATGTGGGCCCAAGGCCTCGTTGCGGAGGTGGAGCGTCTCGTGGCCCAAGGCCTGCGCGATACCACCACTGCGGTGCGCGCCATCGGGTACCGGCAGGTGGTGGACCTGTTGGACGGGAAGGTCAGCGAGGCGGAGGCCAAGAGCAACGTGCAGCGAGCCACCCGCACCTTCTTCCGTAAGCAACTCGGGTGGTATCGCCGCGATCCTCGCATCGTCTGGCTGGACGCTAACGATCCCCACGCTGTGACAAAGATTCTGGATCGCATAGACTCGCCGGGATAGAGCGGAGGGGTCCTGATGCGCAGACTCAGCTTTCACAAGGGTCATGGCACGAGCAACGATTTCGTGATCTTCGACGATTCGTACGGGATGCAAGACCTGCATCCAGAGTTCATCAAGGCCGTTTGCGATCGGCACACGGGAATCGGAGCCGACGGCGTCATCCGGGTGGTCCGGGGCAGCAGGATTCACGAATGGGACGGCGACCCCAACCTTTGGTTCATGGATTACTACAACGCTGACGGCTCGGTGGCGGAGATGTGCGGGAATGGACTGCGGGTCTTTGCCCGGTTCCTCATCAATGAGCAACTCGTGGATTCCTTGGCCTTCGACGTCGGCACCCGAGCCGGCCTCAAACATGTGGAGGTCGAACGGCAGGGTCTCATCGTCGCTGATGTCGGCGCCGTGCGCATCGCGGACGAGAAGGTCGGTGTGGTCCATGAGGGGCAGCGCTGGCCAGCCGTGAAGGTCGATGTGGGCAACCCGCACGCGGTGGTCTTCGTCACGGCGGAGGAATTCGCGTCGCTCGAGTTGTACCGTGCGCCGGCGTGGGAACCGGCGGAGGCCTACCCGGATGGGGTCAACGTGGAGTTTGCCGTCGTCGAGGGGCCAGGCCGGATCGCCATGAGGGTCTACGAACGCGGAGTGGGTGAAACCCTCAGTTGTGGCACGGGGGTGGTGGCCACGGCCGCTGCATACCGACACCGCACGGGTCACGCCGAGCCAATCCAGGTTCGGGTCCCTGGCGGTGATCTCCTCGTGTCCTTCGACGGCGATGAGGCCCGGTTGACCGGCCCGGCCGTCATCGTCGGGCGAGGTGAATACTGGTTCTAGTGCCGTGCTTGGCCGGGCCAGGCCAGGCTGGAACAATGACGGGCGATGACTGAAACCGAACTTGACCCCGAAACCGTCGATTTTGACGGCGATCAGGAAGACCTTGCGGCCAGACACTCCCTGCGCCGCGTCGCTGGCATGCGGACAGAACTCGACGACATCAGCGAAGTCGAGTACCGGCAACTACGGCTCGAACGCGTGGTGCTGGTGAGCGTGTGGACCACGGGAACCCAAGCCGATGCCGACAATGCCATGGCAGAGTTGAAGCTGCTCGCCGAGACCGCGGGATCCGAGGTGCTGGAGGCCCTCGTGCAGCGCCGTCAGTCGCCAGACCCGGCCACCTACATCGGCCGCGGAAAGGTGGAGGAGGTGGCGGAGGTGGTCCGTGCCACTGGCGCCGACACGGTCATCTGCGACGGCGAGTTGGAACCGGCGCAACTGCGTAACCTGGAGGACCGGATCAAGGTGAAGGTGGTGGATCGCACCGCACTCATCCTCGATATCTTCGCTCAGCATGCCAAGAGCGCCGAAGGCAAGGCCCAGGTGGAACTGGCGCAACTGCAATACCTCAAGCAGCGCCTGCGCGGCTGGGGCGGCAACCTGTCGCGCCAAGCGGGCGGGCGTGCCGCCGGAGGAGCGGGCATCGGAGGCCGTGGCCCAGGCGAGACGAAGATCGAGACCGACCGGCGAAGAATCCACACCCGTATCGCCCACCTGCGCCGCAAGCTGCGCGAAATGGACGCCACTCGAGAGGGGAAGCGGGCCGAACGGCGGCGGAATCAGGTGCCCTCCGTGGCCATCGTCGGGTACACGAACGCTGGCAAGTCCTCGCTGCTCAACCGTCTCACTGGGGCCGGGGTGCTGGTGGAGGACGCCCTGTTTGCCACGCTCGACCCGACCACTCGGCGTTCCGAGACCGACGATGGGCGCGTCTTCACACTCACCGACACCGTCGGCTTCGTCCGGCACCTGCCTCACGATCTGGTGGAGGCGTTTCGCTCCACACTGGAGGAATCCGCCCAAGCGGATCTTCTGATGCACGTCGTGGACGCGTCAGACCCCGACCCGGAGGGACAGATCGCCGCTGTGCGCGCCGTCCTGACCGAGATCGGGGCGGCCAGCCTGCCGGAGCTCTTGGTGCTCAACAAATGCGATGCCGCCGACGAGGCCACCGTCATGGCACTGCGCGCCAATCACCAGGGGGCTGTGGCTGTCTCGGCCCGCACGGGGCGAGGAGTGGATGAGCTTCGACACGTCCTGTACGCGGCGCTTCCGGCCCCGGAGATTTCCGTCCAAGTGCTGTTGCCCTACGAACGAGGCGACCTCGTCGACAGGATCCACAAGACGGCTCTCATCGAGTCGCTCGAGCACACCGCCGAAGGCACCCTCGTGGCTGCTCGCGTTCGCGCGGACCTGGCTGGCGACCTGGCTGCCTACGCGCATGACTGAACCCAGCGTCTCGGCGAGCCAATGCTCACTCGTCCAAGACGTGCTTGCCGCCGCGGTGGGAGATATCGGGGGACAGGCACGGCCAGGACAGCAGGACATGGCCGAAGCGGTGGCTCAGAGCCTCGAATCAGGCGTCCATCTGCTCGTCCAAGCCGGAACCGGGACCGGGAAGTCCTTGGGCTATCTCGCGCCGACGCTCATGCGCTGCCTGGCCACGGAGGAGACCATCGTCGTGGCTACGGCCACGCTTGCCCTGCAAGCCCAGCTCGCCACCAAGGACATTCCCACGGCGCTCGACGCCGTTCAAAAGGTGACTGGTAGGCGTCCCACGGCCGCCATCCTCAAGGGGCGAACCAACTACGCCTGCCTTTACCGGGCCCGCGAGGGCGGCGAGGTGGGGCAGGGCGCGCTCATCGGCAGCGAGGCGCTTGCGGAGGCTGCCACCAGCGCGAGGGGAGACGAGGTCAGCCGGCTCGGCGCCGAGGTTCTGGCCCTTCGCGAATGGGTGGAGGAACAGGCCGCCAGCGGAGGTTGCGCGGATCGAGACGACGCGCCCACCCATACGGCGCGGGGGTGGGCCCAGGTCTCCATTCCCAGCCGCGAATGCCTCGGCTCCGTGCACTGCCAGTTTGGGCAGGAGTGTTTCGTTGAGGCGTCCCGGGAGCGTGCCCGTAGGGCGGACCTCGTGGTCACCAATCACGCCCTTCTGGCCATCAACGCCATGCACGGCGGCACGGCCCTGCCCGAGCATGGCGCCATGATTATTGACGAGGCCCATGAGCTCGTCGCCCGGATCACCACCGCCGCCACGGACGAACTCACGCCGGGCGTGGTTGAACGCACCGCGCGCAGGGCTCTGCCCTGGCTCGACGACGATCTGGGGGCCGAATTCCTCGAGATGGCCGACGTGTTAAGGACCGCTCTCGACGAGTCCGAACTGACGCGCATCACGGCCGCGTCCGCGCCGTTGCCATTCGCGGCGGCCCAACTGCGTGACGTCACCCGCCGTGTCGTCACCGCGCTGGGAAAGGGACAAGACGAGCCAGAGCGGCAGCAGGCTGGGGCCGCAGTCAAGGAGATTTTCGACGTCGCCGATCGCATCGCCAAGGTGGTTGAGGCGGATGTCGTTTGGGTCACTCACTCCGAGACGATGGGGCGAGCCGCCTACGTAGCGCCCCTCAACGTCGCCGGGCTCCTGCGCAATCAGGTATTCGCGGACACCACCGTGGTGTTGACCTCGGCCACGCTCGCGTTGGGTGGCGCCTTTGAACCGGCGGCAGCGGCGGTTGGGCTCGCCAAGTCGGATCGCATTGCGCAGGACGAGGAACCTGCCGACGACTTCGCCTGGCGCGCCGTGGATGTGGGCTCGCCATTCGATTACCGTCGCCAAGGTATCGCCTATATCGCCAAGCGTTTGCCGCCGCCCGGACGAGATGGCATGAGTGAGGAGGCTTTGGCGCAGATCGCTCAACTCATGTGGGCCGCGGAGGGGCGCACGCTTGGGTTGTTCGCTTCGCGTCGCGCGGTGGAGCAGGCGGCGTACTACTGCCGCCATGAGCTGCCGGACCTGCCAATCCTCGCCCAAGGCGAGGCGCAACTCAGCGAACTCACTAGGCGGTTCACGGCCGAACCCTCGGCCAGCCTGTTCGGCACTATGTCGCTATGGCAGGGGGTCGATGTGCCGGGGGAAACCTGCCAGCTCGTCATCATCGACAAGATCCCGTTCCCGCGCCCCGACGACCCACTCATGCAGGCCAGGAAGAAGGCCGTCGACGACGCGGGTGGCAACGGTTTCATGAGCGTGGCAGCCATGCACGCGGCGCTGCTCCTAGCCCAAGGGGCAGGCCGCCTCATCCGGCGGATGGATGACAAAGGGGTGGTGGCCCTTTTGGATCCCAGGCTCGCCACGGCGCGTTACGGGGGATTTCTCGTTCGATCCCTACCGGGGTTTTGGGTCACGACAGACCTAGACGTAGCCGTCCAAGCTCTGCGCAGGCTGCGCGGCCACGACGGCTAGAGCTTGCGCAGCACTGCGACGACTTTGCCCATGATGGTGGCGTGCGTGCCGTCGATGGGGGAGTAGCGCTCATTCTGCGGCAGCAGCCAGACCTGACCGTTTTGGCGATGAAAGGTCTTGACGGTGGCCTCCTCGTCGAGCAGTGCCGCAACGATGTCGCCGTTGATCGCCTCATTCTGGCGCCGGACCACCACCCAGTCTCCCTCGCAGATCGCGGCGTCGATCATGGAGTCGCCTTGGACCTCCAGCATGAACACCTCGCCCTCGCCGACGACCTGTTTGGGTAGCGCGAAGACGTCCTCAATCTGCTGTTGGGCCAGGATGGGTCCGCCCGCGGCGATGCGCCCGATGAGGGGTGCCGTCACCGATTTGGCCGTGCCGTCGAAGGACTGCTCAGGTGACAACGTCTCCCTGTTGATGGGCATGGTCACCACCACTGCGCGGGGCCGGTTTGGGTCACGCTTGATGAAGCCCTTCTCCTCGAGCACCTTGAGTTGGTATGTGACGCTCGAGGTGGACGCAAGGCCGGCCCGCTCTGCGACATCGCGGATGGATGGCGGGTATCCATGCTCATCGATGTGCTGCTTGACCACGGAGAGGATCGCGATCTGGCGACGGGTTAGGCCGTGCGCTCCGGCGAGAGTCTCGGGAGAGACGTCGACATCGCTCAACTGGACCTCGAGATCAGCGTTGGTTGGCCGTCCGCGGCGATGGTGTGAGTTGGTTCCAGTCATGGCCGCAGTATAACCCGAGGCGCGAACGTGTGTTCGAATGCTTCGGCGTGTCCGTCTGCCCGGTTTTGTCAGTGGCGTCCGGTGGACTGGTCATGCTCGGGCGAGGATATGCGACACGCGCTCGAACGAGTGTTTGATTCGTTCCGCGAATCGAGCTAATGTTCGATCGAACACATGTTCTAGGAGGTTCTCATGAACGCACGTGTCTTTGAGGTGGCCGGTAAGCGGCGTCGGGCGGTTCGCCCGGCGGGGCGTCCCGAGCTGCGTTCTCCTGAGGCTCACCCGTCCCGTCGCGTCATGCCGGGTCGGATGGGTGGGCCGGTGTCGTGTGCATCGGTGACGCCGCCGGTGTCGGCTCGTCGTCCCCTGCTTGGACTCAAGGTGGCGGCGGTGGGGCTGCTGGCTGTCGCCGGGGTGGCCGTCTCGGTTCAGGGGCTCGTGGGTGAGGTGCCGGAGCCCACGGTCAGCTACGCTCCCGGGGATCCCGCGTGGGCCCACGTAGAGCAGCCCTGAGTTGGTCCAGCGCGTCGGCGCGTCGGGCTTGATTTGACCCCAATGAGAGCTAAGGTCCCTATATCTAGTAGTTGAGGGCGGCTCGATCCCCAATAACTTGTGGTTTGAGGCCAGAAGTGGCAAGGTGGGCCGTCGCATTGATCGACACGGAAGGCTCATGCATGCACTGCCCGTTCTGCCGCCACTCGGACACGAAGGTGGCCGATTCGCGGGTCGCGGAGGATGGCTCCGCAATCAGGCGTAGACGGATGTGCCCCATGTGCGAGCGGAAGTTCACCACGGTCGAACA
>JBHADA010000031.1:0-3713 GCA_041854805.1 Arachnia sp.
AGGCAGCCCTTGCCCCGCCCGAGGGTACGACGCCTGCGCTCCCTCGAACTGGACCGTGTAGGCCGCGAACCTGCTCGCGTATTGGGCGGCCGCTTCCAAGGAGGCCCCCTCACTCAGCCGCGCCGCCAAGGCGCCACAGAAGGCGTCGCCGGCGCCCACCGTGTCCACGGCCTGCACCTGCGGCGCCGGCACCCGGGTCACCGTCGCTCCACTTCCCACCAGCGATCCCGCCGCTCCCAGCGTCAGCGCCACCGACGCCACTCCAACCCCAAGCAGGGCATCGACCGTCTCCTCCGGGCCATCCGCAGGACGACCGCCCAATTGGGCCAAGGCAGCGGCCGCCTCATGCTCATTGACCACAAGCGGATTCGCCCGACGCAACAGGCCGGGATCCAGGTCGATGACGGGTGCCAAGTTGACCACCACGCGTCCCGTAGCGCACTCCGCGGCAGCGACATTGCTGGTCGCGGAGATCTCCCCCTGCAACACCACCACGTCCGCAGCCGCGATCGCCTCGCGCCAACCCGCGACGACCTCCGGGGACACGGAGGTGTTGGCGCCGGGAACCACCACGACGGTGTTCTCGCCCGCCGCGTCGACACTCACCACGGCGAGCCCGGTGGGCCCGGGCGCTTGGTGCAACCGGCTCAGGTCGACCCCGGCCTCGCGCAGCCGCATCAGCGCCACGGATGCGAGTTCGTCATCTCCCACCGCTCCCATCAGCGTCGTATCGGCCCCGGCGAGCGCTGCGGCACAGGCCTGATTGGCCCCTTTACCTCCTGGGGAATAGGTGCCGCCCGAGGCGAGCAAAGTTTCGCCGGGCAGAATGTGGCGCTGGAGCAGCAGGTGCAGATCGACGTTGATCGACCCCACCACAGCGACGCTGGGCACGGATCCCTCCTCTAGAGATAAAGGCCGGTGCCTCCGTCGGCCACCGACTCGGACGCGATGGCGTGGATGTCACGCTCACGCAGCAACACGTAACTCTTGGCCTGTAACTCCACCTCGGCGCGCTCCTCCGGGTCGAACAACACCCGGTCGCCCAGTTCGACGGAACGCACGTTGGGGCCGATCGCCACCACTTTGGCCCAGGTTAGTCGTCGCCCCATCTGCACCGTGGCGGGGATGAGGATGCCCCCGCCACTTCGGCGTTCGCCGCTCAGGGCGTCGACATCGGCGAGCACCCGGTCGTGAAGCATCCGGATGGGTAGTCCTTCGCTCACTGCTCGATTTCCTTGCGCACTTGCTGCGTCAGCGCGCGTCGGGCCCCGATGTTGCGCACGCTGGCCGTCAACACGAGAGCACCCGCGATGGCGCCACCCACCATGAGGATCCGATCGAGCCTGAGGGAACCGTCGGGATGCCGGAAATGCCCGAAGATGGTGGTGATCTCCGTCTTGGCGAATGCCTTGACCTGCTCAGCCCCGGCTCGCGCCATGTTGGCCGGCTTGATGGCCTCGAACGCTTCCCCGGTGACCGAGGCGAGCTTCTCACGGCTGGCCTTGACGTCCGCCCGGATCTCGTCTACGGATCGATCTGACATGCTTCCTCCACTCGTATCCCCCCAGCCTATTCACCAGGCAAGCTTCCCGCCACGCGGCCCAGCCAGTTCGACGCCTGGCCGAGCGACACTACACTGGCGCCCATGTCCGCACGCCTCACCACCGGCGCCGCCGCGCCCGCGTTCACCCTGCCCGACCAGGACGGCAAGGAAGTCTCCCTCTCGGACTTCGCCGGACGCGCAGTGATCCTCTACTTCTATCCCGCGGCCATGACTCCCGGCTGCACCACGCAGGCCGTCGACTTCTCAGCCGCCTTGACCGACTTCGCCCAGGCGGGCTACACCGTGTTGGGCTGCTCACCCGACCCGGTGGAGAAACTTGCCCGGTTCGCCGAGAAGTCCGATGTGGGTTTCACTCTCCTATCCGACCCGGGCAAGGAAACGCTCAAGGCTTACGGCGCCTACGGGCTTCGCAAGCTCTACGGCAAGGAAATCGAAGGCGTGCTGCGTTCCACCTTCATCATCGATGTAGATGGCGAGGGCAACGGGAGCGTTCGCGTCGCCCAGTACAACGTCAAGGCGACGGGGCACGTGGCCAAGCTCCGCCGCGAGCTCGGTGTCTGAGCGATACCTGACCATCGATGCGGACCCGGGGCACGGGGTCGACGTCGAGTTAGAGATCAAACGGTCGCGTTTCATGACGCGGCTGCGCAGGGTGACCGATGAGACCGCCGCCCGCGCCGTCATCGAGGAACGGCGCGCCACCCACTTCGACGCCCGACATCACTGCTCCGCGTTCGTCCTAGGCCCCGACGGCCGCACCGCCCGCTCCTCGGACGACGGGGAACCCGCGGGCACGGCGGGCGTACCCATGTTGCAGGTGCTGATCAAACACGAACTGACCGACGTGGTGGCGGTGGTCACTCGATACTTCGGCGGCATCAAGCTGGGCGCAGGAGGCTTGGTACGCGCCTACTCGGAGGCCGTCGCACAGGCGGTGGATGCCGCGGGGACGCGAGAGGTGGTGCTGGCCCAGTTATTGAGCGTCGAGGTAACTTACGCCGATGCCGGCCCCGTGGAAGCGCACCTACGCGGACTGATCCTCCCGTCTGGGGCGCCGGTGAAGGTGGAGGGAGTGGCTTGGGCGGAGAACGCCACCATCACGGTTGCCGTGGCATCCGGCGCCGAGGACGAGTTCCACGCCGCCCTCGCCTCCCTATCCGCAGGAGCCCTCACCGCGCGCGCCGCCGGCCAGCGCTGGGTAGGTTAGGCCATCTGCTCTAGAGACGGCGAGTCGCCGTTCTTCCCGCGCAACGAATCAGCCCACCATGAACAAATCCGCACGCATGGCAGAAAGTCAGTTGAGAACTGACGCACATGACTCTCGCATTCTGCACAACCACTGCCGGCAGGTGATCGACGCCGCCGTGACCGGGCTGGCCGCTACGAACGCATTCCGCCTAGATCCGGGCCCCAAGACCGTCTAGCCAAGATCCTTTAGGCTAGGCTCACTCTGGAGGCGCCGGATCACCGATTCCCGTGCATCGAAGAAATCCCGCTATGAACATAGCCACCACCGCCACAGTGCCGGCCAGCATGACAACATACTTGATGAATTCTACGTGGAAAACTAGAACTATCGCCCCACCCCCGATCGCAACGGCAGTGGCCATGAGCATGAGCCCCATCCAGCCGTCGTAATGACGGTTACGATACCCCTGCGGCGCCCGCTCCGGCTTCGCTTGCTCAGTCGTCATACTTCTCCATCCGATGATTTGTGTGCTCAAGGGACGACGCCGACTCTACGCCCCGCACCGTTCATGCGAGCGTCTCCTCACGGCGGATGCTGCTCCTTCCACAGCGGAACTTTCGAAACGAGAACGCGGACATCGCCCACTGGATGCCATGCGCAGCGTGTCTGCCGGGCTTGGGCATCGTTCGTCGAGCCGGTTCTTGGGTGGGCGAGCCGTTTGTACGGCTGGATGGGCTATCGAAGGTAGGCGAACGGGCGTTCGACCATCACCGAACCCAGCATGTCCAGTGCGATGAGAACAAGTTCGTCATCGTCGCTCGCCCACGGTGTGGAGATCTAGAGCCGCGGTGAGAATCACTCGCTGACCGGCCGAACGCCCTTGAGTACCGAAGAAGGGATTTGAACCCTCACGCCCGAAGGCACAGGAACCTAAATCCTGCGTGTCTGCCAATTCCACCA
>JBHADA010000032.1:0-3587 GCA_041854805.1 Arachnia sp.
GAGGTCGTTCATCGAGGAGATCTTGCCGCTGTTGATGAGGATGTAGGGATCCTCCAGCACGGCCTCCATGCGGTCGGCGTCGGTGACGAAGTAGGGCGAGAGGTAGCCCTTATCGAACTGCATGCCCTCGGTGAACTCGAGTTCGGTGCCGAAGGTCTGCGACTCGTCGACGGTGATGACGCCGTCCTTGCCCACCTTGTCGAAGGCATCAGCGATAAGCGCACCGATCTCCTCGTCGCGCGACGAGATGGTGGCCACCGATGCCATGTCGGCGGTGGTGTCGACCGGGCGCGCGTTGCCGGCCAGCCGCTCGACGACAGCCTCGGTGGCCTTGTCGATGCCGCGCTTGAGACCGACGGGGTTGGCTCCCGCGGCTACCGCGCGCAGGCCGGCGTGCACCATGGCCTGGGCCAGCACGGTGGCGGTGGTGGTGCCGTCACCCGCCACATCGTTGGTCTTGGTGGCGACCTCCTTGGCGAGCTGGGCGCCGAGGTCCTCGTAGGGGTCCTCAAGCTCGACGTCCTTGGCGACGGTCACGCCGTCGTTGGTGATAGTGGGGGCGCCCCACTTCTTGTCGAGGACGACATAGCGGCCCTTGGGGCCGAGCGTCACCTTGACGGTGTTGGCGAGGGTGTCCACGCCGCGCTCAAGCGCCCGGCGGGCATCCTCATCGAAAGCGAGAATCTTTGCCATGTGGCTCAGTCCTTACTTGGAGACGACGGCGAGGATGTCGCGGGCGTTGAGGAGCAGGTACTCCTGCCCGTCGTACTTGACCTCGGTGCCGCCGTACTTGGAGAAGATGACGACGTCACCCTCGGCGACGTCGAGGGGAACACGGTTGCCCTTGTCGTCAATGCGGCCAGGGCCGGTGGCGATGACCTTGCCCTCCTGCGGCTTCTCCTTGGCGGTGTCGGGGATGACGAGGCCGGACGCGGTGGTCTGGACGGCCTCGAGAGGCTGAATGAGGATGCGGTCCTCGAGCGGCTTGATCGTGGTTGCCACGTCAAACACCTTTCTGTACTGCTCGGCTTGGAGCCGGCTGAGGTTTCAGTTCCAGGTGTGGCTGGGCGTCGTCGCGGGGCCGCTCAGCCGTTAGCACCCGGTGATCCCGAGTGCCAACGCCAAAGCTACCGCGCTGTTAGCACTCAATCAAGCCGAGTGCCAATCACCGCGGTTCCGCCTTCGCGGTCACGCCACCACCCCCGCGGCAGAGGCACGGGCTCTGACTACTCACCCTCCACCTTCTCGGCCGTCGACTTCGGCCTGCCGCGCTTCGGCAACGGGCCAAGCTCCCGCGGCGCGCGCCCAGCCTTGCGCAGGGCATCGCGCAGCAGGAGCTCGATTTGGGCGTTGACCGATCGCATGTCGTCGGCCGCCCAGCGGGCCAACGCCTCGTGGACCGCCGGGTCGAGCCTAACCAGGATCGCCTTTCGCTCCCCCATGAGGGCCTTACGTGTAGAGCGAGCCCGCGTTGACGACGGGACTCACCCGCGAGTCGCTGGCGAGCACCACGAGCAGATTGGAGACCATGGCCGCCTTGCGCTCCTCGTCCAGATCCACGATGTGCTCACGCTCCAGCCGCTCCAGAGCGCCATTGACCATGGACACCGCGCCCTCGACGATCTTCTCGCGCGCCGCGATGACGGCGGAAGCCTGCTGCCGCTGCAGCATGGCCTGCGCGATCTCCTGCGCATAGGCGAGCGACGAGATACGCGCCTCGACCACCTCGATGCCGGCGATGGCCACCCGAGCCGCCACCTCGCGCGCCAACTCGTCGGCCACCAGCTCGGTGGACCCGCGCAGGCTCTCGCGGCCGCTGTCATCCGTGTCATAGGGGCGGGAGCTGGCGACGTGCCGCAGCGCCGCCTCCGACTGCACCGCAACGAATTCCTCATGCCGCTCGACCGCGAAAACGGCCTTGGCCGTGTCGGCCACCTGCCACACCACGATGGCGGCGATGTTGACGGGATTGCCGTCGGCGTCGTTGACCTTGAGTTCATTGGTCTCGAAGTTGTGCACCTTGACCGAGGTGCGCACGCGGCTCGACAACGGCACCGTCATGGCCAATCCGGGCTCACGCAGCGTGCCGATGTAGCGCCCGAAGAACTGCACCACCTTGCCCTCGCCGGGGCTGACCACCACGAGCGACGACCACACGAGAGCCGCCAGCAGTATCAAGAGCACGCCGCTGACCAGCGCAAACCCCCCGAGCGCCTCGTCGGCGGCCGCGGCGGCACCCTCAAGCAGGATTCCTCCCCAGACCAGGGCCGCCGCGCCACCGAGCACTAACACCACGCCCACCACTACTGCGACCGCACCGCCAACGCGCCAGGCCGGGCGCTCCTCAATGCCGACGCCAGCCTCGCTCCAGCCGACCACCTCAGCCGCCTCGGGCTCCACCTGTGACTTCATCAGACCCTCCTTCTTAACTAGATAGCAAAATGATATCACTTTTTTTCGGTTCGCGACACCCCGTGAGGTCCGCTAGATTTGAACGGCATTCAAAATCGTCAGGAGAAGGAAGCCATGGACCTCTTCGCCCTCGCCAACCGAGTCATCGCCGGCCAGCCCGCCACCCCCGACGAGGCCTTGGCCGTACTGCGGCTGTCCGACGAACGCACCTACGAGGTAGTGGCCGCGGCCGGCAGGGTGCGCCGCCACTTCCACGGCGCGGTCACGAAAGTGAACTACCTGGTCAATCTCAAGTCGGGCAAATGCCCCGAAGATTGCTTCTACTGTTCGCAGCGCCTCGGTTCTGACGCCAACATCCTGCGTTACACCTGGCTCTCGCACGACGACGCCCTTCAGGCGGCCTCGGCTGGCATCGCCGCCGGGGCCAAACGGGTCTGCCTCGTGGCATCGGGGCGCGGACCGTCGAATCGGGACGTGGACCGCGTCGGGCAGATCATCGCGTCGGTCAAGGAGGAGCACCCGGATGTGGAGGTGTGCGCCTGCCTAGGCATCCTCAAGGACGGGCAGGCCGAGCGGCTGGCCCGGGCCGGCGCCGACGCGTACAACCACAACCTCAACACCGCGGAATCGCACTACGACGAGATCTGCACCACCCACGACTACCACGACCGCCGCGAGACGGTGCAGCATGCCCGCGAGCACGGCATGTCAGCCTGCTCGGGACTGATCGCGGGCATGGGCGAATCCGACGAGCAACTCGTCGAGGCGGCCTTCCAGCTCAAGGACGCCGGGGCCGACTCGGTACCGGTCAACTTCCTGATGCCCTTCGACGGCACCCCACTGCAGGGCCACAAGGAACTGACCCCGCAGCGCTGCCTGCGCATCCTGGCCATGATCCGTTTCGTCCACGCCGGCGCCGACGTGCGGGTGGCTGCCGGCCGGGAACAGCATTTACGCTCGCTGCAGCCGCTGAGCCTGGAGATCTGCAACTCGTTGTTCCTGGGCGACTACCTCACCTCGGAGGGCCAGGCCGGCGCGGCCGACCTGGCGATGCTGGCCGACGGCGGTTACAGCGTCTACGGCTCCGACTCGCCGCTCGCGGCCGATCAGCCCGACGTCGAGCCGCGCCGCCGCGGCGCCGGAACCGAGGTCCCCGCCAACGCCTAGTCGGCGCC
>JBHADA010000033.1:0-22829 GCA_041854805.1 Arachnia sp.
CACAGCTCTCATGCTTGTAGAACTCGACGAAACGCAGCGTGGTGCGCACGATCGAGGTGGTCTCGTCGAAGACCTGCAGGGCCTTGGTGCCCAGCATGGTGCCGGCACCCGCCATGGACTCGTAGTCGAGCGGAAGATCTAGATGCTCGGCCGTCAGGATCGGCGTCGAGGACCCCCCTGGGGTGAAGAACTTGAGCTCGTGTCCCTCGCGCATGCCGCCGCCCAACTCGATGAGCTGCCCCAGAGTGATTCCCATAGGTGCCTCAAACTGGCCGGGGCTCTTGACGTGCCCAGAGACCGAGTAGAGAGTGAAACCGCTGGACTTCTCCGTACCCATCGACTTGAACCAGTCGGCGCCGTTGGCGATGATCGCCGGCACCGAGGCGATCGACTCGACGTTGTTGATCACAGTCGGGGACGCATAGAGGCCGGCAACGGCAGGGAACGGCGGACGTAGCCGAGGCTGCCCGCGGCGCCCTTCTAGCGAGTCGAGTAGGGCCGTCTCCTCGCCACAGATATAGGCTCCCGCGCCAGCGTGGACGATGATGTCCAAGTCGTAGCCAGTGCCCAGGATGTTACGGCCAAGGTAGCCAGCTCCGTACGCCTCCCGCACGGCCTGTTGGAGCCGCCGGATCACGTGTAGCACCTCGCCGCGGCAGTAGATGAAGGCCGTGTGCGCATTGATCGCGAAGGCCGAGATGATGACACCCTCAACCAGCGTGTGGGGAGTGGCCATCAAAAGCGGCATGTCCTTGCAGGTGCCAGGCTCCGACTCGTCGGCGTTGACCACGAGATACTTCGGGTTGGGATTGTCCTGAGGAACGAAAGACCATTTCATGCCGGTGGGGAAACCTGCGCCGCCACGGCCGCGCAGGTTGGCGTCCTTGACCACGCCGATCACATCCGCCGGGGTCATGGTCAGCGCCTTGCGCAATGCCCGGTAGCCGCCGGTGGCCTCGTAACGCGCGAGCTTCCAAGACTTGGCTTGGCCCCACTGATCGCTGAGGATCGGAGTCAACGGATCGGTCATTTCGCGTCCTCCTCGGCCTCGTCGCGGGCGGGCTGGGCATCGGCAGCAGGCGCGGCCCACCCGTTGTGTTCGGCAATGCGCAGGCCCACCTGCGAGGGATCGCCAGCAGAGGGCCCCTCGTCGGCGCGGCCATCTGGGAATCCGGCCAACACACGCTCCGCCTCACGCCACGACGTGATCCTCGCACCGCGCGTGGAGTGCACCTCCTCGTCGGCCAGCAGCTTGTCGAGCAACTCGTCGGCCTTAGCCGGATCCATGTTGTCCATGAACTCCCAATTGACCATCATCACGGGAGCGAAGTCGCAGGCTGCGTTGCATTCCAGCCGCTCCAGCGAGATCTGGCCATCTGGTGTGGTCTGGTTCTCATCGATACCGAGCTTTGCCTTCGCCCGCTCCAGCAGAATGTCGCCGCCCATCACCGCGCACAGGGCCGTGGTGCAAACGCCGACGTGGTGCTTGCCCGCAGGGCGGCGTTTGTACATGGTGTAGAAGGTGGCCACGCCGGAGACTTGGGCGGTGGTGATGCCCAGAATCTCGGCACACAGCTCGATGCCGCGCGGGCTGATCCGCCCGTCGTAATACTGCACGAGGTGCAGCATGGGAAGCAGCGCGGAGCGCGGGTGGGGGTAGCGTCCCGCCAGTTCGCAGAGTTCCGCGATGGCAGTCTCGTCCAGGTTCGTGGACTGATCCGAATAGTCCACCGAGCCCGACTCGGGGAAGTAGCTCTCGAAGTGGCCGCTCACCGGTCCACACCTCCAAGGACGGGGTCGAGGCTGGCGATGGCCACCACGACGTCAGACATCATGGCCCCTTCGCACATAGCCGGAATGGACTGCAGATGGTTAAAGCCGGGATCGCGGAAATGCACCCGGTAAGGCCGCGAACCGCCATCGGAGACGAGATGACAGCCCAGCTCCCCCTTGGGGGACTCGATGGCCTGATATACCTGGCCGACAGGCACCTTGAACCCCTCGGTCACAATCTTGAAGTGATGGATGAGTGCCTCCATGGACTCGCCCATGATGTGCTTGATGTGCTCGTTGCTGTTGCCCTGGCCGTCTGGTCCCAGCGACAGTTGGGCCGGCCAGGCGATCTTCTGGTCGCCGACCATGACCGGCTGCCCCTGGGTGCGCTCCAATCGTTCGTAGCACTGCTCGACGATCTTGAGCGACTCCCAGCATTCCGCTAGGCGGATGCGGAAGCGTCCGTAACAGTCGTTCGACTCCCACGTGACGGTGTCGAAGTCGTAGGTCTCGTAGCCGCAGTAGGGCTGCTGTTTGCGCAGATCCCAGTCGTAGCCGGTGGCGCGCAGCGGCGGGCCGGACATACCCATCATGGTGGCGGCCGTCAGATCCATGACACCGACACCGGCGAGGCGCCCGATGAAGATGGGGTTCTCATTGCAGAAGGTGGCGTACTCGGGCAGGTGCTTCTTCAGCCATTCGATGACCGTCTTGAGGTGGCTGAGGCCATCTTCTGGTAGGTCGTTGGCTACGCCGCCGGGACGCACATAGGCGTGATTCATCCTGAGGCCCGAGAGCGCCTCGAGGAAGTCGAGGATCATCTCACGTTCGCGGAACGCAATGGTCATCACCGTGAGCGCACCGATCTCCATGCCGCCGGTGCCCATGGCCACCAGGTGCGAGGCGATGCGGTTGAGCTCCATGACGAGCACCCGGATGATGCTGGCGCGTTCCGGAATGTCGTCGGTGATATTCAACAGCTTCTCGACGGCAAGGCAGTAGACCACCTCGTTGAACAGCGGGGCGACGTAGTCCATGCGGGTGACATAGGTGACGCCCTGCGTGAACGTCTTGTACTCCATGTTCTTCTCGATGCCGGTGTGCAGGAACCCGATCCCGGGCCGCACCGACGTGACGGTCTCGCCGTCCATCTCGAGGATGAGCCGGAGCACACCATGGGTCGATGGGTGCTGTGGGCCCATGTTGACCACGATGGTCTCGTCCCCGCGCTCGGCCTGCTCGGAGACGATGTCGCCCCAGTCCCCGCCTTGCGCCAAGTAGACCCGGTCTACCTTCTCCTCGCCCGCCCCGGCGAAGATGTCTTCGGATGCTGCGTGGGTGCTCATCAGGAGTAGCTCCTCCGGTTGTCGGGCGCGGGCACCTTGGCGCCCCTATATTCGACGTCGACGCCGCCCAATGGGTAGTCCTTGCGCTGCGGGTGTCCTTGCCAGTCGTCCGGCATGAGGATACGAGTCAGCGAGGGATGCCCGTCGAAGATGATGCCGAACATGTCCCAGGTCTCGCGCTCGTGGTAATCGGTCATCGGGTAGATGGCCACTACAGAGGGCACCTGCGGATCCTCCTCTGGGCAGGTGACCTCCAGCCGCACCCGCCGGTTGTGGGTGTAGCTGAGGAGGTGGTACACGACATGCAACTCGGCGCCGGCCTCTTGGGGATAGTGCACCCCCGAGACCGACACGCACACCTCGAAACGCAGGAACGCGTCGTCACGGAAGGAACGCATCACGTGGAGCAGTTCCTCCCGGGGCACATAGATAGTCAGCTCTCCCCGGTCGTACAACACCCGCGCATCGGCCAAGCTCGGCAGCACCTCGAGGGCGCGCGCATAGACCGCATCGGCGGCATCGTCGAAAGGCGGCTGGGATGTGCCAGGCATGCTGATCTCGCGGACGATGCCGCCATAGCCAGAGGTGTCACCGGATCCTCGCGACCACATCCCCTTCTTGGATGCGAACGCCGGCCGAACCTCGGGCTGCTCGACGGCTGGAAGACGCGTTTCGTCGGTCATCGCATCAAGCCCTTCATCTCGATCTTTGCGGGTGCGGCGAGCGCGGCTCGTTCAGCCTCCCTGGTGGCGGCTGCCTCGTTGGGACCAATCGGCCGGTGCTGCACCTTCTCACGCAGCTTGAACATGGCGTCGATGAGCATGTCCGGGCGCGGCGGGCAGCCCGGCACGTACATGTCGACGGGGAGAAAATGGTCGCAGCCCTGGACGATGGCGTAGTTGTTGAACATGCCTCCCGACGAGGCACAGGCCCCCATGGAGATGACCCATTTGGGGTTGGGCATCTGGTCGTACACCTGGCGGATGACGGGCGCCATCTTCTGCGAGACCCGTCCCGAGACGATCATGAGGTCGGCTTGGCGCGGTGAGGCTCGGAAGACCTCCTGCCCCCAGCGGCCGGCGTCGTAGCGGGGGGTGCCATAGGCCATCATCTCGATAGCGCAGCAAGCCAGACCCATGGTAGCTGGCCAGAACGAGGCCTTGCGCAGCCAGCCGAAGATCCCCTCGACCGTGGTCAGCAGAATGCCGCTGGGGAGTTTATCTTCAATACCCATCGTGACTTCCGATCATTCCCAGTCGAGGCCCTTGCGGCGCACGACGTAAAGGTAGGGGACAAAGAACAAGACGATGAAAGCGATCATCGAGAAGACCGCGAAATCGCTCAGTTGGTTGCGCGCCACCGCGAAGGGCAGCAGGAACACCACCTCAATGTCGAAGACGATGAACATCATGGCGGTGATGTAGTACTTCACCGGGAACCGGCCGCCGCCGACGGGCTGCGGGGTGGGCTGAATACCGCACTCGTAGGAGTCGTACTTGGCTCGGTTGTAACGGCGAGGGCCCACCACGTGACTAAGCGTCATGGACACGACGACGAAGGCGGTGGCCAGCAGCACCATGGCCACGATGGGAACATAGGGATTCAATGCCATTCCTTCCGTCAGGCCGAGGGGGCGACCTTGCACAATGCGTTGATGATGCGGTCCATGGCGTCGCCGTCACGAGCGTCGGTCAGGTTGGCCAACAGCTTCATGACGAAGCGCATGAGGGTCTTGCGGGGCAGGCCGTACCTGGTGCATAGATGCATGATCCGTGGGTCCCCGATGAGTTTGACGAAGATAGTGCCGAGCCGGTAGTAGCCGCCCAACTCCGCCTTCAGCCTCGATGGATAGGCCCGCAGCGCCTTCTCCGCGGATGCCGTGCCGAACCCCCGCGAGGCCGCCTCGGCGATTGCCTCGGCCGCGTATTCGGCGGATTCCATGGCGTAGGCGATACCTTCGCCGTTGAACGGGTTGACCATGCCCCCGGCGTCGCCCACCAGGATGAGCCCCCGGCCGTAGTGCGGCTGTCGATTGAACGCCATCGGCAGCGCCGCGCCCTGCACCTTCCCCACCATGTTGGCGTCACGGAAGCCCCACTCCTCGGGGGTCCCGTCGACCCAACGCTTGAGTAGGGCGCGATAGTCCGTCCGACCGAATCCCTTGGATGTGTTGAGCACGCCGAGGCCGACGTTGCAGGTGCCATCTCCCATGCCGAAAACCCAGCCGTAGCCAGGCATGAGGGTGGACTTGCCGGGTTCCCCGTCCCACAGTTCCAGCCAGGACTCGAGGTAATCGTCGTTGGTTCGCGGCGAGGTGTAATAGGTGCGAACAGCCACGCCCATGGGGCGGTCGTCACGCTTGTTCAGCCCCATCGCGACGCTGAGCCTAGACGAGTTGCCATCCGCCGCGATCACGACGGGCGCACGATACTCTTGCCCCGCCTTCGTGGTGACCCCGATGATGCGGCCGGTTCTGTCGTCGAGGATGGGCTCGTCGACGTTGGCTCCCTGCACCAGGGTGGCACCTTGCGCCACGGCGTGCCGGGCGAGCAGGTCGTCGAAGTCAGCCCGGGGACGGACAAGGCCGTAGGGCGGGAAGTCGGTCAGGTCTGGCCAATCCAACTCGAAGGGGTCCACTCTGCCGCCGTAGACGCGCAGCCCTTTGTTGTGCAGCCATCCGTTGGCCTCAGACGTATCGATACCGAGCCGGGTGAGCGCGCGGGAAGCACGCGGAGTGAGCCCGTCGCCGCATACCTTTTCCCGTGGGAAGTGCGATTTCTCCAGGAGGGTGACGCTCAGCCCATGGCGCGCCGCGTAGGCGGCGGCAGACGATCCGCCTGGGCCAGCCCCGACGACGATGACGTCTGACTCCAGGGGCTTGCCCTGGGCGCCGGGGTTCGACATCTAAGCTCCTGTCCGCATCGGCAAGTCTCGGGGTCAGTCTAGGGGTCTTTTCGTCAACTGACGAACCGACTCGAACGAGAACCCAGAAGGCACATCACGAACATTTAAACAATGTAAAGAGTTCGTTATTTGCGAGCCAGCCAGCGGGCTGGATCACGCACCACACTGGAGAGAGCCATCATGGCCGCTCCCCTCGCCGAACGCTGGGGAGCGTCCACGACACCCAGCACCTCGATCGATGAATACGGGGCCCACAGCACCCTCTGGTCGAGTTCGCTCGTTAGCGGGCGGCGCAGCCATGGCAGGCATGTCCCCAGGTATCCGCCCAGCACCACTGTGGTGATGTCGAGCAAGTTCAGCGCGCTCCCCAGAGCCTGACCCAAGGCGTGGCCCGCTTCGAGGATCGCCTCCTCCGCCCGCCTCTCACCGCTCTCAAGGGAGGCGACCAACTCCCCCGTCGACACGCACCCGGCCGCTCGCAGCACGGCGGCGAGCCCGACCTTCGTCTCCAAGCATCCCGTGGCCCCACAGCCACACCTGGCGCCGCGGGGGTCGACGCACACGTGTCCCAGCTCGCTTGCCCAGCCGTGGCGACCCGTCATGAGCTGCCCCTCTAGGCTGACGGCTGCCCCGATACCCACCTCACCGTTGACATAGATGAAGGAGGATGGCTCGTCGTCGCGGCGCAATTCCTCGAAAATGGTCAGCGCCGAGGCGTCGATGTCGTTGCCCACGCGAAAGTCCAACTCGCGTTCCTCCAGGAAACCGGCCAGATGGACGCGGGGCCGCACTCCGTCCCATCGCAGGTTGGGGGCCCGCAGCACGGTCTCCCCCTCGCGGTCGACGAGCCCGGGGATGGCTAAGTGGACGCCCACCAAGGGCAGTCTTCGTGGGAGATCAGCGCAAAGATCACGGGCCGCGGCGGCCACCCCACCGAGCGCGTCTTCCGGAGAGAGTCCCGCGTGATCCGCGAGCACCGTGCGCGCCGCCAACACCTCCCCGGCGAGATCCATGACCGCGAGCGCGTAACGATCCACGTTGATCTCGATGCCGAGCGCGCTCGGCCCCCGCCCGGCCGGCGACAGTGGAACCCCGGGACGCCCACGCGTTCCCGGCGAGGTTTCCCCCTCGACCACGAGGCCCCCCTCGATGAGCTGGTCGACGATGCGGGAGATCGTGGAACGATTGCTGCGTAGCCGCGCCGCCATATCCGCGCGAGTGGCTCGCCCCGGACGAGCCACGATCTCCGCCATGACAAGAGAGAGATTGGTGGCGCGCAACGAGACCGAGTTGCGCCCCTTGGATTCGGACAAACGAGTCGACCTCATGCTCCCCTCCACCGTCAAACCAGCATCCACCCTAGCGGCAGCGCCGGGCACCGGGCTCGCGATCGCGCGTCGCTTCCTCGCCGCTTCGGAGAGGGACCACGGTTTTGTCGGTGGCACCTGATTAGCTGGACGCCATGGAACCGCTCGCCGTGATCGTCGCCCTTCTTGCGCTGCTGCTTGGCTGCGTCGTCGGCTATCTCTACGGCCGGCGTGCCTCCCCCACCACGAGCGAGACCGACACGCAGCGCGCCATCGCAGATGCCCGCCAGGACGCCGCCACGGCGCGGGCGGAGGCCAGCCGGGCGAGGGAGGATGCGGCGATGGCCAAGGCCGAGGTGGCGCAGCATCTAGCCGAGAAATCCTCCCTCCGGGCCGAGGTCGCGGAGGCGCAGCGCGCGGGCGCCGAGGCGCAGGGAACCACCGCACGCGCGGAGGCCGAGCTCGCCAAGGTGCAGGCGCGGGTCGCCGCGGCGCTAGCAGAACGCGACGCCGCCGTCGCTAAGGCAGAGGAACAGGCTAAGGACCGCGAGATCCTGCTCGACCGGTTCAAGGTGCTCTCCACCGAGTCGCTCGAGCGGCAGGGCACCTTGGCCGACGCCGCCGCCGAGCAGCGGTTCAAAGCCACCGAACAGCTCGTCGCTCCGCTGACGGAGGGGCTGCGCCGCATGCAGGAACAACTCCAGAGTGTGGAAAAGGAGCGAGTCCGCATGGCCGCGGAGCTTGGCGAGCAGGTCAACGCCGTGCGCCTGTCTGGGGAGGCCATCCGCTCAGAGACCCGCAGCCTCAGCAACGCGTTGCGCACCCCGCAGGTACGCGGCGCCTGGGGTGAGACCAGCCTTAAACGCATCGTCGAGATCTCGGGCCTTACCGAGCGGGTGGACTTCGATACACAACACACCTACAGCTCACAGGACGGCCCTCTCCGCCCCGACATGCGAGTCAACCTGCCGCAGGGCAAGGTCATCTTCGTCGACGCGAAGGTTCCGCTGGGCCGGCTGCTGGAGGCATACAACACGGAGGACGAGGAGCAGCAGAAGGCGCATCTGGCTGCCTTCGCCAAGCGAGTGCGCGAACACGTCGGAATGCTGGCGGACAAGAACTACTGGCAACTCGATCAGGGCTCGCCGGAGTTCGTGGTGCTCTATCTCCCCTCGGATGAGGTCTACCGAATGGCTCTGGAGCTGGAACCAGACCTGCACGATTACGCCACCCGGCGCCATGTCGTACTGGCCTCCCCGGGACTGCTTATCCCCCAACTGCAGATCGTGGCCAACGGCTGGAAGCAGGTGGCGCTGGCGGAGACGGCGGGACAGGTCTCGCGGCTGGGGCGTGAACTCTACGAACGGCTGGCCACCCTGGGAAGCCACTTCGACAAGCTCGGCCGCTCACTCAGCGGAGCCGTCAACAACTACAACAAAGCCGTCGCCACCATGGAATCACGAGTCATGGTGTCCGCACGGCGTTTCCGCACCCTTGAGGTGGCCAGCGAACCGCTCCAGGAGATGAAGGCCGTACAGGAGACCACCCGTCAGATCGCGGTGGCGGAGATGCTGGATTTCGAGGAACACCGAGCCGCCGAACGCCATGTTCTCGACCCCGAGCCGCTCGTCGAGGCTGATGTACACCACCTGCACCGCGTCGCCCAGGAAGCCCAGGGCGAGGGATAGCCGCCCAACCTCCAGGCAACTTTCCAGCAAGCGGCCCCGTGGACCTCTCACGGCATCGAACGCATCGCATGCCCCCGGCAGGGCATGAGACTTCAAGACATCGTCTCGTGAATTCCATGCATGGCGCGTCCATAGCGGCAACTATGCGGCTTGAGGTTCTCGCTCCATCCAGCGGATTCCGCTGCACTCTCGAGTGCGCGGCGCTACACGAAGACCATGCTCTCCCCGCCCGAGATGAGCGCCATCGCCGCGTTGTGGACGATCATCCGCCCCGCGCCCTTGATCGTATGGCTCCAGACAAGGCGTCCCGTGGCATCGATGCACGTGATCCTCATGCCATCTTTCGATTCGTAGGTCCGCCCGGCTCTCGCTCCGCCATCGACAGAGCAGGCCTTAGAGTCCAAGTCTTGAAACCACATGGCGTTGGGCGAGGTCTGAACCAGGGGCGTGGGGTAGCCGGTCTCGATATCCACCTTGAACAGCAGATCCTCAGAGATTCCGACCAGGACGCCATCTACGTAACGGATCCCTCTGAGCGCATCGTTGCCGCCCACATCCGTCCAGTACATCTCCAGTGTGTCGCGCTTGACCGCGGAGATGCCGTCCTCGCCCATGAGGAATACGAACTCGGGGTGATCGGTCACTGCCTCCGTGACCCCCCGGATGTCCAAGGTGGCCTCCCTGCGATGAGAGCCGACGTAGACCGAGTCCTCGAAGAAATAAGCGTCCAATTCCTTACCGACGGCGCCCGCGGCCACCTCGGCCGAGCCGTCGGACTTGTGGAGCAGCATCTGAAAGGTCGGATACTGGACGCCGAAGGCCCAGTCAGGGTCGTAGGAAAAGCAATCGGGCGGCTCGTCCGCTGGCCATGTGGTGCCCACGGCTGACCTGCGCAGCTCATTGGACAGATTGTTCACGGCATAGGTGACAGTACTGTCCGCCTCTATAACCGTGACCTCCTCCCCACAATGCACCGCTGCTCCTTGCTCCATGCTCCCCATCGAGACCACCTCACCGGTGGACACCAAGCGGCTGCGCATGATGCCTTCGCCGTATTCGAGGAAGGTGGCCTGTTCCCGCGGCTTGCCCTCATAGGTGGCGTTGACGTTCATCCCTCCACCATCGGTATGCCACACGAGTCTTCCCTCATTCAGGTCAAGCAACATCAACGCCTGCCGCGTGGAGACGAGCACCCTTCCCGGGCTGACGACGTCAAGGGAGACAACCTCGCCATTGATCCTCACCGATTGCCCCCGTCCGGTGGGCGAATTTCCACTCACGGCCGAGACGTCCCCCGTTGCCGATTCCGATGGGCTCGCCGGGTCCACCCCACGCCCTCCAAACAGCGACCCACTGAAGACGATCGCCGTCACGACGGCAGTCACGATGACTATCGCGGCGGCCACGAGCGTGATTCTCAGTCCCACCCTGGATCTCGCTTGCCCCGACGTGACGCGCGAATCGTTCATGGGTGCGCCTCGGTGATCATGGCGGTCATCGTGGCAGGCCCTCGTTGAGCGTGGCAATACTGCGTGCGGCGATCGTTACGTTGCTGCGACAATTGCCGCCATGAGCACACTGACCGATCTCGCGGCTCAGGTTCCCGCCGCGTCCATCCGGCTCCGCGACGTCATCAACGTCACCCCTGTGCAACGCAACCCCCGGCTTAGCGAGACGACTGGCTGCGAGATCTGGCTCAAGCGCGAGGACCTTCAACCCGTTCGCTCGTACAAACTGCGCGGTGCCTTCAACCTCATGGCTCAACTCAGCGCCGCGGAGCAGGCCCGCGGAGTGGTGTGCGCCTCGGCCGGCAATCACGGCCAAGGCGTAGCGTTCGCTGCTGCCTCCCTCGGCATGCAAGCCACCGTCGTGGTGCCCACCACCACTCCCCGTCAGAAGCGGGAACGGATTAAGGCCCTGGGGAAGGGACATCTGGACCTGAAGGTGGTGGGCACCACCTACGACGCGGCCTCCGAGGAGGCCTCCCGGCTCTCGGTAGAGTCGGGCAAGACTTTGGTGCCCGCCTTCAATGATCCCCGGACCGCAGCCGGGCAAGCCACGATCCTGCCCGAGACCTTCGATCAACTTGGATTCACGCCCGACGTCGTGGTTCTGCCCGTGGGCGGCGGCGGCCTGGCCTCCGGAGCGGCAGCTTGGCTGCGCGCCAATCACCCCGGCGTGCGGATCATCGGCGTGGAGCCCGAGGGCGCACCGTGCGCCGCGGCCGCGATCTCGGCCGGTAAGCCCGTCACGCTGCCCGAGATCGACACCTTCGTCGATGGAGCCGCCGTGCGCCGCATCGGCGACTTCACCTTCGAGGCTCTCCGGGAGGCGCGGATCGAGCTGGTCCGTGTGCCGGAGGGCCAGATCTGCTCCGAAATGCTCGACATGTACCAAAACGACGGCATCATCGCCGAGCCCGCAGGCGCCTTGGCCGCAGCCGCTCTACCCACCGGAGGCGTCGGGCCGCGGGTGCAGATCCCCGCTGGTTCCAGCGTGTTGGTGCTGGTCTCGGGCGGCAACAACGACGTCTCTCGGTACGCCGAGGTGGTAGAACGCTCGCTCATCCACGAGGGCCGCAAGCACTACTTCCTGGTGGACTTTCCCCAGAAGCCAGGCGCCCTGAGGCTCTTCCTCGATTCCGTCTTGGGCCCCGAGGATGACATCACCTACTTCGAATACGTCAAGCGCAACAACCGGGAGACCGGGCCCGCGCTGGTGGGAGTCGAGCTGGGCAACCCAGGCGACTACCGTTTCCTGCGCGACCGGATCGATGAATGCGGCATGAAGGTGGAAGAGGTCGCCTACGATAGCCCGTTCTTCCAGTTCCTCACGTGAGCCGTCACCAGATGGAGCCGGAACTGGAAACCCCAGCCACGGAAGTCGTCGAAATCGTGAATTGGCTGGGGCATCACAACGTGGTCTACCAGATCAATGGTGGTTGGGCGGTGGATGCGCTCATCGGTCGGCAAACCCGCCCCCACGACGATGTCGATGTGTTCGTCGACGCGCTCCAGGTCGATGC
Source organism: Arachnia sp. (assembly GCA_041854805.1). Taxonomy (GTDB): domain Bacteria; phylum Actinomycetota; class Actinomycetes; order Propionibacteriales; family Propionibacteriaceae; genus Arachnia. Next base: position 12,044 of record JBHADA010000033.1, read on the forward strand.
CCTGCTCCGCTGGCTGGAGGGACGCGGCTACCGTATCGAGGTAGATTGGCGACCCATCCGGATGGAACTGGTTGCCGAGTCGGGACGTGTCGACGTTCACCCCATGACGATCCAACGAAATGGCGACGGAATCCAGGAGGGATTCATTGGGGAGAGTTTCCTTCATCGGGCGAGTGAGCGGACGACCGGCACGATCGGCGGCATATCCGTGACGGTCGCCAGCGCTGGGGCTCTCCTCCGATTACGCACTGGATACACGCCCCGGCCAAAGGATCTTCACGATATCGCCCTGCTTGAGCAGCTCCTACCCTGTGACGGCTCGACGCGCTCTCAATAGCTATCCCAGCCAGGGCTCCAGTCCATCGCTCGCAGGCCAGTTGGCCTGGGTCGCCTCGTGCTGAGTCACCAGGCAGTCTGCGAAGGCCCGCGCCACTCGGTGACGATCCGCCTCGTCGACGCCGGTGATGAGCAGCCGGGTCCGTGGCGGCAGATCACCCCATTCCCCCGCAACCCCGATGTAGAGCTGCCCGCCGGCCCCCGACCAGCCGCACACGTGCTGGGGACGACTCGGCAACCAGAAACACCCTCTGGCCCTGATCCGGCCACCACCCAGCAGTTCGATCTGGTTGAGGAGACGCTGCGGATGGAACGGGCGGGAGGAGGCCAGCTCGATGGTCCAGGCCTCGCCCGTTTGATTGACATGGCGACAATCCACGGTGAGCGGGTCGAGCCGCCGCTCGGCCTCCGCCAGGTCATGGTCCCGGGCGAGCGCCGCATGAGCGTCGAAGCCCGCGAGGCCGAGCCACAGGTCAGTTGACGATGCCACCGCATGGGTGAGCAACTCCAGGTCGCGATCAGCAGGCAGGTCGGGGGTGGCGACGATATCGGCGTAGTCGATGATGGCGCTGAGCGCCTCCCCAACGGAGCGCCCGTCGCCCGCGCCCAGCGCCAGCCCGCGTTCGCGCAGCAGGTGGTCGTCAAGTAGGTCGGATTCCAGGGATACCGGGTCGACGGCGGCCAGCACCGCGGCCAGCTTCGCCTCGCAGCGCCCCTCCTCGATGGCGGCGGCCAGTTGCGTCACGAACGGCCCTGGGGTCACCGCGGGCGGCAGCGACACGATGATGGTTCGCCACCCTTCCTCCGCCAGCCTGGTCACCGTGGCCAATGCATCCTCCCGGGCCGCACAGCTCACGCAGCACGAGGTCGAGGCACGGATCCCCTCCTCCGCGAGGCCGGAAAGCCCATAGGCGACGCGGACGAAGCCGCCGCCCTCGTCGTCATGGCTCAGCGTGTGCCGGACGACCACTGCTCCGGGCAGGTCCATCGCCAAGGCATCGCTGACGATCTGGCCCGCCATATCGGAGAGACAGGCCACCGTCACCACCCGGGTCATCGCGCGCCTCCAAAGCGACGGCGGAACCGTTCCACCCGGCCCGCGGAGTCGATGGTGCGGTGTTTGCCGGTGTAGAAGGGATGGCTGGCCGAAGAGACCTCGACATCGACCAAGGGGTAGCTGTTGCCGTCCTCCCAGACGACGCTCTTAGCCGAGGACAGCGTCGACCTAGTCAGGAAGGTCAGGCCGGCCGACTTGTCACGAAAGACCACGGGCCGGTACTCGGGATGGGTGTCGCGTTTCATCAGGCTCCTTCACGTTGTAGACTAATGATAACCATTATCATTAGGAGCGCAAGCGAGGAACACATGAGCGCAACATGTCAGGTCACCGGGGCCTCCCCCGGCTTCGGTAATAACAAGCCCTGGTCCAAGAAGAAGACGAGGCGCCGCTGGGACGTCAACGTCCAGGCCAAGCGGTACTGGGTGCCATCGCTCGGGCGTCACGTGCGGCTCAAGGTCTCGGCGCGGGGCATCAAGGTGATTGACCAGCGCGGCATCGACGCGGTCGTCGCCGAACTCATCGCGAAGGGGGTGAGAATCTGATGGCGAAGAAATCCTCCGAACTGCGCCCCTTGATCAAGCTGCGTTCGACGGCGGGCACCGGCTACACCTACGTGACCCGCAAGAACCGGCGCAACGATCCGGACCGCATGGTCCTGCGCAAGTATGACCCGGTGGCGCGGCGCCATGTCGAGTTCAAAGAGGCCAGGTAGGCAATTGCTGGCCTCACCACGGGAGACCCGCTGGCCTCACGGGAGTGGCGACCCCGTGCGGCGCAGATCCTTGCGAAGCTCGGGCGGCAGGGCAAAGGTGAGGGTCTCCTCGGTGAGGCGTTCCTCCACCGGGGGCGGGAACCCCTTCGACTCCAGCAGGCCCAGCACGCCCTGCACTAGGTCGTCCGGCACCGAGGCTCCCGAGGTCACACCCACAGACTCGACCCCGTCGAGCCATGCGTCGTCGATCTCGTCGGCGTTGTCGACGCGGTAAGCCGCCTTCGCGCCGGCCTCGAGGGCAACCTCCACCAGCCGGACGGAGTTGGAGGAGTTGCGCGAGCCCACCACGATCATGAGGTCGCACCCGGCGGACGCGATCTGCTTGACGGCGAGTTGCCGGTTCTGCGTGGCGTAGCAGATGTCGTCCGACGGGGGGTCCATCAACAGCGGGAACCTCTGGCGTAGGCGCGAGACCGTCTCCATCGTCTCGTCCACCGACAAGGTGGTCTGCGACAGCCAGGCGACCTTAGCGTCGGCCGCCAGTTCGAGACCGTCCACGTCCTCTGGCGACTCGACCAGGGTCGTGCTCCCCGGGGCCTCACCCATGGTGCCCTCCACCTCCTCGTGCCCGGCATGGCCGATGAGGAGAATCTGGGTATCTTGCGCGGCGAACCGCTTGGCCTCGTGATGCACCTTGGTCACGAGCGGGCACGTGGCGTCGATGGTCTTCAGCCCCCGGTCTGACGCCTCGGCATGCACTGCGGGAGAGACGCCATGAGCGGAGAAAACCACCGTGGCTCCCTCAGGCACCTCATCGAGTTCCTCGACGAAGATCGCTCCACGCGCCTCAAGCGTCTCCACCACGTGCTTGTTGTGCACGATCTGTTTACGCACGTACACGGGCGGGCCGTACAGGTCGAGCGCCTTCTCTACGGTGACGACGGCGCGGTCCACACCCGCGCAATAGCCGCGCGGAGCGGCGACGACAACGCGCCTGGCGGGGCGGTTCTGGCTGGTCATGGGCCCAGTGTATGGGAGCCGCGTGGTTGGGCCGTCTTTCGAAACCAGACGGGTAAGGTGGGCCCAGCCCTGCCCCAAGGAGTCGCATGAGCCTCACGAGTTCGCCCGAGCAACCCCAGCCGCTGGGCCGGGTGGTGGCGGCGGTCAAGGACTGGGTGGGCCGATGCGGCGAGATCTGGGTGGAGGCCCAGGTGGTGGAGATCAAGCGTCGCAACGCGCCCACCCAGTTCCTCACCCTCCGCGACAAGCGTGCGGACATGTCCGCACGAGTCACCGCGTCCGCGCTGGTGCTCGACGCCGCAGGCCCGTTGCCCGAGGGCTCCGAGGTGACTGCCCGGGTGCGCCCGCGGGTGTGGGAACGCAACGCGTCGCTGACCTTCGAATGCCTGGAGCTACGGGTGGCGGGCGAAGGTCGGTTGCTAGCCCGGCTAGAGCAACTCAAGCGCAAACTACAGGCCGAGGGGCTGTTCGATCCCCATCGCAAGAGGCCGTTGCCACTTCTTCCCCGCGTCATCGGGCTCGTCACCGGGCGCGATTCCGATGCTGAGCGCGACGTCGTCACCAACGTCGCCCGCCGCTGGCCTCCCGCCCAGATCCGCACCCGGCATGCGCTGGTCCAAGGCCCGAACTCGGCCGAATCGATCATGGTGGCGTTGACGGATCTCGACGCCGACCCCGAGGTGGACGTGATCGTCCTCGCCCGCGGCGGCGGCTCACTGGAAGACCTGCTCTCCTTCTCCGACGAAGGGCTGGTCCGCGCTGTGGCGGAGGCCCGCACCCCCGTGGTCACCGCCGTCGGGCATGAACGCGACATGCCGGTGGTGGACCTCGTAGCCGACGTGCGTGCGTCGACCCCCACCGACGCCGCCAAACTCATCGTGCCGGATCACGCAATGGAAACCGCCGCAGTGGCGGAAGCCCGCACCCGCCTGAATGCCGCCATCGAACGGCTGCTGGCCAACGAGTCGCGCGGACTCGCCGACCTGCGTGCCCGGCCGGTCATGGTGGACCCCACCGCCGCCTTCACCGCCCACTACGACCGGCTCGCCCTGCTGCGCCATCGCTTAACCGTGGCGATCGAGCGGCGCCTGTCCGACGAGACAGCCGCCGTCTCCTCAGCAGTCGGCACCATCCGGGCGCTCTCGCCGAAGCGGACCCTTGAGCGCGGCTATGCCGTGCTGGTTGACGAGGAACACGCCTCGGTGTCGTCGACGAGGGATACCCGGGTGGGAGGCAGAATCCATGCCTATTTGACGGACGGGCGGCTCGCCCTGGACGTCGTCGAGACGGAGGAACACGATGGCTGAGAAGAAGCCCACCTACGAACAGGCCCGCGACGAGCTGATGGAGGTGGTGCGCGCGCTGGAATCAGGCGGCGCATCGCTGGCCGAGTCGATGGAGTTGTGGCAGCGTGGCGAGAAACTCGCGGACCTGTGCCAAGGCTTCCTAGACGGGGCGAAGGAGCAAGTGGCCAAGGCCCGAGAGACCCACAGCTAACGCAAAGCATGCACCCATCGACGCCACATGCTGCGTCGCCAGAGTATCTGCCATGGCCGATACCAAGAAGATCACCCGACGTTCACTCCTCGGCGGCGCAGCCGTCCTGACCGCCGCCGCTGGCGCAGGCACAGCCTGGGCGCTCGACCGCTTCGTCATCGACAAGGTCGAGATCACCGACGTGTCGGCCTATGAGGCCGAGCAGGGCTCCTCGTCCTCGTCGGCGCAGCAGGTCAACACTGGGCAGACCACGCTGACCGATGATGGGTACACCACCGACGCCTACACGCTGAAGCTAACCAAGGCGACCCAAGGATCCGGCGACGACCTCGTCACCTATTACGTCGCTGATGTCACCCTCAAAGACACGACGATGCTCAAGAGCGCGTTCGCCAATAACCAGTTCGGGCAGTCGATCGTCGAAAACACCTCGTCGATCGCCGCCAACAACGACGCCATCTGGGCGATCAACGGCGATTACTACGGTTTCCGCGACACGGGCATCGTCATTCGCAACGGGGTGGTATTCCGCGACTCTCCCGCCCGTCAAGGACTGGCCATCTACACCGACGGCTCCATGAAGCTCTACGAGGAGACCGACACCAACGCTCAGGCGCTGCTCGACGCGGGCGTCTATCACACACTCAGCTTCGGCCCGGGCATCGTGAGCGACGGAGCCGTCGTCGACGGCATCGACCAGGTGGAGATCGATACCAACTTCGGCAACCACTCCATTCAGGGCAATCAGCCCCGCACCGGAATCGGTATGGTCGAGGACAATCACTTCCTCTTCGTAGTCATCGACGGACGATCCGAGGGATATTCCCGCGGCATGACGCTGCCGGAGATGGGACAACTTTTCGTCGACCTTGGCGCGAAGGTGGCCTATAACCTCGACGGCGGCGGTTCCTCGGTCATGTATTTCAACGGCGACCTGTATTCCAACCCGCTCGGCAAGAACAAAGAACGCGAAACCAGCGACATCCTCTACCTTCCGAAGTGAGCCAAGCCATGATCATCCTCATCCCCGCCTATGAGCCCGACGAGAAACTACTCGGCCTGCTCGACTCCATCGATCCCGAGACCCAGGTGGTGGTGGTCGACGACGGTTCCGGCCCGGCGTACGCCCCCATCTTCCAGCAGGCCGCGCAGCGTGGCTGCGATATCGTCAGCTACCCAGACAACCATGGCAAGGGCTACGCCCTCAAGGCCGGCTTCGCCCACATCCGGCGCACCTACCCCGGACATTGCGTGGTATGTGCGGACTCGGACGGCCAGCATCTGATCTCCGATATCCACAAGGTGGCCGACGCACTCGCGGAATCCGGCGACACCATGGTTCTGGGCGTGCGCCACTTCACTGGCAAGGTGCCGCTGCGCAGCAGGATCGGCAACGCCGTCACCGCCCGGGTGTTCGCCCTCACCACAGGAACCAGGGTGATCGACACTCAGACCGGGCTGCGGGCCTATCCGCCGCAGCTCCTTCCCTGGCTGATGTCAGTTGAGGGAGACCGGTTCGAGTACGAGTTCAACCTTCTGCTTCAGGCCAAGGACGCAGGCTATGCCATCGAGCAGGTGCCCATTGAGACCGTCTATCTATCGGGTAACGAGTCGTCTCATTTCCGGCCCATCCGGGATTCCTTGCGCATCTACGCGCCGCTGGTGAAGTTCGGCGCGTCGTCGATGCTGGCCGGTGGGATCGACATGGTGGCCTTGTTCACGCTCCACGCCTTGGGCGCCGGGCTATTCGGTTCCGTCGTGGGGGCTCGCGCTCTCTCCTCAATGGCGAACTTCGTCACCAACCGCCGATTCGTCTTCGACAAGGCCGGTTCCACATCGTTCCTGGACTCGGCGATCAAGTATTTCGCGTTGGTGGGAGCTATCCTCGCGGCCAACTACGCGCTCATGGCGACGTTGACCGGTCTCGGCCTAGGCTTGCTCTTAGCCAAGATCCTCACCGAGACCACGCTGTTCGCCACCAGCTACATCGTGCAGCAGCGCTTCGTCTTCGCCCGCAGACGTCACAAGTCCATCACCGCCAAGGAACTGGCCCCGGCGGCCTAAAGCATCGCGAGTTATCAACGGCAGAACTAAAGCTTGACCATTAAACAATTGAACCAGTGATGCGTAAGGCCGCCGACAACCGTCGGCGGCCTGCTTATTATCGGTTCGTCCTCGTCGTCGAGGCTGGCCCTCGCGTCTATGCAGAAGCCCAAGCACTCGCCACCAGCGGCCATGCGAAGAGCCAAGAAAGCCATCGCGCCTATGGCGCTTGGCGATGCGGCCACTATGGATCCCGCGTGCACCATCGTGTCCCCCAAGCCTGACACCTAGACGTAGAGCCCCTCCCTACGCCGGGTATCACGAACAGATTCTTGCTAGTTCTCATGCGACACGCCAGAGGACGCGCCGAAATGCGCATTCCTGACGCGCATCTCTAGCGTTGCGCACGGCACTACAGGACGGCCCCCGGGCGGTAAGCGGCCGCGTCTGGAGCAGCAGCCACCACTTCGGCCACGCGCCCAGCGACTCTCGCCACCTGGTCCTGGGCCGTGCCAGCAAGTTCCAGCGGGCTCCCCACAAGGGCTTCCAACTCGTCGCGGGTCAAGCCAAGGCGCTCGTCGGCGGCCAGCCGGCTGAGCAGGTCGTTGGTCTTCGCCCCTCGGCGCAGGTCCAAGGCAACCGCGACGGCGTGTTCCTTGATCGCCTCGTGGGCCACCTCACGACCCACACCTTTGCGGACCGCTGCCATGAGCACCTTCGTGGTGGTCAGGAACGGCAGGTAGCGTTCCAGCTCCGCCTCGATGACCGCGGGGAAGGCCCCGAAGTCGGCCAACACCGTGAGGAAGGTCTCGAACAGGCCGTCGAGCGCGAAGAACGCGTCGGGCATGGCGACGCGACGCACCACGGAGCAGGACACATCGCCTTCGTTCCACTGGTCTCCTGCCAGTTCCCCCACCATGGAGACGTAGCCGCGCAGCACCACGGCTAGGCCGTTGACCCGCTCGCAGGAGCGGGTGTTCATCTTGTGGGGCATGGCCGACGAACCGACCTGGCCTTCCTTGAAGCCCTCGGTGACCAGTTCCAAGCCGGCCATGAGACGGATGGTGGTGGCGAGGTTCGAGGGCGCGGCCGAGACCTGCGCCAGCGCGGTGACGGCGTCGTAGTCCAGGCTGCGGGGGTAGACCTGGCCAGTGGAGGTGAGCACCTCCTTGAAACCCAACTCTTCGGCGATCCGACGCTCTAGCTCGGCCAGTTTGGCGGCGTCCCCGCCGAGGAGGTCCAGCATGTCCTGCGCGGTTCCGACGGGGCCCTTGATCCCGCGCGCCGGGTAGCGGGCGATCAGGCCGTCGAGCCGGTCCAGCGCCACCAGCAACTCGTCGGCGGCGGTGGCGAACCGCTTGCCCAGCGTCGTCAGTTGCGCCGCGACGTTGTGGGAGCGCCCGGTGACGGCCTGAGCGGAGTATTGCGTGGCGAGGCGGGCAAGCTCGGCCAGGGTGGCCACGACACGGACCCGGATCACCTTGAGTGAGCCGAGCACCTGGAACTGCTCGATGTTCTCAGTCAGGTCCCGCGAGGTCATGCCCTTGTGAATGTGCTCGAAGCCCGATAGCGCGTTGAACTCCTCGATACGGGCCTTGACGTCGTGCCGGGTAACGCGTTCGCGGGCGTCGATGGAGGCGAGGTCGACGCGGTCGATGACGCGTTCGTAGGCGGCGATCACCTCGTCGGGGTTGGCCCCGCCAAAGTCGACGCCCAGGTCACGCTGGGCACGCAGCACGGCCAGCCACAGCCGCCGCTCGGCGACGATCTTGGCCTCGGGGGCCCAGATGTCTCGCATCTGGGCGGAGGCGTAACGGTTGGCCAAAACATTGGGCACGCTCATGGGCGAAGTCTAGAGCGATTCGTCATAGCCATCGAACACCGTGCGGTGGCGCCTACCATGGTGGGGCAAGCAGCTAGAGGAGAACCAATGCCGAAGCCAGCGATTGTGACCAACCCGTTGACCAACCGGGGCACCGCCTTCACCGAAGAGGAGCGTCGCCGACTGGGCCTCGTCGGCCGGTTCCCCTCCGCGGTCGAGTCGCTGGAGCAGCAGGCTGCCCGCGCCTATGCGCAGTTGCAGTCGTTCACGACAGATCTGCAGAAGTACGTCTTCCTGGATCAGTTGCACGACCGCAACGAGGTCCTCTATTACCGAGTCCTCACGGATAACCTGGCCGAACTGCTGCCGATCGTCTACGACCCCACCGTCGGAGAGGCCATTAAGAAGTGGAGCCGCGACTACCGCCGCTCCCGCGCCGTCTATCTCTCCATCGACCGCATCGAGGACGTGCGGCTGTCCTTCACCTCCCTCGGGTTAGGACCCGACGATGTCGACCTGCTGGTGGTCTCCGACGCCGAAGAGATCTTGGGCATCGGCGACTGGGGGGTCAACGGCACCGACATCTCCGTGGGCAAGCTCGCCGTCTACACCGCCGCCGCTGGCATCCACCCCGAGCGGGCCATCGCGGTCAACCTCGACTGCGGCACCGACAACGAGGCTCTCCTCAATGACCCGGCATATTTGGGCAACCGCCACGCCCGTATCCGGGGCGACCGCTACGACGCCCTCATCGACGAGTACCTGAAAGTGGCCAAAGAGCTCTACCCCAACGCGCTGCTCCACTTCGAGGATTTCGGCCCCGCCAACGCCCGCCGCATCCTAGTGTCCCACCGCGACGAGTACCGCATCTTCAACGACGACATGCAGGGCACCGGGGCCATCGTGATGGCCGCCGTGTTCTCGGGGATGAAGGTCACCTCCCAAACCTTCGCCGACCAGCGGCTGGTGGTCTATGGGGCAGGCACCGCCGGCACGGGCATGGCGGATCAGATCCACGCTGGGATGGTGCGAGCCGGTCTGAGCCCGGAGGAGGCGAAGGCACGGATCTGGCTGGTGGACCGCGACGGCCTGGTCACTAACGACATGCCGGGCCTGCCCGACTATCAGGCCGCCTACGCCCGCCCGGCCGCCGAGGCCGAAGAATGGGCGAGGTCCAGCCGCGGCGCCGTCGAGCTGCTCGAGGTAGTGCGACGCGCCCAGCCCACGATCCTGATTGGCACCTCCACGGATCACGGCGCGTTCACTCGGGAAGTCATCGAGGCGATGAGCGCTGCCGTGGAGCGCCCCATCGTGCTGCCGCTATCGAATCCCACCGAGCGGATCGAGGCCATGCCCGCTGATGTGATCGCCTGGTCGAAGGGCAAGGCCCTCGTGGCCACTGGGATCCCCGTGGAGCCCTTCTACTACGAGTCAACCGCCTACACCATCGGTCAAGGCAACAACGCCCTCCTCTACCCGGGGCTGGGCCTAGGCACCATCGTCTCCGGCGCGAGCCGAGTCACCGACGCGATGCTCCTAGCCGCCGCGGAGGCCGTGGCCGGGCAGGTGGACCCGACGCCGCCGGGCGCGGCGCTGCTGCCGCCGGTAGAGAACCTGCGCGCGTCGTCGGCGACGGTGGCCGTCGCCCTCGCCCGCCAAGCGATCGCCGATGGCGTGGCTACCCGCCAGCCCGAGAACCTGATCCAAGCGGTGCAGGACGCCATGTGGCAGCCGGTCTATCCCCGACTCGGATAACCGAAGGCGCCAGATCGGCACGCCCTACCCCACGCCAGGAGCCTCAGGTCGACGCACCGAGGCACCCTGCTCGATGCACCCTAGACCTCCTGCTCGATGTACCCTAGAAACCATGCTCGATGCAACTTAGAGCTATGAATTACCGGGCTCGAACGGTCGATCTACTCTTGGACGAGTTGTTTGACTACGTACCGGCCATCGCCTTGGACGGCCCAAAGGCAGTGGGCAAGTCCACCACTGCACTCCAACGCGCCGGAGCGTGCTGAACCTAGACAACGAGCGACAGCGCCAAACGGTGGCCGCGGATCCGGACGCGGCCCTGCGGCGCACCCACCCCGTCTTCGTCGACGAGTGGCAAAAGGTCCCCGGGATCTGGGATGCGGTGCGTCGTGCCGTCGACGCCGACTCAGCGGGCGGACGTTTTCTGTTGGCCGGCAGCGCGACACCCCTGCAGGGCGCCACCGCCCATTCCGGAGCGGGGCGCATTGGCCGGCTCCGGCTGCGTCCGATGACGCTTACCGAGCGCGGGTTCGTCCCCACG